>NZ_JBHVSK010000001.1:0-520812 GCF_042885235.1 Paenibacillus sp. NPDC058071
TACAGAGGAGAAAATGAGCCTGCGACCGTGCTGTAAGGCTCGAAAGCGCCTTACAGAGGAGAAAATGAGCCTGCGACCGTGCTGTAAGGCTCGAAGGAACCTTACAAAGGAGAAAATACATGCGAGAGAGGTGAATTTAGGGCCGGATATGCGTCTGTAAGACGGGTTTCCGTCTTACAGGAGTAGAGTTTGGCTACAACCGGATTCGCCGTCATTCTTCTATTAATTACATGACCCCATATTTATGTGTAAAACGGTATTACGAGTAGCACCAGGTTGCATAATGAGCGTGTCTACTTTCTTGACAGAGGTACACATGACCCCAATGTTTGAAAAAGGCGCAAATCCTAATGTGGATTTGCGCCTTTTTCAAACATTAAACGTTTTTAATTTCCAGCACTTCGTACCTGATTTCGCCGATCGGAGCGGCCACTTTGACAGTGTCTCCCGCTGTTTTGCCGAGCAGTGCGCTGCCTAGCGGGCTTTCATACGAAATTTTATTGTTGAACACGTCGGCTTCGGCTGGACCAACTAGCCTATATTCAATATGCTCGGACATTTCGATATCGTTCAACACGACAACGGACCCGATTTGCACTTTTGAATTGTCGGTGCTTTCAACGACTCTGGCTTTTTTCAGCATCCGTTCGATTTGAACGATACGCGTCTCCATGAACGCCTGGTCGTCCTTCGCCGAATGATATTCGCTGTTCTCCTTCAAATCGCCGTAGCTAATGGCGACCTTCAAACGTTGAGCCAGCTCAGCCCGCTTAACTGTCTTGAGCTCCTCAAGCTCCTCCTCGAGCTTATTCATGCCTTCTTGCGTCAAAATTACTTCTTCGTTTGCCATGCGATGCAGCTCCTAATTCGTAATAGCTTTTATTTTACACTAAAAAAACCATTTGTGCGATTGATCGAACGAAACTTGCGAAGCCGACCGGGCAATTGAAGGGCAATTTGTGACGATGGAGCAGCAATAACGGCAGCGCGGCGCTAGCTCTATTCTTCGTTAAAATTAAACTGCCAGCCGATGCCAAAACGGTCGGTCAGATTCCCATAACGCTTACTCCAGAATGTTTCCTGCGGTTCCATCCCGACTTCGCCGCCTTCCTTCAGCCGGTCAAACGTGTTGTTAAACGTTTGAAGATCGGTAAAGCCAAGCGATAGCGTAATGTTGTTTCCTTGCGAAAACTGCATGTTCGGGAGCACATCAGAAAACATGACGGTGCTGCCGTGAATATTAATCCTTGCATGCATAATCCAATCGCGAGCTTCTTCCGGCAAAGGATGGTTCGGGTCCTGCGGGACGTCTCCGAATGTGAGCAGATTATCGGGCTGTGTACCGAACACATCCGCGTAAAAAAGCACCGCTTCACGGGTATTTCCTTTAAAATTCAAATAAATGTCGATAGCCATTAATGTCACTCCTTCATCGTTTGGAATGGACAAGCGTTTTATCCATATTGTAGCATGGGTCGGCTATCGTGGAAATATACCTCATTCTTTACTCAGTTGCATTTATAAGCTTTCATGGAAAGAGCGGCTCCGGATGGCTTATACTGGTTGTAAGTCTAGTTGCAAGAGCTAATGAAGACAGCAAAGAAGACAGCATAGACAAGACCGTCCTACTAAGGGGGATAAGCATGAGGATTGAAAGACTGGATCATTTGGTGTTGACGGTAAAGAGCATCGACGAGTCCGTTCGTTTCTACGGCGATGTGCTCGGCATGGACATTCAGACATTCGGCCAAGGGCGCAAAGCGGCGAAGTTCGGGCTGCAAAAAATTAATTTTCAGGAAGTCGGCCACGAGATCGACCCGAAGGCTGACAAGCCAATGCCAGGCTCGGCAGATTTTTGCCTCATTGTGAACGATTCGCTGCAAGAGGTGCTGCGTCAGCTGAAGGAGCATTGCATCGAGCCGGTGCTCGGGCCGGTGGAACGGACAGGGGCGCTAGGGCCAATGCAATCGGTCTATATTCGCGATCCGGATGATAACTTGGTGGAGCTGTC
This sequence comes from Paenibacillus sp. NPDC058071, assembly GCF_042885235.1. Classification (NCBI taxonomy): domain Bacteria; kingdom Bacillati; phylum Bacillota; class Bacilli; order Caryophanales; family Paenibacillaceae; genus Paenibacillus; species Paenibacillus sp. NPDC058071. The sequence continues at coordinate 2,012 of NZ_JBHVSK010000001.1, forward strand.
TTCCTATGGGCCGCATGTGAGAATAACCAATAGGGATGAACTCAAATAAAAGTACTGGATTATTGAAATGGCTTGCCCAAATAAACGCAGTAACGGGAGGAAGAAACGACGATGAAGCTGGCAACGATAAAAACAGATTCGGGATACAGACTGTGCGTGGCGACGGACCGCGGCTTAATTGATATCGAAAAAGCGCTGGCGGTTAAGCCGGCAGACGGGACAGGCAGGGGCATCCCAACAGAAATGATGGAGCTGCTGAGAGGCGGAAAGGACGCGTTAAAGCGGTTGGATGCTTATGTGGCGTCATTGCCGACGGTAGCCGACCATCGTTACCTAGTAGCGGAAGAAACGGCGGAATGGGCGCCTTGCGTGCCCGCGCCGCAGAAGCTGATCTGCGTCGGATTGAACTATCGCAAGCATGCCGAAGAAACGAATGCAGCGATACCGGAATACCCGATATTGTTCAATAAGTTCAATAATGCGCTTGCCGGCCATTTGTCCGTTGTAACTATTCCTGCGACGACAAAAAAGCTGGATTACGAGGCGGAGCTTGCGATCGTTATCGGCGAAAAAGCGCAGCGCGTCTCGAAAAAGGATGCACTCGGCTATGTCGCCGGATACGCTGCAGCCAACGATCTCTCAGCCCGGGAGCTGCAAACACGCACCTCGCAGTGGCTGCTCGGCAAGAGCGGCGACGGCTTTTGCCCGCTCGGCCCGTATCTTGTTACTTCGGATGAGGTCGGTGACCCGAACCGCTTGTCTATACAAACGGAAGTGAACGGCGAGCTGCGGCAAAATTCCAATACATCCGATATGATTTTTCATTGCGACGAGATCGTCAGCTATCTGTCCCATCACATGACGCTTGAGTCGGGCGATGTTATTTTAACTGGCACGCCGGAAGGCGTCGTACTTGGCCTCCCGGAGGATAAGCAAGTGTATTTGCAGCCGGACGATGAAGTGAAGATTCGTATCGAGAAGCTAGGAACGCTGTCGAACCGCTTCACTGCGGCGCTATGATGGGGCATGCGCCGATTACGGTCGGCCTGCTGGCCCACGTCGACGCCGGTAAAACGACGTTTGCCGAGCAGCTGCTGTATCGGGCAAACAGTATCCGCAATCGAGGCAGAGTCGACCATAAAGACGCTTTTCTCGACATTCACGACCTGGAGAAGGCTCGCGGCATTACTATATTCGCCGATCAAGCCTCGATGCTCATAAATAACCGCACGTATGATTTGATTGATACGCCTGGGCACGTCGATTTTTCAGCGGAAATGGAGCGTTCCCTGCAAGCGATGGATTACGCCGTTGTTATTATTAGCGCGGCTGAGGGTATCGAAGGTCATACAGAGACGGTGTGGGAGCTGCTCAAAAAGCACTGTATTCCCGTTTTTTTCTTTATTAATAAAACGGATCGCGAAGGCGCGGACGCGGACGCCGTCCTAGCGCAAATTCGCAAGCAGCTGAGCCCTGATGCCGTACCCGCCGGAGGGACGGGCTATCCCGATGAGCTGCTGTCCGCTGCAGCGGAACGCGACGAAGAGCTGCTTGAGGCTTATTTGGACGGCAAAGCCGACGAGACATTGGCGCGTTTAACGATTAGCCGGCTCATAAAAGAGCGGCAATTATTCCCGGTCATGTCCGGTTCTGCTTTGCTCGATGTAGGAATTGCCGAATCGATGGAACGGCTGACCGAATGGACTTACGCTAGCCGCGATCAGGGGGCTCCATTTGCGGCTCGGGTCTATAAAATTAGGCACGACAAGCAGGGGACAAGAGTAACATTTATGAAAGCGACGCAAGGAACGCTGCGCGTGCGGGATGAGATCGTATATGAAGATCGAAACGGTGAACAACGGCGGGATAAGGTGACGTCAATTCGTCTTTATAGCGGCGACAAGTATACGTCGGCAGATCAAGCAGAGGCAGGAAAGCTGTTCGCGGTGACCGGCTTGACTTCGGCGGAAGCGGGCTTCGCTGTCGGCGAAGGCGGCGTGCACGCGCAATACGAGCTTATGCCTGTGCTGCAGTCGAAAGTGCTGTATGACCGGTCGATCCCTGACCGTGAAGCGCTGCGCCGCTTTCAACTGCTGGATGCGGAAGATCCGTCGCTTGCCGTTTCGTGGAACGAAGCGCTCCAAGAGCTGCACGTTCACGTTATGGGAACGATCCAGCTGGAAGTGTTGGAGCAGGTATTGGCAGACCGTTTCGATATGGCTGTCTCATTTGGGACGCCGGAAGTGCTGTATAAAGAAACGATCGATAATTCCGTTTTCGGCTACGGGCATTTCGAGCCGCTCGGCCACTTGGCGGAGGTGCATCTTCTGCTTGAGCCGGGACCACGGGGGGGCGGGCTGACTTTCATGAATCGCTGCCATCCGAACGATTTGGCGAGCGGCTTCCAGAATGCGATCGGCCAATATTTGACCGAAAAGGACCATCACGGCCTGTTGACTGGCTCGCCGGTCACCGATCTGAAGGTAACGTTATTAACGGGAAAGTCGCATAACATGCACACAAGCGGCGGCGATTTCCGCGAAGCGGCGCTGCGCGCGCTCAGGCAAGGACTAGAGAAAGCGGATAATGTGCTGCTTGAGCCGGTGTATGCGGTGAAAATAAAAGCGAGCCTCGATCATATCGGCAAAATTATGTCCGATATTCAACAAGCGAGCGGCGTGTTCGATCCGCCGGAGACGGACGGCGACCAGACGATGATTACGGCGGCCGTACCAGTGTCGACGTTCCTCAACTACGGTTTGGAATTTGCCGCCTTTACGCGCGGGAAGGGCAGTCTTTCGCTGCGGCCGGGAGGCTACAAGCGCTGCCATCAGACAGATAAAGTCATTGCGGATAAAGGTTACAATAAGGATGCCGATCCGGAATACACGTCGACCTCGATCTTTTGCGCCAAAGGCAAAGGATTCAGCATTCCTTGGCAAGAGGTAGAAAGCTATTTGAGCATTAAGGTGTAGCGAATATTACTATACATCATTCGAAATAGGCTGTTTAAGGGCACCCAGGTGCGGAGGCACAAATGGATGCTCTTAAACAGCGGTTGTTAATGTCCGATGAAATTCGTCCGGATTCATGAATTGCCCAAAAAGGCTGTCTCAGTGAGTAATCATTTTCCTGAGCAGCCTTTTTTAATTTCAGGTTTGCCTGAAATTGCGGCTTAACTTTTTACCACGCCATGAAATCTCCGTCAATATCACCAGACAACTAGGCCACTTGATTCAACTAGAAACGGTGTAAAGGTGAGGCGTGTCTGCTGCTTTTATCGTAACCATGAACAATTAGATCCGTAATCGTTAGGCATGACAAACAAAATAACTGAATCCGCCTTCATCCGTTCAAACGGTCCAGCTAAGATGGAAGTAAGTAATGTTATATAGTCTGACATCCAAGCGAATCGAACCGTTTATAATCTCCTATTGCTGAAAGGTATGAGGACGATGAGCATAGAAGCGTTGAACGATAGGGTGAAAACGGATTTGTCCTACTTGGCTTACGGCGGCGCCAACTGGGTGTTCCCCCGCGCCCATACCGAAGGCCGCGTATACGATACGGTCGTCGTAGGAGGCGGGCAGAGCGGACTCGCCATTGCTTTCGGACTGATGAAGGAAAGAATTTCGAACATTCTTGTTATCGACGAGAATAAGGAAGGACTAGAAGGACCTTGGGTGACGTACGCCCGGATGGTGACGCTGCGGACGCCAAAGCATTTGACCTCCATCGATCTCGGCATTCCTTCGCTTACGTATCGGTCCTGGTGGGAGGCGCAATTCGGTCCCGAGGGCTGGGAGCGAGTCGATAAAATTAACCGAGGCGACTGGATGAGCTATTTGCGCTGGTATCGCAGCGTGCTGGGCCTGCCTGTTTGCAACGGAACAAGACTAAGACTGATCGAACCGGTCGAACAAGGGCTTTACCGGCTTCATTTGGACGGCGAGGGTTCGTCCTCTGAGACGGTGCTCGCCCGGAAAGTGGTGCTGGCGACGGGGATTCAGGGTGGCGGGGAATGGCATGTACCGCCGATGATAGCCGATCGGCTGCCGTCCTCGCTTTATGCGCATGCGTCGAAGGACATTGACTTTGGATCGCTGAAAGGGAAGCGTGTCGCCGTTTTGGGCGGGGGAGCATCGGCGTTCGACAATGCGAATTACGCGCTGTCCGAAGGAGTGGCGGAAGCGCATGTTTTCGTTAGGCGAAAGGAGATGCCACGCATTAACCCGATTCGGCAAATGGAAGCGTCCGGCATGATTGAGCGGTATCCGTCGCTTCCCGATGGCGACAAATATGCGGCGATGGTACACTTCTTCAAGCATAATCAACCGCCGACCAACGATACGTTCGAGCGGGCTTCCTCATGGTCCGGCTTTCGCTTGCATATTGGATCGCCATGGTTAAACGTGGCACAAGCGGACGATGGGAGCGTCGAAGTCGTGACGGCGCAAGGGACACAAAACTTCGATTTTATCATCGTCAGCACGGGGCTGCTGACCGATCCGTCGCTGCGTCCCGAGCTGAAGCTGGTGGAGCGGCATATCGCGAGGTGGGGCGATCGGTATGCCGCCCCTGAAAGCATCGCCAGCGATATTTTAGATGCGCACCCTTACTTAACCCCGGGATTCGCCTTCACAGCTCGCGATGAAGAAGGCGCATCGCTGTTACATGGCCTATTCAGCTTTAACTACTCGGCGCTTATCAGCTGCGGCATATCGGCATCGGCCTTATCCGGCATGCGTTGCGGAGTTCCGAAAATCGTAGCGGCGATTGCCGATCAGCTATTTTTGGACGACAAAGAGAACGTATTGGGCGATTATTTTGCCTATCGTGATCAAGAATTTACAGGCATGTGGCCAAAGGCCGAATAAACGGGGGTTTTCGGGAACGGCATGATTACTGCATCCTTAATTTGCGTCCGCGATAGCGTTCCTCTCCATCTCCTGTTATCCTTGTAGCAGTGCAAAAGATCAAGGGATGAAGGATTGGAGATGGAAGGCCGGATGGCTGAAACGAAAACGAATGCGATGCGGATGCTGGAGCGGGCGAAGGTGCCATACCGCATTCATCATTACGATAACGAGGACGGACAAATTCACGGCGAGGCCGTTGCAGTGAAAATCGGCAAACAACCGAATCAGGTGTTCAAGACGCTTGTCGCACATCAAGGCGCAAGTTTGTATGTATTTGTCATTCCGGTAGCGGAGGAGCTTGATTTGAAAAACGCGGCAAGAGCGGCAGGGGCGAAAAAGATAGAGATGCTGCCGGTCAAGGAGCTGCTGCAATCGACTGGCTATGTGCGCGGCGGATGCTCTCCGATCGGGATGAAAAAGCTATATCCCACCTTTATCGACAGCAGCGCGGAGGCGCAGGATACAATTGCGGTCAGTGCGGGGAAAATCGGCTGCCAAATGGAGCTCGCGCCGGGGCAGTTGGCTGCGCAAACGAAGGCGCGATTCACGCCGTTGATTAAAACTCATGCAGCGGAATAATAACGCGCTCTCTAAAGAGAAAGGAGTCCATGCCGCGAGGCATGGACTCCTTTCTCTTTATTTCTTATTGACCACGACGCGCTTGATGAAAAAGGCGACGATGAAGCCGATTAAGGCGGTAATAGCGCCAAACATAAAGGCATTTTGCACGCCCGCGGTTAATCCTTCAATCGGGTTCGGGTTGGCGGACGTTTTCATATAATGTTCAGTACCGGCGGACATGATACTCACCGCAATGGCGGTGCCGATTGCACCGGCCATCTGCTGTAGCGTATTCATAATCGCAGTGCCGTCCGGATAAAATTGCGGCGGCAGCTGATTAAGACCATTCGTTTGAGCCGGCATCATAATCATCGATAAGCCGATAAACAACGTGGAGTGAAGCACGATAATAAGGAACGACGCCGATGCCGGCGTAATGCCGGAGAAGAACCAGAGCGCCGCGGCTGCAATGAGAAAGCCAGGGATAACGAGCCACTTCGGTCCGTATTTATCGAACAGGCGTCCCATAATCGGCGACATAATTCCGTTGATGATGCCGCCAGGAAGCATGAGAAGTCCGGCTTCGAACGCCGACATGCCGAATCCATTTTGTAAATAAATGGGGAGCACGAGCATCGACGATAAAATAATCATCATCGTAATAAAGACGGAAAGCAGTCCGATCGAGAACATCGGATACTTGAAGGCGCGCAGGTTGATCATCGGCCTCTCCATTCTAAATTGACGAATGGAGAACAGAATCAACGCGGCAACACCGATGACAATCGAGATCACTACCTTAGGGCTTGTCCAGCCGCCTTCTCCTTCGCCGGCGCTGCTAAAGCCGAAGACGATGCCGCCAAAACCAATTGTTGAAAGAAGTATAGACATAAGGTCGATGGGCGGCTTCGTAATCGTCGAGACGTTCTTCATGAACAAAATGCCGCAAAGCAAGGCGATGACGAGAAACGGCAGCGACAACCAGAATATCCAATGCCAGCTTAGCTGTTGGATAAGAAGACCGGCAATCGTTGGGCCTACGGCCGGTGCGAACATAATGACGAGACCGATGATCCCCATGGCGGATCCGCGCTTCTCAGGCGGAAAGATAACCAAAATGGTATTGAACATGAGCGGAAGCATCAAGCCGGTGCCGATCGCTTGGATGACGCGCGCAATGAGGAGCATTTCAAAGTTCGGCGACAGCGCCGCCGTCAGCGTGCCGATAATAGAAAAGATGGCTGACGCTATAAACAGCTGCCTCGTCGTGAACCATTGGAGCAGCAGCCCGGATACAGGCACCAGTATACCAAGCGTAAGTAAATAACCGGTCGTCAGCCACTGTGCGGTGGCTGGCGTAATTTGCAAAATATCCATCAATTTTGTAAGCGCAACGTTGAGCGACGTTTCGTTAAACATCCCGATAAAACCGCTGATCATTAGCGCCAACATGATCGGCACGACTTTATAGGTTTGGCCGGTTTGTGCCGGACCTGCGGAAGATGCTTGTGCTTGCATGTCTTGTTCTGCCTCCGATAAACTAGTTGTTTTGTTGCTTGTGGGTTGCAAGCAAATGATCGATCAGTAATTTAGAATGCTTGGAGGCGTTCAAGAACGGCTTCGGATCGCGATAGATTAAAGCGATATGAAGCGCGCCTTCCGTTAGAGAAAGGACGGTAAGCGCCGCTTCTTCGGCAGCAGAATCGGGCAGTCCAGCTTTCCGAAGCTGCTCGGATAGGAAGAAGTGCCAACGGTTGACGACGTTCTGGCAAGCTTCCTGCAGTTGATTGCTGACTCCTGAGGCCTCTACGGCGACCCAGGACCCGACAGGGAAGAAGCAATCAAAGCCGGAAGCTTCCGCTTCGTCGACCATCGTGGCGATGAACGTTTCCACCGCTATACCCGGATTGTCCGTTTGCTTGAATATCGCTTCCCATTTCTCTGCAACTAGCTGGTGTGTATGTTCAATACAAGCCAGTGCCAATTGTTCCTTCCCCTCCGGAAAATAATAATACAAGGAGCCTTTCGGGCAAGAGCTATCTTTAATTATCTGACTTAAGCCCGTTCCGTGGTAGCCTTGCTTATGAAACAATTGGGCTGCGCAGTGAATGATGGCGTCTCGCGTTCGATTTTGCCGCATTCGTGAACACCTCTTCGATTATAATTATAGCAATCGGTCTATATAATTAATAACAAAGTAATCGATTGAAAGTCAAGCTTCTTTTTCGTCTATTTTTTGTTTCCGATTGCGAGCCTGTCATTGTTAGAATCTGCAAATGATCCATATTCACCTCCTTATAATTGGAATATAATCAGAGTGGATATATGTTCTAAGGCATTATTTCAATATGCTCGGGCCATGGTATACGATACGAACACGGAAGAAGGCAAGAGACAGGCAACAAAGTTAAACCTCAAACAGTATCCCGTTTACCTCTTATTTAATGAGAAAGAATTGGTAGCAAAGAAAAGTACGCTGGATGAGCTTTTGGCTGAAATCGTTATTGACCAGGAGGCACTCCAACCATAGAATTACCCGTCCGGCAGCTAGGGCATTTTCCTTTAACCAGTATTTACCTCGTTTTGTTGACAGAAAGCCATTAGAGTAGTATCCTCCAAACTGACAAGTATGAACGGAACTCTACTACGATGAAAAGAATGTGATGGCGGATGCTGCTTCGGTTTAAGGCATGGACGGAAGCCTGTCTAAATAAATATTTTACGGGCGAAACGATGGATTATCGGCAAATATTCGCTCTCTACTTTCCTATTCTGATCGACCAGTTGTTTATCGTCGGGCTGAATTTGGTCAATACGGCAATGATAAGCTCTTCGGGAGTGGCGGCGGTCAGTGCCGTCAATATGGTCGATTCATTGAACGTCTTTCTCATTAACGTATTCGTCGCTGTAGCGACCGGCGGGACAGTCGTCGTTGCGCAGTACAAGGGAAGCGGGAACGGGCTGATGGTTTCGCGGGCAACGAGCAGCAGCATAGCCGCCGTTTCGCTGCTCGCTTTAGTCATTGGCATGCTCATTATTTCATTCCATCATCCACTGCTGCAAATACTGTTTGGCTCGGCGTCGGGGGAGGTAATGAGCAGCGCAAAGGTCTATTTGATCGGCAGCGGCATTTCCTTTGTCGGCTTGGCGGTCGTACAAGCGATCTGCGGTGCTCTTCGGGGAGTAGGGAAAAGCCGGGCGTCGCTGGCGCTCTCGCTCATTATGAATTTGTTGTACGTGTTATTGAATATCCTTTTTGTTGCGATGCTGAATATGGGCGTCATGGGGATGACGATCGCGATCAATATCGCCCGATTCGCAGGCGCTGCTTGCGCGCTCTATTATTTGTTCCGCATGGACCATACGCTTCATATCCGGTTACGAGAGCTGTTCCACGTGCCGTTCTCCATGCTGCGAAAAATTATGTTTATCGGTCTGCCGTTTGCCGCTGAGCAAATGTTTTTTAACGGCGGCAAGCTGCTCACCCAAGTCTTTATCGTCAGCCTGGGCACTTACGCGATCGCGACGAATGCCATTGCAAATACGCTGGCCGGTTTCTTTCAAGTGCCGGCAGCGGCGTTGTCGCTTACGATCGTTACTGTAGTCGGCCAATGCATCGGCCGCGGTCACGTAGACGACGCGAAGAAGTTTATTCGATCTTTTCTGTGGCTGGGCTCTATACTGTTGCTGCTGAGCGGTCTAATCTTCTTCCCGTTTTTCCAGCCGCTGGTCGGATTGTTTAATCCTCCGGCCGAAATTGTCGACGATATATTTGCGCTGCTTCTCTTGACGGCGATATGCCAAGTCGCGCTATGGCCGGTAAGCTTTGTATTGCCGTCGGCGCTTCGGGCGGCAGGCGATTCGAAATTCACTTCGATTTCCTCGATGCTCAGCATGTGGCTGTTCCGCGTCATTCTCGGCTACTTGCTAGCCATTCCGTTTGGAATGGGCATTATGGGCGTCTTCATCGCCATGAACTGTGAATGGGGCATAAGAGGCCTTATCTTTCTGTGGCGCTTCCGAGGAAAGAAATGGTACAAGCATAAGCTTATATAAGGAAAAAGAACGGCCCTCCGCAGAAGGAGGCCGTTCTTTTTTGCGTTCAAACGCGATGTTTAAATACGAGAGCCGTAACGGGGTACGCATAAAAAGTCGTTAACTGTTCGCACATATAGTCCGCGGAATATTTGAAGTTTCCTCTCACCCAGTATTTAATCACGCCCAGCGTCGAATTGCTTTCGTAGCTGACCATCATCTCGTAATCCGTGTCCGAGTTGCCATTCGCCCGTTCAATGTAGATATCTTCGGTGAACAATTGCCGGTACATTGATTCTAATCGCTCGTATAAATTGGGCATCTCGTTAATGAGATCAAGCGCTTTAAACAATTTTTTATTTTTTTCGATATGGTCAAATATTAATTTCGTTGACGGAACAACACCGTCCAGCGCTACTCTGCGAACTTGCTTATAAGGCTCCGTGAGCGCTTGTTTATTTCCGACGATAGCGTCAATGAACAACGCTTCCAACAGCTCGTTTTTATCCTTGAAATGGGTATAGAACGTTCCGCGATTCAAATCCGCTTTGCCGGCAATTTCACTTACTGTAATATTATCGATTGTGCCATTTTCTAATATAAGATCGATCAGAGCCTGTTTGAGCAGCGTTATGGTTTGATGCTGACTCTTCTGGCGGCGTGAACTGTAATTCAACAATCTCGCTCCTTTTGTTTGGATTTTGGCATCGTTTGCACAAATGCCGTCGAATTGTCGATGGTTCAACACATTCGCTTCCGCTGTCGATTGAATAAGCTGACATTTAATTTTATTATAAGCAAGAAAACGTTTTTATCAATTGCACAGGCCTAATTAAACACAAACCGTCCGCGGTCTTGTGTGCATTCCTCGCGAGAAAAAGGCTGTGGCGTAATGCCGAAACTGATCATTTCGGGTGTCACTCATTATCCATAGAGAGAGGGATCGGATATGAAAATTAAAGCAGCTGTCGTTAATGAACAGAAAGCTCCTTATGTGATAGAAGAACTAACGCTTGGTCAAATGCGCGATGACGAAATTTTAGTTAAAATGGTTGCCTCCGGCATATGTCACTCCGACGATGTCGTACGCAGAGGCGATACGCCGCTGCAATTCCCGATTGTCCTCGGCCATGAAGGCTCAGGCATTGTGGAAAGAGTAGGCCAAGCCGTGCAAGGCTTCGAGCCCGGCGATCATGTTGTTCTCTCATTCGATTATTGCGGACATTGTAAAAACTGCCTGACGGGTGTTCCCGCGTCATGCGTCGAGTGGAATAACTTGAACATGAGAGGTACCCGCGAGGATGAATCGTACTTTTTCCATCGGGAAGACGGCACTCCGGTTAATTTTTACTTTAGCCAATCCTCATTCAGCACGTATACGCTGGCGCGTGAACGCAATCTGACCAAGGTGAAGAAAAGCGTCGATTTGCGTCTAGTCGGTCCGCTTGGCTGCGGATTCTTGACTGGCAGCGGCACGATTCTGAACGGTCTGAAGCCTGAACCAGGCTCCAGCGTAGCCGTATTCGGCACCGGAGCGGTCGGTCTTGCGGCGATGATGGCGGCCAAAATTTCCGGCTGCACGAAAATTATCGGTATCGATATTCATGACAGCCGCCTTGAAACGGCAAAACAGCTAGGGGCGACGCATGTCATTAACAGCAAAACACAGGATGTGCAATCGGAAATCAATAAACTGACAGACGGCAACGGCGTCAACTACACCGTAGATACGACAGGCGTGCCGCAAGTAATTCGGACATCCATCGAAGTGCTGGCCAGCGGCGGTGTAGCTGCACCAGTTGGTGCTTCCAAAAATCCTGTAGAAATTTATACGTTTAACGACTTGGCTGGAGTTAACCGTTCGATCAAAGGCGTTCTGATGGGCAACAGCATTCCGCAGTTGTCGATCCCGCAGCTGATTGAGTTTTTCGAAGCTGGCGCATTCTCATTTGATCAATTGGTGAAATATTATAAATTCGAAAATATTAACGACGCGTCGAGCGATTCTCTGTCGGGTGCTGTCATTAAACCCATTTTGATTATTGACGAAGAGTATGCTCCTGGCAATTAATCGCAAAGATTGTTGAATACATGTATAAAATCAGCGCAAGCTTTCAGGGTATCACCACACTGAAGCTTGCGCTTTTTGCTTTAACAGCGGTTTCATTAAACCGGACCGCTATTTTCTAGCCGGTTTGTTTGCTGCTTGTTTTGCAACATTTTTCCACCTTTGGATCGTCTAGTGTATACTTTCATACAAACAAAATACCTAGATATCAATAAACAAGCGGAGAGGTGGAGAGGAGTTAGATGCGTCCAATCCTATTCATTGCGATTATGGCGATATTGCTGGCAGGATGCAGCGAAACGGACGGAAGGGTGCCGGAAAGCCGTGACTCCGTAACTGCGGCACCGATTGAAGCGTCTGGGATGCTGGCTAATGGCTTGGAATCTCCGGGCGGTACGCCGGGTGCGGCGATCCAATTGAGGGAGACGGCTGCTCCATTGCCCGAAGAGACGCCGTATTTGTATATCCAGCGGCTGGAGACAGACGATGGCGGGGACAAGGTTGTCCAAGTTAGGGCAAACGCCGACATGGATCGGAATTCGGTCGAACAGGCCATTAATAAAAGTTTGGTCAAAAGCAAAGAGGAGCAGCTGAACTACAATCTGGATTGGATTTCTTCGACTTTCCTGCAAATCCGGTTTCACCTTGTATCGGAGGATAAAATCTTTTCGTTCGCTTTCGATTTAGACGACGCGAAGACGGTTTCGGGCGGTTATTTCAGCAACGACGACAATCCGCAGCGAAATCAGGTGACGGTTCAATACGAAGGCATAGAGCCCAGATTAACGTTGAAAAAATGGCCGAAGGGCGAGAGCAAGTTCGTTCCGGCGTGGCGCACCGGCTGGATCAAGCCGATTCGTTCAGCCGACAAGAACACGATCGATTCTTATCTTTTTTACGACAAGGAAGAGCATCAACTGTATAAACCCGCAAACGGTGAAGTGTTAAAACTCCGCTCGCCGGCGGAGCCGCCTGCAGGGTACGACAACGATTACGGCTATAAAGATATGTTCTCGGACCGGTTTTACAACGGTTACACTTACATGGTGAGCGGAAATAAAACATTATACAAAGCAAACACGACAGGGCGTCAGGCGCTGAGCAAGCTTCGTTCCTTCAAGAGGCCGGTCTATGGCATGTCGTCGTCCCCAGATGGCAAGAAAATTGCCGTGTTGATGGCGAGCGACGAGTATTTGGGACCGGATGCCGATCTTATCGTTCTGAACGATAAAGGACAAACGATATTCAGTCGCTCGAGAGCTGTCTACCTGAGCCATAGCGACGGCTTTTTGTTTATGTATCCGATCGAATGGCAGGACAATCGGCGAATTATTTTGCCTGCGGGAACTGGTCCGGACAATCCACTGGGCAAGCTGGTATTTGATCTGACGAACAAGAGCAGCGTTCCTTTAAAAGACGAACGAGTAACCAAGCAAATGATTGCCGATCTGTTCGCTCATGAGAAAATGAAGGAAGGCTACGAAGATTACTACCTGATTGCCGGGGCACAATGGTCGCCGGACTCCCGTTATGCCGCCTACCAGACGAGCGGGAAGAGGATTTGGGTGTATGACCGAAAAGACCGCTCGATCACGTTTGCCGGAGCGGGTACGCTGCTCGGGTGGCTGCCTGACAACGAGCTGTTGTGGGCGAGCGGCAAGGAGCTTGTTTATACGTATTAAATAGGGCTGTGTCCACACTTTATGCTGCTAGGTTTGCGTTTTTCTACGACCTCTTCTCGGTATTTTACCGGGAAGAGGTCGTTTCGTTTTTCTGAAACCATGCGAGATTATAGAACAAAGTGGATTGCCTTAAGCGGGTATAAGTAGACTTCACTTGTTTTTCTGCGCATATGGAAAGAATCGGTATATTCATACTTGCATTTGTCCGATATAATACGATTTGGCAGGAAAAAAGTAACTTTTATGCCTATCAAAAAAATAGTTTAATACATAAAGGTAAGGGGCCTGGAGGTGCAGAACAGCTGGAGCTTCAATTGACGGACTTGACCGTATCCTACGGGGGAGATCCCGCCATCGAGGGATTGACCGCAACGATCCCTAGCGGATCGTTTGTATCTTTGCTCGGGCCAAGCGGTTGCGGAAAGAGCACTACACTGCTGGCGATTGCGGGTTTGGTTGATTTATCAGGCGGCGAAATTCGATTTGACGACGAGCTTGTCAATGCGAAAAAGACGGAAAAGCGCAATGTCGGCATGGTCTTTCAACAGTACTCGCTTTATCCGCATATGACGGTCTATGAAAATATCGGATTTCCTTTGTCAGCGAGAAAAGGAACGAAAGCGGAGAAAGCAAAACAAATCAAATCGGTCGCTGAAATGCTGCGCATCGAGCATTTGTTGGAGCGCAAGCCGCGGCAGCTATCAGGAGGACAGCAGCAGCGAGCGGCTATTGCGAGAGCGCTCGTCAAACAGCCGGACGTCTTGCTGATGGACGAGCCTTTTTCGAGTATAGACAGCCAGTTGCGTTTCGAATTGCGGGACGAGCTGCGCCGTATTCAGCGAGAATCAGGTATTACGACGCTTTTCGTTACGCATGATCAAGAAGAAGCGCTTAGCCTATCCGATTCGATTATGGTGATGTCGGGCGGCAGATTGCTTCAATATGGCAAGCCCAACAATTTATACGATTGCCCGCAATGTGTAGAGACAGCTATGCTGCTCGGTCATCCTCCCATCAATTTATTGATGGCAGAGGAGGCATTCGTCGTCGGAGTTCGTCCAGAGGATTGGATGATGACAACACGAGATGAAGCTTTGATCTCGGGTGAAGTCAGATCAGTCCAGTTATCGGGCAGAGACTTACTGGTAAAGATTAATGGTCCTGGCGAATCGACAATCAACTGGGTGTGCGCTAAAGATACGGACGTAATCGTGGGACAAACTGTTCAGCTTGGTGCTATAAAGGAAAAGCGGCATCCGTTTGACCGCAAGTCTGGACTTAGACTGGAGAGCTTGCCAAGTTGGTCAGGCATACTTGCAGCTTTCGAGGGACGACGATGAACGGGAAACCGACTTGGAGCAGTACATTGCATGCGTTGCTTTATTTGCTTCCAGCCGCTATTGTTATTGGTTTGTTTTGTATTTATCCGGTCTATTATACGTTCGACGAAAGCTTAAACGTGAACGGCGAATTCATCTACGGAGCTGAAGCCGAGCGCGGTATCGGCAATTATAAAATCGTATGGAGCGATCCGCTGTTCCACGCTGCAATGAAAAATACGTTGATAGTGATTGCGGGTGTCGTGCCCGTTTCGCTTCTACTTGCGTTAGTCATTGCCAGCGGTCTGCGGGCGCGAATTCATTTGAAGCGCTACGTCCAGTCCGCCTATTTTCTTCCTCTTGTTACCTCTGTGGTTGCCGCCTCTCTGGCTTGGCGGTGGCTGTATCATACGGAATACGGATTGATAAATACGGGACTGAGTCGTATCGGATTGCCGGCCGTCTCATGGCTGACTTCTTCCGAATGGGCTCTTCCTGCGCTTATTCTATTTATCATTTGGAGAAGTCTCGGTTATAACGTCCTCTTGTTATGGATCGGGCTGCAAAGCATTCCATCCGAATTCGAGAGAGCGGCCCGCGCAGACGGGGTGACGGTTTGGTCTCGCTGGACCAAGGTAACATTGCCTTTACTTGCGCCTACGCTATTATTTTGTGTCGTCAATGCGATCGTACATGCCGGAAAAACGTTCGACGAAGCTTATGCTTTATTTGGCGGCGGTTCGGGACCGATGGACAGCGCGATGACGGTCATGTTTTATGTGTATGAGAAATTTTATGGACAGTCGAATTACGGCATCGCATCAGCCGCCGCTTACATCCTTTTTGCGGTCATGTTCAGCATGTCGCTTTGGCAGTTCTGGCTGTTTCGCAAACGAATGGGCAGGAACTTTTACTGAGAATGGGGATGTTCGACTTGCGAATGCACGCCTTCAGCCGAAAACTAAGCGGATATTTGCTTGATGCCGCACTAGTTGCAAGCGCCGGATTAATGGCAATGCCCTTTTTTTGGATGATATCGACTTCCTTGAAATCAGGCAAAGAAGTGTTCCGGTTTGTGTGGCTGCCCGCCCGTCCGGTTTGGGAAAACTATATGACTGTTTTCGAAAGCATGCCATTTTTAACCTATATGGGAAATAGTTTGTTCGTTACGGCAGTAAGCGCGATAGGCGGGACGGCAATCACTGTATTTGCCGCCTTCGCCTTTGCCAAACTACATTTTTACGGCAAAAAAACGATTTTCGCCTTATTCATCGCTTCCATGTTTTTGCCGGAAGAACTGCTTCTTCTACCAAACTATTTGACCGCTATGCGGCTGGGGTGGATTGACCGGTATGAGGCGATGATTGTGCCTTGGCTGACGAACGGCGTATCGGTATTTATGCTCGTACAACATTTTTCTTCCATTCCGCGGCAATACGATTATGCAGCACGCGCAGACGGTGTTGGTCCATTTTACTATTTGACCAAAGTGCTGCTTCCATTATCTGTGCCTGTGATTCATATGCTGATGATGTTGAAAGCTATCGCAAGCTGGAATGCGTTTATGTGGCCAGTGATGGTTACGAATCGTGTTGAAATGAGGACGCTGCAGGCCGGCTTGCAGGCGTTCAGCCATGAAGCCGGCACGGCATACGAGCTGTTGATGGCAGCCTCAGTGATGACGGTTTTGCCTATTATTATTTTATTTGGGTTGCTTTCTAAAAGAATAAGCCTCGTTTTGAACAGTCCGATCAAACGGGAAAAAAGACATTGATTTTTTTTTCAATTACTCTAAGGAGCTACATTGCAGCATGAATATAAAACACATAAAGATATTGCTGTTGATTTTGGTGCTAGTTGGCCTTTCCGGCTGTTCGGCAAGCAAAGATGCAGCTGGCAATCGGCAAACAGAAGAGCCGGTAGACGTTGTTTTCTGGCATGCGATGAGCGGCGATTTGGAAAAAACGCTGCAGCAGCTGACAGAACGTTTTAACGCTACTTCCACAGATGTACATATAAAGCTTGTAAATCAAGGGAATTACAGCGTGCTCCAGCAGAAGCTTGCCGCCGCAGCCCGTTCAGGCGATCTTCCCGTGATCGCTCAAACTTATGCCGAGTGGAACGACGAGTTCGTTCAAGCCGGTTTGGTTCAAAGTTTAAGTCTATACATGGAAGATCCGCTAGTAGGATGGGACCAAGCGCGCATTAATGATATTTATCCGGCTTTTCGAGCAGAAAACAAGTGGGACGGACGTTATTACAGCTTGCCGTTTAACAAAAGCGTACAGATTCTTTACTACAATAAAACGATGCTGGAGGCAGTCGGCATCAGCGTACCTTCCACATGGGAGGAATGGAATGAAGCGGCGCGCAAGCTGACGATGACGAAGCCTGGAGGAGCGGGCAAAGTTACAGGCACCGGCTTTGAAAATGCGATTTTTATGGAGCTTTCCAATTACGTCTGGCAGGCGGGGGGCGAGTTTTTCGATCCGTCTGCGAAGCAGCCCGCTTTTCATACACCGGAAGGGTATGCGGGCGTTGCTTTCGTCAAGGACATGCTGGAGGAAGGAATTGCGCGGCTCGCCGGAGAGGACCAATATATGTCGGTACCGTTTGGCCGTGGTGATGTGGCTATGTATGTCGGCTCGTCTGCCGGAATTCCGTTTGTAGGCAAGGCGGTAGGCGATAGCTTTGAATGGTCGACGGCCGTTTTGCCGAAAGGCAAGGTTAGCGTCGCCTATATTCAAGGTGCTAATTTGACCCTGTTCAACTCCGCCTCGGAAGAAGCGAAGCTTGGCGCCTGGGCCTACATGACTTATTTGACCGAATCCGAAAACAGCGCTTATTGGTCGGAGCAAACGGGGTATTTGCCCGTTCGTGTTAGTGTTGAAAAGTTGGACAGTCACCAGGCGTTTCTGGAACGGAATCCCGTCCAAGCGGCTGCGCAAGCCCAACTGCTGGCGGAGCGCTACCCGGTCCGTGTGCCTTACGCGACCTCATTCGAGGCGGCTCTGGGCAGGGAGATGGAAGCGATGCTTCGCGGCCGCAAGCCCATTAAACAAGGGTTGGCCGATGCGGAGCAGACAATGAAGGAAATATTGGCGAAAAAAACGGAGAGTATTTCGGGAGATGGGAAGTAACGGTGATGGAATCCACGAACTCATTAAGCCGCGTCGTGCAAATCTTATTGCGACTGCTTGACGGCGAGGAGCTGTCTGTGCAAGAGTTATGCGCTACATATGGCAAACATGCCGAGACGATCAAGAAAGATATCGCTATCATTCGGAACGAACTGATGCATCAGCCATACGAAATTGCCTACAAACGCTCGCAAAAAAGTTATAAGCTGGTCGGTGTGGATGAAACAGACGCAAGCAGTCGTTTCAGCAGCGCATTAATTACGTTAATGACTTTGTATGGGAGCAGGGGACTATGCAGCGAGGAGATGCAGCAAGCTGAAAGCTTTATTATCGGTTCATTTTCGGCAGAACAGCAAAAAAAGCTGAGGAAGTTTGCAAGCAGCTACCGCTTTCATTACAAGCCGATTTTAGAGCGGCCGGTGTTTGAGTTGATTGATAAGTCGTTCCAGTGCATCGTCAGACAGCAAACCATGCGAATTGTCTATAGGACCATCCACAAGGAAACGCAGTATTTCGAAGTGCAGCCTTATTCGCTTATCTATGACGAAGGCTATTATTATTTAATCGCTGAACCGGTCGGAGCGAAGCGGGTGGAAGGGAATATTTTTCGAATCGATCAAATCATGAGTTGCGAAGCGACCACTGAGTCATTTGCCATAAGTCAGCATGGGAACGATTATTTTAAACCAGGTGAATTCGCGAATTACGCTTTTTTTATGCATTATGGCGAAAACAGCACCGTGATCAAGCTGCGAATGAGACCCTTTATTGAATCATATTTTAAAGCGAAATTTCCGGTTCACCGGATGATCGAAGCCGATGAAGAGTGGCTCGTCTACGAATGCACGGTCGCACATGCCGAGAGCGCTTTGTTCTGGATCTTTTCAGAACGGCATTGGGTAGAGCTGCTGTCGCCGCTCTGGCTTCGGGATCGAGTTAAACATTTTTTGTCCAAGATGATGGAAATGTATTTTAAGGGCTAAAAACTGAAATCAGAGCTTGACTTCCAATGAGAGGGAACGCTGCGGGGTAGAGGGTTCTTGCGATCGCTGTTAAAGCCCGATTCCTTTATTTAATCGTAGTTTGTAGTAGGAATCGGGGCTTTAAAGGCGAACACTATCGTTTCTCGAGAATCCCTCTGCCCCTTCGCTTTTCTCACTTTTTCCGTCAAGCACTGATTTAAAGTTTGAGCCACTTAAAGAATACGGAAGTTGAATAAGGAGAAACGTTGTCGTTGGTTGAACGACAACGTTTTTTTATTTACAACAGCGTATTGCAATGCGCTGCTTTGCTACAATGTCGAATTGAACAGGCGGTATTTTGCTTACACGCATGACTAAGGAGAGTGTTCGGCATGACAGCAATAGGAAGAAAACTGGGGATAGTGGGACTCGCATTTATACTCCTTACAGGGACACTGTTTTCTGCAGGCGTATCCGCGGAAAATGGAGCAGACAGCCAAGAAGCGACGGAGCAAGGTTCGTCTGTTGTTTCTGAGGAGAAAGCAGTGAACAATCATCTGCTGCTGCAAGGAAAACTGATGATGGTCAATGGTGAACTCGTCATCACCACCGCAACGCCGCAAGTCGTAAACGGCGAAACATTTATCCCTCTACGGGCCGTTATGGAAGCGTTTGGCGTTAATTGGTCGATCGCTGGAAGCGATAAAGCGATAATCAACAGCGGAAGGGAGAGCGTTACGCTGAAAACGGTGGAAATTGCCGGGACCAAGATGGTGTCGCTTAGAGAAGCTGCGGAAAAATTGCCGTTTTCCTTCAGTACGATACCGTATCCGGCGTACTCAAGCCGCAAACTTAGCGATGCGGAAACAAAGGCGAGAAATGCCTATTCTTCGTCATTGAAGGCGTATGGGGCGGCATTATCGAAAGTAAAAACGGCGGAGGCCAATTATCAGTCGGCCATCAATAGCGAACCCGTGTTTTATATATCGGGAGAAATTAATTCACGCGACCCGTTCTATGTATGGGGCAGCGCTTTCAGCCCGAATGCAGCGGTTAATCATCCGGGCTGGACTGGAAGCAGCAGCACCAATATTTTAGTCAAAAATCCGGACAGCGGAAAAATCGCTTACGGCAGCTACGTGATGGGTGTGCATTATTACATAGGTCGAACGACGGCAAAAGGAAGATTTGGACAAGATGTACCTGTTTTTGTGTTTGGCGGCGCTCCGGCAACCGTCAAGAAGAAATTAGATCAGGCAAACCGCAATCTAACCGCTGCGAAAACACAAGCGAACCAAGCGAATAAGGCGTTGGAGAACAGCAAAAAGCAATTGATTCAAACGGTAAAAAAATGGTATGACGAGAAGCAAAAGAATGAACCGAAAAATGGACAAATTTATTTGGAATACGCGTTCGCGCTCGTTGATACCGCCGTATTGCTGCAGGAATCAGGCGACCTGCTTAAGCTTTCAGAGATGAAGGCGGATAAGGCCGAGCAATTAAAATCGAAATCGTCTATGTACTACAGTTTGTATTTGGCCGATCAATTGGAAGGCGATACCCGTAAAAATTTGTACAGTAAAATAGCCGATATCGATCCTGCTATTCTGATCAACTATGCACAAAGTGCTGAGCAATTCTGGGTTGCAGGCAATGCGCTTGAGGCGGAGCGGCAGTATAAACATGCCGAATATGCCTATACGCAGGCGAAATTGTTGGGAAGTAAAGACATGAAAGACAGAGCCGAGCAAAAAATAAATAAAGTGAGATCGGCACAAGAAAAAGAAAATGAAAAAGAAAAGAAGGGCGGTAACGAATGAGAGGCGTACGCAGCTTCCTCTGGTTATCCGTTGTCCTTCTTCTTATTGCGGGATGCTCCGGGAACGATAACGATACGGATTACGACACGTTGATGCAAAAAGGAAAGGACGCCTACATCAACGACCAGTTTGAACAGTCGGTCGAATATTTTAAGGAAGCCAAACGTTTGCGTCCCACGTCGGAAGCGAATGATTATTTGAATCGGGCAATTGCTAAAAGCAAGGAGCTCAGGACCTCAGACTCATCAGCCAGCCGCTCTAACGAGCTTCGAAGTTCCGACTCAGCGGCTGAACGCTTGCAGGATGACGATGCCGCAGCAACCAGCGAGAACCCGTTGACAGAAGAGGAACTATTGGAACGATTTCGAGTCGATGTGAATTCCTTTCTCATGGAAGAAGGTTCGACAATGCGCATTTTAAACTGGACCGATTTCGGAGATGCAGCTCCAAACAGCTATTCAGCGAAAATGGGTGACTCTTCCGTTGCTGTGCATTTCGGGCCAAACGGTATCGATACAGCAAGCGTCATGCAAAGCTCAAACGATGAGGTTTCCTCCGATTTTTTTAGACTGGCGAGATCGGTTGTCCGCTATCTCAATCCTACTGGCGATTCGCGAAGCATCGTTGACGAGTTGTATGGCAATCTCCAAATCCAGCCGGAGCAAACCAATACTTGGATGTCCGACTACAAGATTCAAGATGGGTTGATTCGAATGATCGTCATGGATTTCTCCGATATGAAAGTAACGAAAGATATGAAAAGCTATATGCACCAAATTGTCATTCAATTGACACCGGCTTCCTCCGCCAATGAATTCACGGGTGCGGAAAAGGAGATTGCTTCGTTTATGAGCGATTACGGTTACAAAAGCATTGAAGCGGTAAACGCCTCCGATTTTTCGATCGTCGAGCCATTCATAGATCCTTCGGGTGACGTGTATAACGAACAGTCGAGTTATATTTTGTATCTTAAGAAAAAAGGAATTACTGAAGAATTGCTTAGCTACGAAGTTGAGGACGTAATGAAAAAGGCAGACGACCGTTACGAGGTAACGACAAAAGAGAGCTACACGATCTATTATGGCGACGGTTCCGTCAAAAATAAAACATTTCGCAGCATTCACCTTGTTGTTGCAGACTTAGATGACTTTGGGTGGAAAGTGAATAAATTGATCGAAACAAAAGAGTTACAGGATTAAACCTAAATCAGCGATAGACGGAAAAGGAGAAAAAGTGGAGGGTCAGAGGGATGCTGAAGAAACGGTAGTTGCCGCTATGGCGATCGGAAGAATCCTTTGTCCCGCAGCGCTTTCCTCTCATTCAAGTCAAGCACAAATTTCGGCTTTGAGCTGAAATCGACTAAAACGCAAGAAGTATTAGTACTATGCGGATTCGGCGCCTCCCGCAAAGGGGGCGCTTTTTTGCATACGTTAGTCAAGTCTTGACGTATGCGCTTCCCGGGACGATAATAGGCGATATGTTTCGCCAATATGTCTGTGGGGATGAATCAACATGACTTTTCTAAGAAAATTGTCGATCCGGTCGCAGCTGCTAATGTTGGCCGCTTCGGCCGTTCTCGTCATACTCGTTATTATTTACCATTCGTACACGACGATGTCCGGCGTAATCACCCGCAGCCATGAGGAGTATGTCGAGCAAACGATTTCGGAGATAAAGCGCAATGTGACGTCTAACAAAGATGTACTGTTCCGGATCATGCAAACGATTTCATACGATCCGGAAGTCCAGAGCTATCTTGTTGAGACAGACCCGCTCGCGCGCTTCGAGCTGTTCAAGAAGCTGAACGTGCTGCTTTCCAGCCAGAAGGAGCTGAAGGACGGCATTCTCGATATTGTCATCGCCGGCGATAACGGGCTAAATGTCGATATTAACGGAGGGGGCGTGTACGCTGATCGGCTCAACAACCAGTTGCCCGGTAAAGTAAACGCTTACTATGTTGGGATGCAGCCGTTTGGTCCGCTTTATGGCACGAGCACCGGACTCGTCTTTGCGACAACGATTTCATACGTGCAGCAAGGCGAGCGGTTTAACGACAAGCTGGGCACGCTTTATTTTATTATCAGTCCGCGTGCGCTTGTAGGCGAAAGGGAGTATGCGACCAAGCAAACGAATACGCAAATTTATTTGCTGGACCGCTACTTCAAAGTCATTACGAGCAATACGGACGCAGAGACCGGCAGCAGTCTGCCGGAGATGCAATTTCCCGGAAAACAAAGCGACGACCGGAGCGTCTGGTGGCAGGGCAAGCAATTTGTTGTCCAAACGGTCGATATACCGGCCATTGACGCCTCCATTATGAGCGTTGCGCCCAAAAACGAATTGCTGCGCGATCTCGCGGTGATCCGCAAGCAAGAGCTTATTATATTGGCCATTGGTCTGCTGCTGCTGGCCATTCCGTTTGTCGTTATTATTAACAATATTTTGCGCCCGCTCAAAAAAATGATTCTGTTCATGACGACCGTTCAGCAAGGCGGCCAATTAAGCTTCGGCAAGCGGCTGTCGCTGAAAGGCTACATGGAAATCAGCACGATGGCTTACGAGTTCAACCGAATGCTGGGCGAAATCGAAAGCTTGTCGCAAAAGCTGCTTGAGACGAATACGCAACTGTACGGAACGGAACTGGCCCGCCAAAAGTCAGAGCTCGCTTTTCTGAGAAGCCAGATCAATCCGCATTTTCTGTACAATACGCTCGAAGCGATAACGGGTATGGCAGCCGTTGAGGGACAAGATAAAATTAAGAAGATGACGCGTTCGCTGTCCAGCATTTTCCGGTATAGCGTGAAAGGCACCGATGTCATTGAGCTGCAGCAGGAATTGCTGATGATTAAATCGTATGTGCAAATTCAGCAAATTCGCTTTGCCGACCGGTTCGAGGCGACGTACCGTTTTACAGATGATGCGCTCAAACGTACCGTTCCGAAAATGATTCTTCAACCGCTCGTCGAAAACGCCGTTTATCACGGCATCGAGACGACCTTGAAGCGCTGCTCGCTCGAAATTGCAGGTTTCATTGACGAAGCAGGCACGCTGGTGATCGAAGTTAAGGACGACGGGGTGGGCATGGAAGCCGAACGGCTCATGGACATACGCGCCATGCTCGCTCAACCGCCTGCAGGTTACAGCGAAGCTGAGGAGATGCGCAGAAGCATTGGCATGGTCAACGTGAACAACCGAATCAGGCTGATGTTTGGCCAGTCGTACGGTATGGAAATCGATAGTGAGCTTGGACAAGGCACGTTAGTCCGATTAAGGTTCGGTCAAAGGAGAGAAGACAATCATGTATAGAGCATTGATCGTGGACGACGAAAGCTGGGTCATCGAAAGTTTGAAGGATTTAATCGACTGGGGGCAGTACGGCTTTGAAGTGGTTGGACAAGCGACGAGCGGCGGCGAAGCGCTGGACGTGATTCGCGAGCGTCAGCCGGACGTTGTCTTTACCGACATTCGAATGCCCGAAATGAACGGATTGGAACTGATTCGCCGCGGAAAATCGCTGGACCGGCCGATCCGGTTCGTCGTGGTCAGCGGTTACGCCGAGTTCGCCTATGCGCAGAAGGCGCTGTCGTATGGCGCGGTTGCCTACTGCTTGAAACCGTTCGATGAGATGGAAATTGCCGGCGTGTTGCTCAAGCTGAAAGGAATGCTGGACGGCGGCGCAAAACCAGACAAGGAACAGCTGCTTCAACGGCTGCTGGACGAGCCGGAAGGCGAACGGCAGGAGAGGCTGCTGAAGACGCTCGGCGAGGCCGGCGTGCTTGACTGGATACGGAAAGGCATCGTTCCGGTGGTCGCTCTCGGCTCCGAGAAGCTGCCGTTACCGGAGAGCGGAATCGTCAGGCTGGTTACTGGTACAGCCAAGGCCGCCTATATGATGAGTCGCGAGCAAGCCGAGTCCATGCTGCCCGTATGGCGTTCCGCTCTGCCTGAAGGTTTGTCCGGCATCGGGATCGGCAGCGAAACGATGGAGTGGCAAGCGCTAACGAATGCGCTCCAGGAAGCGGATACGGCTGCATACCAATCCTTCGTGTCCGGCACGACTGGCGTCAGCAGGCTGCGAAATGCGGGAGAGGGCGAGTTGAACGGCCGATTGGCTGTGCTGCGCGCCGCGGCGGAAGGGAAAGACGGCAAGGGGGTTAAAGAGTCGCTCGTTCAAATCGGCGAACTGTTCGCCGCTGGGGAGCTGAATATACGTCACGCCTTCAAAGTTTACAATTTGACGGCATCGCTGCTGTACGACTTGGAGCGGAAGGAGACGATTCTGTACGGCTACGAGCAATTAGTCCGCACGTTTGCAGACATATTCGCCATGCTGGAGGAACTGAGCCGAATGGCTGACGCCAGCTTATCTCAGCAGCAGGCGTTTCCTGTCACGGAATCGAGAAATCAAGCCTTTAATCCGATTTTGCAGTATGTAACCGAAAATTTCGCAAGCGATTTGTCGCTGCAGCAGCTGTCCAGCCGTTTCTTCTTGAATCCAAGCTACATTAGCCAGCTGTTCAAGAAGGAGACGGGCGAGACGCTGACAGCCTACGTGGCGCGCCTGCGCATCGATCATGCTTGCGAGCTGCTGGTCCGAAGCGACGCGAACGTACAGGAAATTGCCGAGCAAATCGGCTACCGCGACTATTTTTATTTTACGCGATTGTTTAAAAAATTGACCGCTCAAACGCCGACGCAATACAGGGAAGGGCATACGCCTGAATAATGCTATGTCTTTATTTTAGACCAATATGGATTTATTTTAGAAAATCTCCTTAGGGAGGTTTTCTTTTTTTGTGAGCGGTTTCAATTTCAATACATTTCGATAAAACGCGTACATACCTGAAAACCCTTTCAGAGCGGATAATGAACCTCATCGAAACGTTTTTCGCAACTGTTAGGAGGAGAAACCATCATGAAGCTCAGATTAGGAAAGGAACTGTACAAAAATAGATACTTGTACTTGTTGCTCCTTCCGACCGTACTTTACTTCATCATCTTTCAGTATGTACCGATGTACGGCGTCGTGCTCGCCTTCAAGGAATATCACATTCGAGAAGGCATTCTGAACAGTCCGTGGATCGGGCTCGACAACTTCAGGGAAGTGATCGGCCAAAGCGATTTCTGGCGGGCGTTCCGCAACACAATCATTATCAGTATCGGACGCATCGCGCTGGAGTTTCCTGCGGCAATCGTTCTTGCGCTGCTTATTAACGAAGTGGCTGGGCGGAGGCTGAAGCGGGTTTATCAGACGGTTTACACGTTCCCGCATTTTATTTCGTGGGTCATTGTAAGCGGCATCATGTTCAACTTTTTAAGCGCCGAGGGCGTTTTGAATCAGCTGATTGCTTTTTTAGGCTACGAGAAGCATCCGTTTTTGACAGACCCGGACCTGTTCCGGCCGCTTATTTTTCTCTCGAATATTTGGAAAGAGGTCGGCTGGAGCGCGATTATTTATTTGGCCGCTATCGCCGGGATCAACCCGGAGCTATACGAAGCCGCAAGAGTGGACGGTGCAAACCGATTCCAGCAGCTGCGCGCCATCACCTGGCCTTCCATTCGGGGAACAGCGGCGATCTTGCTCATTCTGGCTGTTGGCAGCACGATGAACGGCGGGTTCGAACAAGTATTCAACTTGTATAACGCGGCTGTATACAGCACCGGAGATATTATTGATACGTACGTGTACCGCTCAACCTTTGCGGAGGGCGCAAGCTTCGGCGTATCGACGGCAGTCGGCCTTTTCAAAGCAATTCTCAATTTCGCACTGCTTTATACAGCTAACTTTGTGGTTAAAAAATTAGGCGAGGAGGGACTCGTGTAATGGAAGCGGTCCAACAACCAAAGAGCGATAAAGTCGTACAACGGCCTTCCGCGAAGCGTAAAAAAATAAGCGTCCCCGATCTCATCATTCATGCTGTATTGATGCTGTTGACGATATGTACAATTTTCCCGTTCTACAACGTATTCCTGATGTCTTTCAGCACATCGGTAGCCGTCTCGAAGCAAGTCGTCTATCTGATTCCGACGGCGTTCGATTTCTCGGCGTACAGCTATATTTTCAACGAGCCTCGCTTTCTGAAAGCGTTCCTCGTCACGCTGTTCGTAACGGTCGTGGGCACCCTCGTCAACCTGTTCGTGACGCTGACCGGCGCCTACGTCCTGTCCAAAGGCGGTTTTCCAGGTAAAAAGATTGTCATGTCGGGTATCATCTTCACGATGTTTTTCAACGGAGGTCTCATTCCGTTTTACTTGACGATGAAAAACCTGCATTTGATCAACAATTTGTTCGTCATGATTTTACCGGTTGCCATCAACACGTTTTACCTCATTATTTGTATATCGTTTTTCCGCACGCTTCCTGTCGGTTTGGAAGAATCGGCCAAAATCGACGGAGCCAACGACATTCAAATCCTGTACAAAATCGTATTGCCGATTTCGATGCCGATGGTGGCGACCATTACGCTGTTCTATGCGGTGGATCGTTGGAATGAATGGTGGCACGGCGTACTGT
Organism: Paenibacillus sp. NPDC058071; assembly: GCF_042885235.1. Lineage (NCBI taxonomy): Bacteria > Bacillati > Bacillota > Bacilli > Caryophanales > Paenibacillaceae > Paenibacillus > Paenibacillus sp. NPDC058071. The sequence goes on from NZ_JBHVSK010000001.1 coordinate 29,032, forward strand.
TTATGACGAATGTCAATTTGCTGCCGCTTCAAGCGCTGTTAAGAGAGCTGCTGACGAACTATCAGCAGGTGCTGTCAAGCATTTCAACCAGCATCGTTGTCCAAAGCAGCAGCGGCCTTCATCCGGAAATGCTGAAAATGGCGGTGCTCGTCGTCAGCGTACTGCCGATCGTTTGCCTCTATCCGTTTATGCAAAAGCATTTCGCGAAGGGCGTTATGATCGGTTCCATAAAAGGGTAATAGAAGCTTTCTTGCTTTTATTATAAAATAAGACAACAAGGGGATATGAGACATGAAAAAAATGAAGTTTCTTGCATCAGTCGGCTTGTCGTCGGCCCTCATCCTGTCGCTTCTGGCGGGATGCGGGTCCGGCAACAAAGCGGAGAACATCAATCAGTCAGCGGAAGGTTCATCCGTAGACGGTCCTTACAAGGAGCATATGAATATATCGTTATCTTGGTGGGGGATCGGCGTCGGCTTCGAGCCGCATGACGATGTGGTGAAAAAGATCGAAAGCGATTTCAACGTGACATTTAAGCCAATTGACATCGGCTGGGACAACTATAAAGAAAAATCGCAGGTATGGGCGGCTTCCGATCAATTGCCGGATATCATTACGCACAGCTTGACCAGCGATACGCCTGCCGTTTACAACGAATGGGTCAATCAAGACCTGATCAAGGCGCTGCCGGAAGACTTGAGCGCTTATCCAAACCTGAAAGACGCGATGCAAACGGAAGGCATTGACGGCATCAAACGCGACGGCAAGCTTTATGCGATTCCTCGCATGACGTTCCCGCGTGACGATATGTGGGCAGTATGGGCTGTTGACGGAGCGGTATTTGTCCGCAAAGACTGGATGGAGAAGCTGGGCATTTCCGATCCGCAAAACTTTGATGAATTTAAAGCGATGCTGAAAGCGTTTGCCGAAAAAGATCCGGACGGCAATAACAAAAACGATACGACAGGTATCGTTATGAACACGTTTGGTTATTTCAAAAACGTATTTGCGCCTACGTTCCCGGAATTCGGCAACAAGGGATGGGTGAAGGAAGACGGACAATGGAAGCCTTTCTATACGTCTGCGAAAATGGATGAGGTGCTGCGCCAAGCGCGAGCTCTCTATAAAGAGAAAGCGCTCGATCCGGACTTCGCGGTTGCGAAAGCGGGAGAAAGCAATCAGAAGTTTTATCAGAACAAAGCGGGTGCTCTTTCCTTCGCTACGAACAGCGTATTTGGCTCATCGGGCATTAAAGCGGAATGGGAGAAAAATAACCCGGGCCTAAACTTCTTCGACCATGTAAAAGTGTTGCATCCATGGGCTGACGCGAACGGCGTCAAATACCGCAACGTCAACAGCCCGTGGTGGTCGGAAAGCATGATTAATGCGAATGTCGACGACAAGAAGCTGGAACGCATTTTGCGTATTTACGACTGGCTGCTCTCGCCGGAAGGCAAGGAGCTGTTCGATTACGGCATCGAAGGCAAGGATTACACGAAAACCAGCGACGGCACTTATACGATTACGCGTCCAGAAGGTACCGATTTGAAAAAGCTCTATCCGTCTATGGACATCGTTTCGCAGCTGGCTGCTTGGCGGAACGCGGCGATTCTGGAAGACAATGCGGCGAACCGCGCTGCATTCGGCGACGAAACGGTGCAATTTGTACAGGATGAGCTGAAATGGATGAAAGAAAATACCGAACCAATCCCAACTGCATTCGAAATCTATACGCTCAGCACGCCGGCGAAAGATAAGCTGTCGACGATCAACTTCGACGATGATTTCAAGCGGGTAATCCTCGGCAACGACGATCCGGTCGTGATGTGGAAAGAGGTACTGAAAGGGTACGAAGCAAAAGGATTGCAAAAAGCAATTGCAGAAGTGACAGAAGCCATGGCACAATTTAACAAGTAAGCGGTTGAACGGCAACGTCAGCTGTGCGAATGCTCCGCCTTACGGGCGGAGCATTATTACCATCTGGGGAGAGGACTGGAGCATAACGTGACAAGTACGCGCAATAATGAGATTACCGAACTGCAATTCGATCAATTCGGCATCATTCCCGATACCGGACAGGACGCCGTGCCGGCTATGAGGCAGGCGCTGGAAGCAGCGGCTGCCGCTTCGGGACCGGTCAAGCTGGTTGTGCGGCCGGGACGATACGATTTTTATCCCGAGCAGGCAACGAGGGCATTGTACTATATTACAAATACGGCGAGCGAATCGGAAAATCCCGATGTCACGAAAACAATTGCCGTTCATATGAAAGGTTTAACTGATTTTACGCTTGACGGCAGCGGAGCACTATTTGTCTTCCATGGTAAAATGACGATGTTTGCGCTCGACGGCTGCGAGCGTGTTGTCATTCAACGTTTGCACACCGATTTCGCCCGTCCGACCGTGACAGAAATGACAGTGGATGAGCAGGGAGAAGGGTATGCCGATTTCCGCGTTCACTCGGACTCGCACTATGAAATTAGCGGAGGCAGGTTGTTCTGGACCGGCGACGGCTGGCGCTTCGACGACGGACCGGTGCAGCTATGCGACCCTGCACGCAATACGACATGGCGCGTCGATAACTTTGTCAAGGAAGCCGATCGTGCCGAGGAGCTTGAGCCGGGACGCATCCGGTTGTACGGCGAGCGGCTTCCGCGGCTTGCAGAAGGCTGGGTCGTGCAATCTCGCGACGGCATTCGCGATCAAGTGGGGATGTTCATTAACCGCAGCCGGGATATCCGCTTGGAAGAGGTCGGCGTTCATTTTATGCACGGACTCGGAATTGTCGGTCAGTTTAGCGAAAATTTGACGTTCCGGCGGATCGATTTGTCGCCGCGTGCGGAAACGGGCAGAACGGCTGCAGCATTCGCCGATTTTGTCCATTTATCCGGCTGCAAAGGAACGGTAGAAGTGGACGGCAGCCGATTCGCCGGAGCGCATGATGACGCAATCAATGTACACGGCACTTATCTTCGGATAATCGATTTTCCAGCTTCGAATCAGGCGCTTGTCCGATTTATGCATCCGCAAACGTACGGCTTTGTCGCGTTCGAAGCGGGCGACGAAATCGAATGGGTGAAGGCGCATTCGCTCGTGTGCGCAGGAAGAGATCGGGTAGAACGAGCCGAAATGATCGGCCTTCGGGATATGCTGTTGACCTTTTCAGGGAATAAACCGGACAGGATCAAGGAAGGCGATGTCATTGAGAACGTGACTTGGACGCCGGAAGTAGTCGTTACGGACAATCATTTCGCCCGCATCCCGACAAGGGGCGTTTTGGTGACGAGCGGGCGGAAGGCCGTCGTAGAGCGGAATACGTTCGAGCGGATGCGGATGAGCGGGGTGCTTGTAGCAGGCGATGCCGCTGACTGGTTTGAATCGGGGCCGGTCCGTGATCTGACCGTGAGGTATAACCGCTTTATCGGCTGCGGGACGGAGGAGCTGGCGGTCATTTCTCTGCTGTCGGAGAACGAGGAGGTCGATGAGCGGAATCCGGTGCACACCGGCATTCGTATTTTGGACAACCGGTTCGAGATGGAAGAGGCAACGCTCGTCTTGGACGCGAAAAGCGTCAAAGGACTGACGTTTGAGGGGAATACGGTGGTATGGGGCGAGGATAGGCCGGAACGGGAGCAAGCGAGCAAAAGTCCGGATACCGGAACAATTTCTATTGCGACCACAGCAGATGCCGCTTCTGCAAAAGCGACTGAGGCTGCTGATCACTCAGGCATACTGTCGGCCATTCGGCTAACGGCTTGCAGCGACGTAACGGTCGCGGACAATAAAGTAGAGTAATAAGAAAGCCGCGATCTGCGGAACCTCCCTAAAAAGAGGTTCCGCAGATCGCGGCTTTTTAGATGGTGTGCGATCGCCGCCATCGTGCTGCGTCCTGACGCACGGCGCCTTCGGCGCCTTAACGTGCGCTGGGAGAAGCGCGCGAAAAGATCAGGAATGGGCAAGCCAGCCCGTCAATTTATCCTTCGTCTCGCGGAGTCTTTTCTCCGCCCCGTGGGCATGGAGCGGTTCGCTCCAGGTGAATCCATCTCTTTCGTAGCGAGGAATGAGATGCATATGACAATGATGCAAATCGTTAAATTTGCCGCCGTTTTGACAGATGGTAATGCCGTCTGGCCGAAACAGGCTTTTCAGCGCAGTGGAAAGCTTTTGCGACGCTTTCATCACGGCAGAGGCTGTCTCGTCATCCAATTCCTCGACATCGAGTACATGTTTTTTCGGCAGTATGAGCAGATGTCCCTCGTTAAATGGAGCGATATCAAGTATGCAGGCAATCTTTTCGTTTTCATATACGATTTGTACGCCCGCCTCTATGCCGTTCGCGATTCTGCAGCCTAAACAATCCATATCCATATAGTAAGCCTCCGTCCGTCGTCGTTAAGTAAAATGAAGAATGAATACTTGCTAGCTTTTTGTCACCTCTCGTATCTTTCAGCGTAGAGGTGGGACCCCATCCACCACTGCTTCAGTTTCTGGAAGAAATAACTGCATTTTTGCAGTTATTGTAGCGCTAGAATAGGAAAACGGAAGAATAACTGCCAAAATGCAGTTATTCTTGATGAATTATCCTTTGGTATAGAAGTGTGAAGGAAATAACTGCGTTTCAGCATTTATTTCTCGGAAAGTCGGTAGAACTGAAGGGAATAAATGCGTTTATGCAGTTATTCCGCTTTAAAACGGAATCAGTGCTTGACTACAAGTGAGCGGGAGCGCTGTGGGACAGGGAGTTTCTCCGTTACTGTAAAAGCCCTTTGTTTTAAGTATACTTCGGTGAATATCTGGCTTTAAATGCGACCACTTTCGTTTCTCCAGAATTCTCTGTTCCTCCGCTGTTCTTTCTTTTTCCGTCAGCACTGATTTATAGTTTAAGCCGAGCCGATTATTTCGTTCCAGAAGTCTGGAGTTGTTCCTAATTCCAATATACTGCGATTTGCTACTGCAAAATTTGCGCTGGCTGGGCTGGGAGTTTCACATTCGCAGTCAGTAGCAGCCAGTAGAGCGCACTAGCTGCAGTAGAGCAGCAGCAACAGCAACAGCAACAGCAACAGCATCAGCAGCAGCAGCAGCAACAGCATCCCTAATCCTCAAACGCAAAAAAACACGGTGCGCCAACGGCGTTCCGTGTTTTTTTTTGCTCTATCATCCGATTTTCTACTGCAAAGTAGCCAGCAAAGCTTTCATCCGCCCCGGAATTTCCGCACGCAGCTCATCCCAAGTTACGAACGTACCAGGTTTCCATTCGAAAGGAATGTAGTCGAAGCTTGGCTGGAAGCAGAACGTACGCAGATGGTCTTCCGCGATTTGGTCGATTTGTTCGCCGAACTTGAATTGGCCGCGGAACAGCTCGTTTTCCAAAACGCCGTCAACGCCGGCTTCAGCTTGACAGCAGCTTTCGACGTTCGGCAGTAGACGGAACAATTCTTCCAACGGAGACATGGCGTGCTTGCCTGGCTGCGAGAACAGCTTCACGCGACCGTCCTCAGACAGATTGCTGCGATCCCGCAGCAGTCCGATTTTATATTGTCCGTGGAAGCTTGCTTCGCAGTTGGCCACCTGGCCTTCGTGATCCAGATAGATCCATACATGCTCCAAGTCGTAAATATGCTGAATGTCGTAATCCCAATAAATCGCGTATTCAATGACCATGGCATATTTCTCAGGATCGACGACGATGGTCCGATCGAACGACGGCGACGGAGCAGTCGCTTCAAAAACGGTTACGCCGACTCGAATCGGATCAAACGGCTCCAGACGATCCATGAGCAAAATCGGAGAGACGCGGAGAACAGTATCCCAGTGTGGCGTCTGCTGTGCGGAAACGGACATAAAATAAATTCCTCCTCGAAATAATGATTGATTTCCCTATTCGTTCGTTGTAAGATTTGATTAAGCGCTTTACCTGTTATTATAAATGAAATGTAAAGAAAATGAAAGCGGTATTACTAGAAGCGCTTTACTGATATAGCGAGGAGGATACGATGAAAACGATTCGTTTAACAATGGCACAAGCCTTATTGAAATTTCTAGATCAGCAGTACGTTTCCTTTGACGGCGTTGAAACGAAGTTTGTGAAGGGTGTTATGGGCATTTTCGGCCACGGTAACGTAACAGGCATCGGCGAAGCGCTGGAGAGAAGTCCGGGCAGCTTGGAGTTTGTACAAGGGAAGAACGAGCAGGGGATGGCGCACGCTGCCACTGCCTACGCGAAACAATTGAATCGTAGACAAATTTATGCTTGCACGACGTCCATTGGACCGGGTGCATTGAATATGGTCACTGCAGCTGGCACAGCTTCGGTTAACCGCATTCCGCTGTTGCTGCTTCCAGGCGACAACTTCGCAACAAGACAGCCGGATCCGGTATTGCAGCAGCTGGAGGTTGGTCACGATTATACGATTTCGGCGGCTGACAGCTTTAAGCCGGTCAGCAAATTCTGGGACCGCATCGTTCGTCCAGAACAGCTGATGAGCTCGGCGATCAATGCGCTGCGCGTATTGACTGATCCAGCGGAGACGGGAGCGGTTACGCTTGCGCTGCCGCAGGACGTACAGGCGGAAGCCTATGATTATCCAGTATCCTTCTTCGAGAAACGCGTTCACTATATCGAGCGCCAGCAGCCTTCTGCCGAGTCGCTGAGCCGCGCGCTCGCACTTGTCGCATCGAAGCGCAAACCGCTGATTATTGCCGGCGGCGGCGTGAAATACTCGGAGGCTTCGGCTGAACTCGCCAAATTTGCAGAGCAATTCGGCATTCCGGTAGCGGAGACTCAGGCAGGTAAAGGCTCGCTTCATTGGGCGAATCCGCAAAACGTCGGCGGCGTTGGCGTAACCGGTTCGATCGCGGCTAACCGCCTTGCTCGTCAAGCCGATCTTATTATCGGCATTGGTACGCGGTATTCGGATTTCACGACGTCCTCCAAATGGGCGTTCGCCGAAGAAGCAGCGTTCCTTAACTTGAACATCAATCGGATGGACGGAGTGAAGCTGGACGGCGCATCGCTCGCCGGCGACGCGAAAGAGTCCATCAAGCTGTTAAGCGAAGCGCTTCAAAACTCAGGTTACTCGACGTCTTACGAGACTGGCGAAGTAGCGGAGTTGAACGCCGAATGGAAAGCGGAAGTTGACCGCTTGTATGCGCTGGAACGCGAGGATGGCTTCGTTCAAACTCGTGCGCTCGGCGTCATCAACGAGACGATCGGTGAAGAAGCCGTTATCGTCTGCGCGGCGGGCAGTTTGCCGGGCGACTTGCATCGCCTGTGGCGCGCAGCTGGTCCTCACGGCTACCACATGGAGTATGGCTTCTCCTGTATGGGCTACGAAGTAAGCGGCGCGTTCGGTGCGGCGTTGGCTGAACCGGATCGCGAAGTCTATGCGGTTGTAGGCGACGGCAGCTACCTGATGCTTCATTCCGAACTCGTGACCAGCTTGCAAGAAGGACGCAAGTTCACCATTCTATTATTTGATAATCACGGATATCAATGCATTCACAACTTGCAGCGCGGCAATGGCAGCGACGGCTTCGGCAACGAATTCCGCTATAAAGAAGCGTCGACCGGCCGTTATACGGGAGAATCGCTTCCAATCGATTTCTCGGCGCATGCGAAGGCGCTGGGCGCAGCAACGTATAGAGCTGAGAACGCCGAGCAATTGCGGGACGCTTTGATCGCGGCGAAGGCTGAAACGCGTACCACGCTGATCGAAATTCCGGTTTTGGCGGGAACGAATACAAGCGGCTATGAATCGTGGTGGAATGTCGGTGTTCCGGCGGTGTCCGAGAGCAAGAAAGTAACCGACGCCCATCAAGCGATGAATGAAAAGCTGTCTGAAGCCAGAGTTTACTAGCACGAGCGTATAGAGGAGGAAAAGTGAATGTCGAAGTTTCCGTTTCAATTGGGCGTTCATCCGATCAACTGGGTCGGAGAAGACGTGAAAGAGCATGGCGACAACACGACTTACGAACAAATTTTTGACGATATCCAGTCGCTCGGTCTGACAGGCACGGAGATGGGACGCAAGTTCCCGACCGACGTTGAGGTGTTGAAAGCAGAGCTGTCGAAGCGCAACATTCAACTCGTCTCGCAGTGGAAATCGGTTCTGTTCTCCGATCCGGCTTACCGTGAGCAAGAGCTGGAAGCTTTCCGTGACCATGCGAAATTTTTGCAGCATATGGGCAGTAAAGTAATCAGTACCTGCGAGGTTGGCGGATCGCTGCACTTCGATCCGCGCCGCACGCCGAACGAGAAGGAAATTATTCCGCTCGACGAGGCGGGTTGGGCGAGTTTAGTAGAAGGTTTGAACGCAGCAGGACGCATTGCACAAGAATACGGTCTGAAGCTGACGTATCACCACCACGGCGGTACTGCGATTGAAACGCCGGAAGAAATCGACAAGCTGATGGAGCTGACGGATCCTGAGTCGGTCTACCTGCTGTTCGATTCCGGACATGCGCTTTACGGCGGTGCGGACCCAGTCAGCTTGCTGCGCAAGCATTACGCTCGCGTTGCCTACGTTCATCTGAAGGACGTTCGCGTCGACAGATTGGAAAAAGAAAAAGCGGCAGGTTCCGATTTCGTCACCTGCATCCGCAACGGCGTATTTACAGTGCCGGGGGATGGCAACATCGATTTCGAACCGATTATCGGCGAACTGATCGACCGGAAGTATAACGGCTGGGCGCTTCTTGAAGGCGAACAGGATCCCGCTGTATGTCCGGCTCGCGAATATGCAGAGAAAGCATTACAACATTTAAACGCTATTGCGGAGCGGAAGGAGCGCGCATAATATGACGGCTAACTATTTTCCTTCCGGAAGGAAGTTTGACTTTACGGCCATCGGCCGGCTGTGCATCGATTTGAACGCCAACGAGATCAACCGTCCGATGGAGCAAACGATGACGTTCACGAAGTATGTCGGCGGATCGCCGGCGAACATCGCTATCGGGATGAGCCGCCTTGGCCATAAAACGGCGTTCATCGGCAAAATCGCCGACGATCAAATGGGTCGTTTTATTAAGAGTTATTTGGAGAACGAAGGCATGGACACCAGCAATGTGGTGACGGATAAAACAGGTGCGGTAACCGGCCTTGCTTTTACCGAAATTAAAAGTCCATCCGACTGCAGCATTCTGATGTACCGTGACAACGTCGCTGACTTGCTTTTGAACTCGCTGGAAGTAAACGAGGAACTGATTGCGAACAGCAAGGCGCTGCTCGTCTCGGGTACAGCGCTTGCTGCAAGCCCGTCGCGCGAAGCTGTTCTGCTGGCGCTCGATTACGCTCGCAAGCACGGCACGACAGTTATTCTCGACATCGACTACCGTCCATATACGTGGAAGTCGGCTGAAGAAACAGCTGTCTATTACAACCTGGCTGCCTCGAAGAGCGACATCATTATCGGCACGAGAGAAGAATTCGACAGCATGGAACGTTTTGAGCATAATCCGGACCATAGCGACCGTTTCACAGCTTCGAAGTGGTTCGATCATTTCGCTAAAATCGTCATCATTAAGCACGGCAAAGGCGGCTCGATCGCTTATACGGCCGATGGCGCAGAACAGCGCGCGAAATCGTACCCGGCACAAGTGGTTAAAACGTTTGGAGCGGGCGATTCGTACGCAGCAGGCTTCATTCACGGCCTGATGTCCGGTCTGTCGATCGAGAAAAGCATGGAGTTCGGCAGCGCGGCGGCATGCATCGTCATTTCCAGCCATAGCTGTTCGGACGCGATGCCTTCTGTCCAGCAAGTTGAAGAATACATCGAGAAATGCAATCGCGGCGAAATTGTCGCAAACTAACGTAAATACAAGCACACATCTTATGAACGAAACAAAAGAATCGAAACGAGGGATTGCAATGACAACGAAGTTGAAAAACTGGATCGGCGGACAATGGGTAGATTCGTCCGCAACGCAATATGACAACGTGTATAACCCGGCAACGGAAGAAGTAATCGCAGAGGTGCCGCTTTCCACAAACGAGGACGTAGACGCAGCCGTTCAAACGGCGCGTAAAGCATTTGAAAAGTGGAGCCGTACGCCGGTTCCGCGCCGCGCTCGCGTTTTGTTCAAATACCAGCAATTGTTGGTTGATAACTGGGACGAGCTGGCCAAATTGATCACGATCGAGAATGGCAAAAGCTTTGCAGAAGCTCGCGGCGAAGTACAACGCGGTATCGAGTGCGTCGAGTTCGCAGCTGGCGCACCAAATCTCATGATGGGCAAGCAGCTTCCAGACATCGCTTCCAACCTGGAGTCGGGCATGTACCGTTATCCAATCGGCGTTGTCGGCGGCATCACGCCGTTCAACTTCCCAATGATGGTTCCTTGCTGGATGTTCCCGCTTGCGATCGCTGTCGGCAACACATTCGTGCTGAAGCCGTCTGAGCGTACGCCATTGCTGGCGAACCGTCTTGCTGAGCTGTTCCACGAAGCAGGCTTGCCTGCAGGCGTGCTGAACATCGTTCATGGCGCGCATGATGTCGTTAACGGCATTCTGAAGCATCCGAACATTCAAGCGATTTCGTTCGTTGGCTCGCAGCCGGTTGCCGAGTACGTCTACACGACGGGTACAGCTCACGGCAAACGCGTGCAAGCACTGGCTGGCGCGAAAAACCACTCCATCGTTATGCCTGACGCCGATCTCGATCTGACGGTTAAAGAAATCGTCAATGCAGCATTCGGCTCCGCAGGCGAGCGCTGCATGGCTTGCGCCGTTGTAGTCGCTGTCGGCGATGTTGCTGATGAACTGGTTGACCGCTTGTCGGCTGCAGCTGACAGCATTACAATCGGCAACGGCCTTGAAGAAGGAACGTTCCTCGGACCGGTTATCCGCGCTCCGCACAAAGAAAGAACGCTTGGTTATATCGAGTCCGGCGAGTCGGAAGGCGGCGTACTCGTACGCGACGGCCGTAAAGACGATGCGACTCAATCGAAAGGCTACTTCGTTGGTCCTACAATCTTCGACCGCGTTAGCAGCGAAATGAAAATTTGGAAAGACGAAATTTTCGCACCCGTATTGTCCGTTATGCGCGTTGAAACGCTGGAAGAAGCAATTGAAGTGGCTAACCGCTCCGAGTTCGCGAACGGCGCTTGCCTGTTCACTCGCAGCGGCGCTAACATGCGTCAATTCCGCGAAACGATCGACGCGGGCATGCTCGGCGTTAACCTCGGCGTACCGGCGCCAATGGCATTCTTCCCGTTCTCGGGCTGGAAAAAATCGTTCTACGGCGATCTTCATGCCAATGGCACGGACGGCGTAGAGTTCTTCACTCGTAAAAAAATGGTAACAACTCGCTGGTAATCGGAAGGCCGCCGAAAGGCGGCCGAACAGCTTCACATAGCTAGGAAGGGGAATACCCATTATGGCATTGGTTTCGATGACCGGCATGCTACGCGATGCGAATGCGGGCGGCTACGCCGTCGGTCAATTCAACTTGAACAATCTGGAGTTTACGCAAGCGTTTCTAACGACCGCGCAGGAGGAAGCTTCTCCAATCATTCTCGGCGTGAGCGAAGCCTACATCCCTTATATGGGCGGCTTGCCGTTCATCACCGGCATGGTCAATTCGTTAATCGAGCATTACAACATCACCGTTCCGGTTGCTCTGCATCTGGATCACGGCTCTTCCTACGACGTATGCATCCGGGCGCTGAAAGCGGGCTTTACGTCCGTCATGATCGACGCCTCGCACCATTCGTTGGAGGAAAACATCGAGATTACGAAGCGGGTGACGGATGTTGCTCACGTGCTGGGCGCGTCGGTTGAAGCGGAGCTTGGCCGAATCGGCGGACGTGAGGATGATCTGGAAGTACTTGAGGCAGAAGCGTCCTACGCAGAGACGGAGGATTGCGTGCTGATGGTGCGCGAGACGGGCATCGATTGCATCGCTCCGGCGCTTGGCTCGGTTCACGGACCTTACCGGGGACAGCCGAAGCTCGGCTTGGACCGCATGAAAGAAATTCGTGAGCGCACAGGGCTTCCGCTCGTGCTGCACGGCGGCAGCGGCTTGCCTGATGACGAAATTCGGCAGGCGATTGCGGCCGGAACAGCCAAAATCAACGTCAATACCGATAATCAGATCGCATTTACTAAAGCGGTAGGGGAGTACCTTGCGGCGAATCCTGAAACTTACGATCCACGGCATTATTTGAATCCGGCACGCGAGGCGATTAAAGCGGCGGCACGCGACAAAATGCGGCTGTTCGGCAGCGCGGGAATAGCGCGGAAATAGAGAGAGGCGGACGAGCATGAACAAAGTTAAAATCGGTATTATCGGCGCAGGCCGAATTGGCAAAATCCACGCCGACAATTTATTAAGACATCCTCAAGCGGAAATTGCGGCTATCAGCGATTTGTTCGCAGGCCCTGAGCTAGAGGAATGGGCACAAGCAAGAGGCATCGCCATCGTTACGAAAAACAGCGAGGAGATTTTGAACAACCCGGACATCGACGCCGTTTTCATTTGCTCCTCGACCGATACGCATGTACCGTTAATCAAACAAGCCGCAGCGCAAGGCAAGCATATTTTCTGCGAGAAGCCGCTGAGCATGGATATTAAGCAGACGGAAGAAGCGATCGAAGCGGTACGCAACGCTGGCGTTCAGCTGCAAGTCGGTTTCAACCGCCGTTTCGACCACAACTTCAAACGCGTGCGCGAGCATATCCAATCGGGAGCGATCGGCGATGCGCATCTGATCAAGATTACGTCCCGCGACCCGGCTCCACCGCCAGAAGCTTACATTAAAGTGTCGGGCGGCATCTTCATGGATATGATGATTCACGACTTCGACATGGCTAGATTTTTGTCTGGCAGCGAAGTTGAAGAAGTATACGCGCAAGGCAGCGTGCTCGTCGATCCGGTATTCGCCGTTCATGGCGACGTCGACACGGCAACCGTATCGCTCAAGTTCGCTAACGGCGCGCTTGGCGTTATCGACTGCAGCCGGAAAGCTGTATACGGCTACGACCAACGAGTGGAAGCATTCGGCTCCAAAGGTTCCTCTGTGGCTGGAAACGATTTCCCTAATACGGCTGTACTAAGCACAGCAGAAGGCATTGTCAGCGACAAACCGCTTCACTTCTTCCTGGAGCGCTACAATGTTGCTTATATCGAAGAGACAGAACAATTCATCAACAGCCTGGTTCGCGGCGACGCTGTAGCGGTTACGGGCGAAGACGGCTGGCAGGCGGAAAGAATTGCCCGCGCAGCAAAGCTGTCGTTGCAAGAAAACCGTCCTGTTAAATTGTCGGAAATCTAATAGCTCTTATAGCAATTATTGATTTAAATATGGAAAGAAAGGCCGTGAGCTTAAGTTATGAATAAACTGATTGTCAGCCCTAAGCAGCCGGCTTCCGCGGACGTTCCCGTTGTATCTGTGACGCCTCAATCTGCGGGCTGGGACTATGTCGGATTTGAAGTGTACCGTTTGAACGAAGGAGAAGCGCTTAGCCAAGAAACAGGCGGCGACGAGGTATGTCTCGTCCTGCTTAGCGGCAAAGCCGATGTGTCGACGGCGGACGGCTCCTGGTCCAATATCGGACAACGTATGAGCGTGTTCGAACAAATTCCGCCTTATTCCGTATACGTGCCGAACGACAACCGTTTCGAAGTAAAGGCCAATACAGCTCTGGAACTGGCAGTGTGCAAGGCGCCGGGCAAGGGCAATCTTCCTTCCCGGCTCATCGCTCCGTCGGACGTCGGCGTAGAGGTGCGGGGAGAAGGGGTTACGCAGCGTTATATTCATAACATTTTGCCGGAGCAAAAAGCTGCGGACAGCCTGCTGGTCGTTGAAGTGTTTACGCCGCAAGGTCACTGGTCCAGCTATCCGCCGCATAAGCACGATCAGGATAACTTGCCGGAAGAATCGTTCCTTGAGGAAACGTATTACTATCATGTTCAGCCGGAGCAGGGCTTTGCTGTGCAGCGCGTCTATACGGATGACCGTTCGCTTGACGAAACGCTTGCCGTCCGTGACGGCGAAGTCGTACTCGTGCCGAAGGGCTACCACCCGGTATCGGCGCCTCCGGGCTATCAGGTCTATTATTTGAACGTTATGGCCGGTCCGACTCGCGTTTGGAAGTTCCGTAACGATCCCGATCACGAGTGGATTGTAAAGCCGGTTTAACGATTGCCGTTTCACGGCGCGAACGCGATTAATTGTTGCAAAGTGAACGGAATAATCGGATAATTGACCAAGTAAGGGTTTTAGGTTAAACCCTTAACTATGCGATATTAATGAGGTTGTCCATGAAAGCGACCACGATATATGATGTCGCGAAGGAGGCGGGCGTTTCAATCGCTACCGTCTCCAACGCGATTAACGGCAAAGGGAAAGTAAGCAAGAAACGACGCGACGAAATATTAAAAGTGATGGAGCGGCTGAACTATCAGCCTAGCGTCATCGCTTCTGCGTTGATGGGAAAGAAAACGTATACAATTGGGCTGCTTATTCCCGACGTATCCAACCCCTTTTTCTCCGAAATCGCCAGATCGGTTGAAGATTTGGCCCATTCGGAAGGTTATAGCGTCATTGTGTGCAGCACGGATAATCGCGACGAAAGAGTCGAGAAATATATACGCCTTCTGGAACAGAAGAACGTGGACGGCATTCTCATCGGTACGGGGATGGAAAACGGCGATATTTTATCGCAGCTGGCGGAGAAGTCGTTGCCAATCGTTATGATTGCGCGGGAAGCGTCGTCCATCGGCGTTCATAGCGTCGTTACTGACGATTTCCGGGGAGGCGCGCTGGCCGCAAAGCATTTGTTGGAGAAAGGTCATGTTCGAATGGCGGTATTGGCCGAGAACATGAAAGTGACCAGCAGCTTGGAGCGTGTGCGAGGCTTTCGCTTCGGCTTGTTCGAAGCAGGTATAACGCTTAGCGAGGACAGCATTCTTTCCTGCGAGTCTAGCATTAAGGATGGAAAGCGGGCCGCGGCTGCGCTTTTGAAGTTCGATCAACGGCCAACGGCGCTTTTTTGCTGCAACGATATGCTTGCGATCGGAGCGCTGCAAGCGGCTAAAGAAGCAAGATTGCGAGTGCCGGACCAAATGTCGGTCATCGGCTTTGACGACACGATTTTATCGACGGTAACGAATCCGACGCTTACGACGATCGCACAGCCTATCGACCAGATGGTCAAGCTGGCGTTCGGTTTGCTGATCGGCCAGTCGGAACCGGATGAAATCAAGCAACGAATCGTCATGCAGCCGGAAATGGTCGTCAGGGAATCTACGGGCGCTCTAAGGCAGTAAATAACCCTAAGAGACGGAGCTGAAAAACATGAGTGAGAAGAAACTGATTGTATTTTTGGATAGCGGGGATACGCTTGTTGACGAATCGACGGAAATTCGGGATGAGGAAGGCGTTGTTGTAAGCGCTGATCTCATTCCTGGTGCGAAAGAAATGCTGCAAACGCTTCACGAGAAAGGCTATACGATCGCGCTGGTAGCGGACGGATTAGTGCAATCATTCAAAAACGTGTTTATTCAGCATGGCCTAATCGACTATTTTACGACGATGATTATTTCGGAGCCGCTGAAAGTGGAGAAGCCGAGCCCGCGCATGTTCAAGGCGGCAATCGGTTCTCTTGATTTGTCCGAAGCGGATTTTGCCCGCACCGTAATGGTCGGCAACAACTTGAGCAGAGACGTTAAAGGGGCGAATGCTCTCGGCATTAAGAGCGTATTCCAAAACTGGACGCCGCGTTATCCGCATACGCCGGCCGACGAATCGGAACGTCCGGACTACACAATCGGCGAGCCGTTGCAGCTGATTGAACTGGTTGAGCGATTGAACGCCGAGCTCGGCTAAGAAACGCCGGGGACAAGGAGTGAAGGACCGCATGGATAAGGAGCCTCGGGAGGCGGAGCGCAAGCCGCTTCTTTATGTGCAAACGGCGAAAAGGGTGATGGAAGAAATTGCGAACCGCAAGCTGCGGCCGCATGAACCCGTTCCGTCCGAAGGAGAGATCGCGAAGCTGTACGGCGTCAGCCGCATGACCGCGAAGCTTGCCTTGCAAATATTGGAGAAGGAAGGCATCGTGTACCGTCTCGCCCGCAGGGGCACATTCGTTTCCGGCGATTATGACGGACACGATTGGCAGGAAACCGCTCTCTCGAAGGAGGCTGCGGCGGTCCAAAAGCCGCTCAGAAGAATTGCGCTCGTCTTTCCTAATATGGACGATTATATCGCGAGAATAATTGTTTCCGCCGAGCGTGAGGCTCGCAAGTCCGATTGCCACCTTATCGTTCGCATGACGAAGAGCAAAGAGGACGAAAGCGATAGTTTGCAGGCGCTATACGACGACGGGGTAGACGGAATCATTTTGTATCCGAGGGGAAGGACGCAATGCAGCGAGAAAGTGCTGGAGTTGAACCTGCTGCATTATCCGCTGGTCATTATCGACCGCATCTTTCGCGAAGTCCAGATCGATTGCGTTTATCACGACCATTATCAAGGCGCCTACAATTTGACGCAATATTTAATCGAGAAAGGGCATCAGGAAATCGGCTATATCTCGATGGGCTTTGACGGTGTTACAAGCCGGGAAGACCGCTATCGCGGATATGTGCAAGCGCTGCTAGATCATGCGCTGCCGGTGAACGGCCGCAACATTTGCCTGAATTGCTCTGAAGATTATATGGAGCGTCTCGGCGGCTCCAATCCGCAGATTGCCTCGTATCTTTCTCAAAACCCGGCGCTTACCGCCGTCTTATGCGCAGACGATTACTTGGCTACTTCTTGTCTTTATACAGCGTTCGAGCTTGGTAAAAAGGTGCCGGACGACTTGTCGATCATCGGATTTTCCGATATTCAGCTCGCCAGTCTGCTGCCTGTGCCGCTAACAACAGCCAGGCAGACGACTGAGCAGCTCGGCCAAGCGGCAGTAAGCCTATTGTTCAAGCGGATGGAAAATTCGCGCGAAGGGGCGGTCACGATTAAGGTGAACACGGAGATCGTGGAACGGGCCTCAGTCAAGCAGCGAAATGGATAAGTTTTGACGCATAAAAAGACTTCCGGCGCTCGTTAAAATGACGTCGGAAGTCTTTTTATATATCAGTGACATAATTAAGTTTATATCAAGTTTTATTGAAAATAATCAACAATAAAGCTGTATTTCATAAATTATTTAAATAAAATCATTGAAAAACAACGGAAATAGGGATTGTATATATCAGTAACATATATTAGTCTGAGAATGTGCAAGCGATACTTTGTCGCAGGGGAGGAGATTCAGAAGAAAGCGCTGTCATTTTTTGTTTGATATTTCGTAAAGGTAAGTCGATTGGACAACTTAGAGCGACCCGCAATGGAATTCGAAGACATAACATTTCCGTAGAGGAGACCGATGATGAGAACACTCAAATGGGTATTGTTAGCTTCGCTTTTGGCGGCATCCGCATCTTTGCCGCTGCCCAAGCAAGCCAATGCGGCAGGACCTGTAACGATTTACAGGGACGGCGACTTTACCGGCGTATCGCAAGAATTATCGCCAGGCTTTTACAATGTCAATCAGCTTTCTACGGTCGGCAACGACAAAGTATCATCCGTTCGGGTCGCGCCAGGATACCGCGTAACGCTTTACAGAGATTCCAACTTCAACGGCGATCAGAAGATGCTGACGAAGGATGCGGGATGGCTGGACGACTTCAACGACGCAACATCGAGCATAAAGGTCGAAGTGATCGGCGGTCCTCACCTGCCGGTGACGGTCTATGCGAACGCTCCGTACGGAGGGTTCGAGCAAACCTTTGATGTTGGCGAGTACGATTGGGCTGATCTGCAGGCCGGCGTCGGAAACGATAACATTTCTTCGCTCCGCGTAGCGCCGGGCTACAAAGTAACGCTCTACAATGATTACAATTTTAAAGGCGCGTCAAAGGTTGTTACAGCAGACACGATCTACCTGGACGACTTCAACGACAAGACAACAAGCCTTAGGGTAGAAGCGATCTCACCGCTCGACGCGACGTCCGTTGCCGTAGCCGGCAACGCATATAGCGACACTTCCAAGCGGGAGCTGCTCGAAACCTTTGCGCCGCGCATTTGGTTCGCGCAGGGCGAGAAATATTTCCCTTCTTCCGTCGAATATACATTTCCATACGTGGACAGGTATTTGAACGCGAATTCGGGCAAATATGAAATTAAGACGAAAACACCGCTTGTTCCTTACAATCTTAAGCTTCCGTATTTCTCGGGAGATTTGGCTAATGCCCCGATTTACTCGTTCTGGGTAGAGAAGGAATACAACAACGTCGATCTGGTGTATTTCCAATTCAGTCCGTACGATCTGGGCAAAACGGTGCTTGGAACGGAAGCGGGCGATCACGTCGGCGATTGGGAACGGATAACCGTCCGTCTGGCCAAATTTACCGACAACGGCACGAATTACGTGAAGCCGGTACAGGTGTTTTATGGAGCGCATTCGTTCGGCACGACTTATCGTTGGGATGATGTGACGAAAGTGAACGGTACGCATCCGGTCGGTTACTCGGCTTTCGGATCTCACGGGATGTGGAAGGATGCGGGCAACCATGTGTACAAAGAGTTGGTTGTCGCTCAATTGATCGATGTGACAAACCAAGGCACGGCATGGGATACATGGAACAATGTGCAAGCGTTCCAATACTATCCGAATTTAGAGACCGGCAACGGTCTCGGCAATGCGTGGCCGACATGGCTGGATAAAGACTATACGAATCCGGACAGCCTGTCGGTGTACCGGTGGGGCAATCCGAACGAAGGCTCCTTTTTCGGGCAGCCGCTGCTGGCGTACGGACCTACCGGACCGCAGGAGAAATACGGTTTAACGAATGACGTCGTTCTGGATTAGAACGCGAATATCCCAATAAGCTTATCCAATGCAAAAGTGCCGAAAGCCGTTCCCGTCGCCGGGAGCGCGCTTTCGGCATCCGTTGCAATCGGGCAAAAGGCCGGCATGGCTGTACAACAGGATGGGGAGAGAAAGCTTCATGCGGCTGGGAAATCATACTAACGGAGGAAGACATCAAATGAATAACAGAAAAAAAGTGCATGTCGTCTTTAAGACGCATCTAGACATCGGGTTTACGAATTTGGCGGCACATGTGCTGAAGCAATATATGGAAGAGTACATTCCGAAAGCAATCGAATTGGCCGACCGGCTGGAAGCCGAGGGCGGTCAAGCTCAATTTGTATGGACGACGGGCTCATGGCTGATTCGTCATTACTTGGAAAATGCGTCCGCAGAAGACAAGGGAAAAATGGAGAAGGCTATTCGCAGAGGCCATATCGTATGGCATGGTTTGCCGTTCACAACGCATACAGAGCTGATGGACCCGGCTTTGTTCCGTTACGGGCTGTCGATCAGCCAAGAGCTGGACAAGCAATTCGGCAAACAGACCATTGCGTCGAAAATGACCGACGTTCCGGGCCATACCTTATCCATGGTTCCTTATATGCAGCAAGCGGGCATTAAATATATGCATTTGGGAGTCAATCCCGCCTCGATGCGTCCCGACGTGCCGAAATTGTTCCGCTGGCAGGCGGACGACGGCAGCGAGATCATCGTCAACTATGCAGGCACTTACGGTGAAGCTGTCGAAGTCAACGGCATCGACGATATTTTGATATTCGCTCATACCGGAGACAACTGCGGCCCACCGACCGTCCAGGAGATCGAAGAGCAGTTCCAGGAAATCCAAGCGCGTTATCCGGATGCCGACATCGTAGCCTCTTCGCTAGATGCGTTTGCCGCGAGCCTGGAGACGGTACGCTCCACACTGCCTATCGTTCGTGAGGAATTGGGGGATACGTGGATTCATGGCGTAGGCACCGATCCGATGAAGGTTGCAAGATTCCGTGAATTGCTGCGCCTGCGCGACAAATGGGTATCCGAAGGAACACTGCTGGAATCGAGCGCGGAATACAAGGCGATGAGCGATGACTTGCTGCTCGTTGCCGAGCATACTTGGGGCTTGGATGTAAAGAAATGGCTGCCTGATTTCCGCAACTATGCGAAAAAGGATTTCAATGCGGCACGAGTTGTCGACGATATCGACGTGGACGATATGCCTGCTAAATTCGGTTATATCGGCGCGTTTGCAATGGATGAGTTCGATAAGCACTCCAGCGGTCTGTTTGCATCCGAGACGGCTAAACGGACTTATTCCCTGATAGAGCGTTCGTGGGAAGAGCAAAGAGCCTATGTGGATTCGGCCGTCTCTTATCTAGATGAACAGAAACAAGCGGAAGCTGCAAAAGCGTTCGAGCAATTGAAGCCTGTCCGTACAGAAGAGTCGGGCAGTCCGGTATTGCCGCATGAGACGTACACGGCAGGCGGCTTCCAGCTGTCGTTCGCTGGAGACGGATCGCTTGCACTTCTCGTTGACGGCAACGGCAAACGTTGGGCGGACGAAAGCCATTCGTTCGGCGCGTATGCTTACGAGACGTTCGGAACGGAGGATTATGGCCGTTATTTCCGTACCTACATGCAAAATCTTCCTTTCACGCATCCATGGTCGGATGCCGATTTCAGCAAGCCGGGCTTCGAATTCGTTCGTCCGCTGCCTAGCAATAAGATCTACAAGCCTGTGCTGACGGATATCCGTCAGTTGAGCGACGGCCGCTTTGCGCTGCAGCTCCGCATGCCTGTGGAAGCGAATGAGCTGTACGGAGCGCCGAAGGAGCTGGAATTGATCTATCAATTCAAAGAAACGGGTACGATCGACGTTTCGCTGCAATGGTTCGGAAAAGAGGCGAATCGTCTGCCTGAAGCGAGCTGGTTTGCTTGCGCTCTCAACGTCGACAATCCGAATCTATGGACGATGGACAAGTTAGGTGCGCCTATTTCGCCGCTGCGCGTCGTAAAAGACGGAAACCGTAACCTGCATGCGTTGAACCGCGGCGTGAGCTACGAAGGAACGGATGGATCTGCAACGATCGAAGCGCTCGATTCGGCGCTCGTCGCGCCAGGGCAGAAGCGTCTGCTGCAATTTGATAATTCCTTCGTCTCGCTGGACGGCGGTTTCCATTTCAATCTGCACAACAATATTTGGGGTACGAACTTCCCGATGTGGTACGGGGAAGATTCGAAATTCCGGTTCCGTACGGAGCTGAAGTCTAACCGCAAATAATAAATGTAACAATGGCGGGTTTTTCCGAATACGGAAAAACCCGCTTTTTTTACATAATATCCACATCAAGAAAATACCGTTCTTACAATTGGCATTTAGAATGGGATTTGACTCTGGTTGTTCTGAAAGGAGGACAAGCACGGGGCGACAGATAGAGATTAAACCGATTAACCGGAAAGCGAGGCGGGGCGCAGTTCATTAAAAAAATATTTGGCAAGAATGCAAAATAGGTGTTGCGCGAAAGAGAGAAGCCATGTATCATACAAATAAAGCGTTTACATTAAGCGCTTAACTTGGAAATCTATTAAACCGGTTTAATTCGTCGGGGTCCTACTTCAGAGAAAGCAACAAACCATTTTTACCCTGGAATTAAACCGGTTTAATAAATCAAGGAGGTGAAGATACAACTTTCGCAAGGCAGCAGGGGAAACAGAGAAATGATAAATCATTCATGGAGGGGTTAACTTGAAAAGAAGTAAGCTTTTGCTCGTTCTTACTCTTGCTATATCCGTTATTGCTGCAGGTTGCTCGAACTCAGGCTCCAACGCTCCGGCTGACGGCTCCAAAAACTCATCAACGAACAAGCCGGCTGTAACTGACGACGGTGCGAAAGAAGCGCCAATGCTCGCGAAGCGCGTAAGCGAAGGTGCGCTCCCGGCGCTCGAAGAGCGTATGCCGAAGCAAGAAGACATCATGATCGAGCCGGTCATTGAAGAACTCGGCCAATACGGCGGCGACTGGAAAATGCCTTGGATGGGCGTTCCGGACAAATGGGGCATCGGCCAACCAACAGAGGAAGCACTGTTCCGCTTTAACAAAGAGGGCAACAAGGTTGAACCGAACGTAGCAAAAGGTTATGAAGTGAACGAAGACTCGACCGTATTTACGATTCATCTTCGCGAAGGCATGAAATGGTCGGACGGCGTTCCTTTCACAGCTGACGACGTGATCTTCTACTGGGAGCACATGCTGAAGAAAGAAACGTTCGGTAAAAAAGTCTATGACGCTTATTACTCGGTTGATCCGGTAACTGGCGACAAGGCGATGGCCGAAGTGAAGAAAGTCGACGATTACACATTCACGGTTACACATAAATATCCAAGCGTAATGTTCCTGGAGCGCGTAGCGATCGATAACAAATGGTTCTTCGCTCCGAAGCATTTCCACGAAACGATTCTTCCGGAATTCGTAGGCGATGCTAAGACGCTGGAAATTACGAAACAATGGGGCTATGAGGATCCTAAAGTGTTCCTGACTGAAACCGGTTACTATGACTGGTTGCACCATCAAATCCCAACGCTTCGCGCATGGGTGCCGACTAACGATGCAAACGGCGACCAATTCGTTATGGAACGTAACCCGTACTACTGGAAAACGGATGAGACTGGCAAGCAGCTTCCTTACCTCGACCGTATCGTAGCTACGAAAATTCAAGACCCTAGCCAAAAAACGCTCGGTACGATGGCAGGCGACTACAACCTCGTCACGTTCGACGCGAAAGACTTTACAGTACTGAAAGAAAACGAGAAAAAAGGAAACTACCGCCTTATCCCTTGGACACAGCCGACTTGGTCTAGCGCTGGCATTCAGCTGAACCAAACGACAGAAGACCCGAACCTGCGCAAGTTGTTCCAAGACATCCGTTTCCGGGAAGCGCTTTCGATCGGTGTAGATCGTACGCAAGTATCGGAAATCGTCTCCAACGGATTGGCTGAAGCAGTCCAAGCGTCTGTGCCGAAAGGCGTACAAGGCTATCAAGAAGGCTGGGCAGAGCAATGGACGAAATATGATCCAGAGCGCGCCAACCAAATTCTTGATGAGCTTGGCCTGACGAACCGTGACAAGGACGGCTTCCGTACAAACGCTGACGGTTCCGACCTAACGCTGACTGTTATCGAGTCGACAACAGACACAGCTCCATTCCTTGAATTGCTGAAAAAGTACTTCGAGGACATGGGTCTGAAAACGAACGTGAAAGTCGTAGACGGCGGTACGCATTTCGACATGAAATACGCAAACAAAGTGCCGATTACAACGGAAAACATCTCGGTCGTTAACGTAGCTTTCCGTCCGGACACAATGGTTCCGCTTCGCGTCATTACACCTTGGTTCGGTCATTACGGCCTGTACTCGCAATCCGCCGGCAAAGAAGGCGTGAAGCCTGAAGGCGACGTTGCTGAAATTTTGAACATCTGGAACAAAATCAAAGCAAGCAAATCGTTTGACGAAATCAACGAGCTTGGCAACGAAATTGTGAAGCTTCACCAGAAGAACCAATGGGTAATCGGTTACGCCGGTCCTACGCCGGTACTCGTTACTGCTTCGAACAATTTGCGCAACATCCCTGGCGACAGAATCTGGTCCGATGAGTATCGCGGACTTGGTCACGGTCACCCGGCACAGTTTTTCATTAAGCAATAACAAATGAATCGAAGGAGGCAGCGGCGGGGAGGGGAACACTTCCCTGTCACTGCTTCCCTTCTATGATTCAAGCGGTTTGCAGAGGAGAGAAATTGAGATGCTTCAATACATTTTAAAGCGCATTTTGTTGGCGATACCGGTTGTTTTCATTATCTCGTTCATCGTCTTCTACATTATCCAGCTGCCGCCAGGCGATTATGTTTCGTCGTATTCGGCTAAAATGTCCGCTTCCGGCGACATTATGACGCAGGCTGAGATGGATGAGATGCGGGCGAATCTCGGACTGGATCGTCCGATCTACGAACAATATTACGTTTGGATGAAGAAAATTATTGTACAGGGCGACTTCGGCTTCTCGTTCAATTACAATAAGCCGGTTCTCGATGTCGTTAAGCAGTATATGGGACTGACGCTAGTCGTCTCGATCGTCACAATGCTCTTCCATTACATCATTGCGATACCGGTAGGCATCTATACCGCCGTCAAGCAATATTCGGCGGGCGATTATTTCTTCTCCGGCATTAGCTTTATAGGCATGGCAACACCGAACTTCCTTCTGGCGATTCTCCTAATGTTCTTGTCCTACAAATGGTTTGGCGATCCGCTGCTCGGCTTGTTCTCGCCGGAGTATGTCAATGCGCCGTGGTCCTGGGACAAGGTGAAAGATCTCATGCAGCATATGATCATTCCGGTTATCGTTATTGGTCTTTCCGGTACGGCTGATCTGATTCGGATTATGCGCGGACAAATGCTCGACGAACTGAACCGCCCGAACGTAGTAACGGCGAGAGCGAAAGGCTTGTCGGAAATGCGCATTTTGTTCAAATATCCGACGCGTGCCGCATTGAACCCGATTGCCAGTACGCTGGGCTGGTCGCTTTCTTCCATCTTTACTGGTGCGACTATCACAGCAATCGTACTCAATCTTCCGATTCAAGGGCCGGTCATGCACAACGCCTTGCTTGGTCAGGACATGTATCTGGCGGGATCTTGGCTGCTGTTCATGGCAATGCTGACCGTACTCGGAACACTCATTTCCGACATCTTGCTCGCATGGCTTGATCCAAAAATCCGTACAGAGTTCAGGGGATCGTAAACAATGAGAACACTACTATCATTATTCAAACCGCAAAAGTTGGCGCTGAACGGAGCTCCGTTAAAGGATACCGATTACAGCTCGCAGTGGAAGTTGATCTATCAAAGGTTCAAGAAACATAAGTTGGCCCGATTCAGCATGTATATTTTAGCGACGCTTTACCTTGTAGCCTTGCTCGCGCAGTTTATCGCGCCTTACAGTCTGCAAAGCTACGACAGTAAATATGTAAACGCTTCTCCAATGGGTGTTCGCTTCATCGATGCAGACGGCAAGTTTCATATTCAGCCTTTCGTCTATGAATTGAAATCGGAACGCGACCCGGAAACGATGCGCAAAATTTTCGTGCCGGATACTAGTCAGAAGTATAAACTGCAATTTTTCGTTAAAGGGGAGTCGTATAAATTTCTCGGTCTCATCCCTACGGATATTCATTTATTCGGCGTAGAACAGCCGGGCCGCATCTTCTTGCTCGGAACGGACGGCATGGGCCGCGACATGTTCTCCCGGATTGTACTCGGCAGTCAAATCTCGCTAAGCATCCCGCTCGTCGGCGTTGGCATCAGCTTTGTACTCGGCTTGATGATCGGCGGCATTTCCGGCTACTTCGGCGGCTGGATCGATTCGCTTATTCAACGGATTATTGAAATCATTCGATCGTTCCCGACGCTGCCTTTGTGGATGGCTTTATCGGCCGCCATTCCGCCGCGGATACCGGTCGTTACGATGTATTTATACATTGTCATCATTATGGCCTTAATCGGTTGGACCGACTTGGCCCGTGTAGTACGGGGTAAATTTATTTCGCTTAAAAACGAAGATTATATCGTCGCGGCGAGAATCGCCGGTGTGGGCAATACAAAAATAATCGTGAAGCATCTTTTGCCAGGATTTATGAGTTATTTGGTTGTTTCCACTACACTAGCTATTCCAGCAATGATTCTTGGCGAAACGGCGATGAGCTTTCTAGGTCTCGGCGTGCGTTCGCCGGCAACGAGCTGGGGCGTATTGCTCCAAGAAGCCCAAAAAATTGAAAACGTTGCCCTTTATCCATGGAAACTGATCCCGCTTGGTGCAGTCATCTTGACGGTTTTGGCTTTCAACTTCCTTGGCGACGGCATGCGCGACGCTGCGGATCCATACAAAAAATAATCGATTATAATCGACTAAATCATAAGCAAGCGAGGGATTAGCATGACTCAAGCTGCTCAGCAAGAGCAACCCATCTTATCTGTAAAAGATCTCAAAATCAAGATCAAAATGGATAATGGGATTATGAACGCGGTAGACGGGGTCGATTTTAATATTTATAAAGGCAAGACACTCGGTCTGGTCGGCGAATCGGGCTGCGGCAAGAGTTTGACCAGCCGCTCGATTATTAGCATCAATCCGAAGGAATGCGTAACGACGGGGAATGTTGAATATCATTCGCCAACGGAGCCTGAGCTGAACGGCACGAACCTGTTGTCGCTGAAGCCGACGGGCAAGCAAATCCGCTCCATTCGGGGACGCAAAATCTCGATGATCTTCCAAGAGCCGATGACTGCTTTCTCGCCAATGTATACAATCGGCAATCAAATTGTGGAAGCGATCCGCATCCACCAAACGAAGGACAAAAAGAAAGCCAAGCAAATCGCGCTGGAAATGCTCGCGAAAGTGGGCATTTCCGACCAGGAGAAGCGATTTGATCAATTTCCGCACGAGTTTTCCGGCGGGATGAGGCAGCGCGCGATGATCTCGATGGCGCTGTCCTGCAACCCGGAAATACTGATCGCGGACGAACCGACAACAGCGCTCGACGTAACGATTCAAGCGCAGGTTCTAGAGCTGATGAAGAGCCTCCAGGCGGAGTACGGCATGGCCATTCTGCTCGTAACGCATGACCTCGGCATTATTGCGGAAATGTGTGACGAAGTTGCCGTCATGTACTTGGGCAAAATCGTAGAGCAAGCGCCGGTAAAAGAAATTTTCGCCAATCCGAAGCATCCGTATACTAAAGGGTTGATGAAGTCGATGCCAAGGCTTGGCGGCGGCAAAACCAAACGGCTCGATTCCATTGAAGGCTCCGTTCCGCTGCCGATCGACATGCCGCCGATGTGCGGTTTCTATGATCGCTGTAAAGATCGGATCGAAGGCGTGTGCAACACGAGAGCGGTACCAAACACGCAAGTATCCGACGATCATACCGTTAGATGCTTCCTGTACTCGGACCAA
This sequence comes from Paenibacillus sp. NPDC058071, assembly GCF_042885235.1. Lineage (NCBI taxonomy): Bacteria > Bacillati > Bacillota > Bacilli > Caryophanales > Paenibacillaceae > Paenibacillus > Paenibacillus sp. NPDC058071. Next base: position 55,888 of record NZ_JBHVSK010000001.1, read on the forward strand.
GGGGAAGGAGCGGCAGCGAAATGAGCAAACCTATACTTCAAGTGACTAAAATGAACAAAAGCTTTCAGGTGAAATCCAAAAAAGCTTTGTTTCAAAAGCCAAAACAAGTCCAAATACTGAACAACATTTCGTTCGAATTGCTGGAAGGGGAGACGCTCAGTATCGTCGGCGAATCGGGCTGCGGCAAAACGACGCTCGGCCGCTGTATCGTCAGAGGCGTAAGCGCCTCCTCCGGTGAGGTCATCTATCATGCGGAGGGCGGCGAAGAGGTCAATTTCCTTCAAATGAATAAGAAGGAAACAAAAACTTACCGCAAAGATATACAGATGATTTTCCAGGACCCCTATTCTTCGCTTAGTCCGCGAATGAGCGTATTCGACATTATTGCCGAGCCGCTGATTGCCAACTTTAAGCTGAGCCGGGCGGAGATCGAAGCGAAAGTGACCGAGATTGCCGAGAAGACCGGCTTGAATGCCGGCTTCTTAAAGCGGTTCCCGCATGCGTTTTCAGGCGGTCAGCGTCAGCGTATCGCCATTGCCAGAGCGCTTATCACGCAACCTAGATTGATTGTTTGCGATGAAGCGGTGTCGGCCCTGGACGTATCGATCCAAGCGCAAATCATTAACCTGCTGAAGGATTTGCAGGATCAATACAAAATTACGTATATTTTCATCTCTCACGATCTTTCGATCGTGCAAAATATTTCCGACCGCGTGGCGGTTATGCACCTTGGCCGAATCGTCGAGCTCGCCTCGAGCGAATCGCTTTTCGGACAACCGAGACATCCTTACACGGAAGCGCTGATGTCGGCCGTTCCGCATCCTGATCCTGAAGTGAAGAAGGAGCGGATCATTTTGGAGGGAGAGGTGCCGAATCCGGCTAATCCTCCAAGCGGCTGCCATTTCCATCCGCGCTGCAGATATCGGACGGAGAAATGTACCCAAGAAGTACCAGATTTAAGGGATATCGGTTATAATCATTTTGTAGCATGCCATTACGCTGAGGAATTGCAGTTGAAAGGCGTACCGACTGAGGACGCTGCAGGCATGTAACCGGGAAAATAAACGGACGACGGGAATCGGCAATCCGCAAGGAGGATCGCTTCCCGTTTGCCGTTGACACACGGTTTGAGGAGTTGTGAACGGTAGTATGGCGAAGATTGACGATGTTGCCCGCATGGCGGGCGTGTCGAAAGGAACGGTATCGAACGTTTTCAGCCAGAAGAGGCCGACCAGCAAAAAAGTGACCGAGAAAGTGCTGAGAATTTCGAAGGAATTAAATTATGTGCCCAATCATATTGCACGGAGCTTGGTGACCAAGAAAACGATGGCAATCGGATTGACCATTCCACACGGCAATTTTTTCTTCAGTGTCTTTCATAATCAATTTATTAATGGTGTTATATTGGAAGCTTCCCGTTATGGTTACCGCGTACTCCTCGATATGATCGCCGCAGAAGAAGTAAAGACACCTTCCCTGGCAAGCTATCCGATCGACGGAGCAATCGTGCTCGGTCCGACGGCAGAAGACAAGCGGATTCAACTGCTGCATCAGAATCAGCTGCCGTTTGTAACGGTCGGTAAAATTATTAATGAAGGCCTTCAGAATGTGTTGACGGTCAATAACGACAATGAGCAAATCATACGCGATATTTGCGATTATTTAATCGGGCTCGGCCACCGTAACATTATGTTTCTGAACGCCGGGGAGCGGATGACCGTTTCCATCGAGCGGACGGATGCTTTCATACGGACGCTGGAGGATCATGGCATCGACTATGAGAATTATATGGTCCATTATAAGCCGGACATTCATTCAGAGAAGTATATCACATACGGATACGATGAAACCTATCACATCCTCGGCACGTTGGAAAAGCGAGTGACGGCGATCATCGCTGATGATGACCGCACCGCTTTGAGCGCGTTGAATGCGATTAAGGATATCGGTATGAGCGTACCGGAAGATATATCGTTGTTCGTCATTTGCGGCGATTTGTCGATGATGCATCAAGTAACGCCGCCTCTTTCTGGCATGGATTTGCAGCCCTCTGAACTCGGCGTGCAATCAGTCAAGCTGCTGATGCATAAGCTGGGTGTATTGGAAGGCGATTACTTGGACAATTGGATCGTCAATAGTAATATAATAGAAAGAAGCTCCTGTTCAGCCGTTTGATTTGACGGTCTATGCCTTAAAACGCTGACGGAGATTCGCAAACAAACGGGGATGATAACGAGTACATGGACCATGCAATAAGTGAATTTTTCGGTCAATATGAATTTTATTTTCGCATTTTTTTAAGCGCTGCGCTGGGGCTGCTGATCGGTTTCGACCGAACGCATAAAAACAAGCCTGCCGGCGTCAAAACGTATACGTTTGTCACGTTAGCATCTGCACTTATTACGATCGTCTCTATCGAGAGCGTCGTCATTTATGGTCATATTTCCGACCGGATTATGATGGATCCGATGCGTTTGACCGCTCAAATTGTAACTGGACTCGGTTTCTTGGGCGCAGGTCTCATTATGAAGACCGGTTTCGAGGTCAAGGGCTTAACCTCGGCAGCGATGATTCTTTTTGCTGGCGGCGTCGGCATCGGCATCGGAGCGGGATTTTACGGTATTGTTCTATTTACGATTGCGGTCGCTTTTTTATTTACACGAGTGGGCGGCTGGATCGAGAAATGGGAACAAAAGAGAATGCATGCAAAAGACGAACATAACGATCTATCCGCCTAACAGGCAATAAAAAAGAGCGCTTCGCCCTCCAATACGGAGGATGAAGCGCTCTTTTTTGCCGTTCATTATTTGTTTCGTAGAATAGCAGTCCACAGGTCCGAGCTTTCATAGCCGAGACGCCAAGCGCCAATACCAGCCAAATCGTACTTCTTGGCAATTTTGAGGCGAGCAAGCACCGTTTCGGTCGTCTCTGTCCAGAATACATAAGTGAAACCGTCTTTCGTATACGTATACTTAGTCGTGCCTGCTGTTGCATCGTATTCGCCGGTCGCACCTGTATCCGCAATGAGCTTCGGAAGCTCTTTCATATAAATGGCGCGGTTGCTGATCAGCTTGCCGGCGCCGTCTATTTTCCACTCACGTACGTAGAACGGAATGCCAAGCATCAGCTTCTCGCGAGGGATGCCGTACGACAAAAATTGCTCGACGCCTTGTTCCACCCAAGAAAGTCCCGCAACAGGGCCAGCTGTTGGGCTTCCGCTCCAATGTTGATCGTACGCCATAATAATGATGGTATCAACGATCGAAGCCAGTGCGGCGTGGTCGTAAGCGGTCTGATGATTCCAGCTCGTACTGCCGCGCGGAAGATCGATCGACAGCTTTAAGCCTTTGCTTTGAACTGATTTTGCCAATGCTTTAACGAAGGCGGTATAGTTCGCCCGATCCGTTCCGGCGACTTCCTCGAAATCGAGATTGACGCCGTAAACCCCAAGCGACACAAGCCGGTCGGTCAAATTGGTGATAAACGACTGCTGCGCTTGCGGATTGGCGAGAAAGTCCGTTGTCATTTTTTTATTGAACTGATTGTGTACGAGCGGCATGACGAGAATGCCTTGCTCTTTCAGCGTCGAGACGACCGTAGGGTCGGAGCTGTCCTTCAGCGTGCCGTCGGCAGCCGCGAGCTCAAACCAGGTCGGCGAATCGATATTGAGGCCTTGCGTATTGGCGACATGGCTCATAATCGTAGAAGAGTTCGAAGAACCGTTCCAGCCAAGCAGAATGAGTGCTTTTGTATTGCTCCACAGCTTGCGTCCGTCTAACGTCTGCACCGAGCTGTTCGAGAAGCCTTTCGCATAGTCGATGGCCGCTTTTCTAGTATTGAAGCCTTTCAGCTTCTTGTCGCCTTGATAGACGGAGAGGTAAGGGACGCTCGTCCATCGTACTTCACCGTTATAAATCACGTCGGAATTCGCGTAATAGCTAGCGAACGCCACCGCTTTGTCCAGCGAGATAAAGGCTTTGACCGGTTTTCCGCTTTGCCAAACCTCGTAAGCTTCTTCGTTGGAATAAACCGTTTTTCCAGTCTTCGTATTGAAGACCGTGCTGCCTGCGACTGCGGCGGACGCCTTAATAGCGTCCTGCAGAAACGCGTAAGCGGATGCGCCCTCAGCAGGCTCGCCGTCTTTGCGAATTTCATAGACGGCAGCGCCAGTGCGCAATTTCTTTTTCTGAGCTTCGGAAATATTGTCCCACACCCAAGTGTTGGAGGCGAGCTCCATAATGCGGGAGTTGCTCCACTTCGCCGCTTCTTTCTTGGCAGCAGCGAGTGTTGTGAATCCCCATTTCTCTGATGTGTTGTCGCCTTGATAAAGCTGGTATTTCGGATAAGATTGATAGACCCAGCCCGGCTTCTCTAAATCTCGTATATGTACGCCCGACAGTTTGGAAGCAGCGGAAAGAGCCTCCTTATACGTTCGATATTCCCATTTGTTCGATGAAACGCTGCCTTGATACAGCTTAAACTGCGGGAAATTATCCCACACCCATGTTCTTCCGGTAATAAGCTCCACATGACTGTACTCAAAACTTTTCGCATAATTGATTGCCTGATTCTCAGTGACGAACTCCCGCAGCGCTTTGTCGTTCTGGTAGACGCGGTACTTCGTCGTTCCCCCGCTTGCGGTTGCGCCGGCCGCCATCGTGTAAGGCGCCAAGATCAACGATTGCAAGGCGAACAGCACGAGCACGGCGGCCGTTAATTTTCTCCTCATAACGCTTCTCCATCTCCTCCTTCCGGAATCTCAAAAACTTGCAATATAACTCTTAACGATTAATAGACGCAGTAGAAAGTCAGATGTTGCGTAAAAATGGCTTTTCTTGTCGAAGCAAATGTTTCCATCGGATTTTTGCGGGGATGGATAAAAAAGATGGAAAAGAATAACAATAACCAAAAAGTGGAGGTGCGGCTGAAGATGACCAGGGTGCTGACGAAGGAATGGCTTGATGAGGGAGAGGCGTCGCTGCTTGCTCCTTCTGAGCTGGAAACCAGTTTGGAGGAAGTATGGAACGTCAATCGATTCTTGGGCGGCAACCCGTCCTTGTTTGCACACTTGGATCGCCTGCTGCAGCAGGCGGGCCAGGATAAGCGGCCAGTCAGTCTGCTGGATGTCGGGACGGGATTAGCGGATATTCCGCTCGCCTATCTGCGGCGCTGCCGAAAGAGAGGGGTTGAATTATCGATCGTCGGCATCGATTCCAGTGTGGATATCGTGATGCTGGCGGAGAAGAGAACGGCCGCGGAGCGAGATATTCGCATCGTGCGGGCGGACGGCAGAGCGCTGCCCTTTGGGGATAAAAGCTTTGATATCGCGTTTAGCAATTTGGCTTTGCATCACATGGACGACGATGAGGCGATGAAGCTTCTTTCCGAGCTGAGCCGCGTTTCTCGCGTCGGCTGGGTCGTCACCGATCTGGAACGGCACCCCGTCGCGTATGCGGCCGCTCGGCTGTTGGCGGCCTTTGTATGGCGCAGCCCAATTACAAAGCATGACGGTCCATTGTCTGTCCGTCGGTCGTTTACGGCAGTGGAAGCTCGGCGGTTAGTCGAACGTTCGGGCGTGAACGGCCGCGTATATCGGCACTTTCCGTGTCGGCTTGCACTGGTAGGTCACGGTCATGTATGACGTAATCGTGGTTGGCGCCGGACCGGCCGGCAGCGTCTTGGCGCGCCAGCTGGCGTTGCAAGGAGTGAAGGTACTGATGCTAGACGCAGCCCGCTTTCCGAGAAGAAAGCCGTGCGGAGAGTCAGTCAACCCGGGCGGCGTCGAGCTGCTTCGGCGGCTGTTTGATTTATCGGAGGAAGAGGGGAGTAACGGATCGCCCCAAGCTGGGGGGATAGCTGGTGCTGGAGCGCTGCCTTTTCCGTTTCCATACACGTTGTTGAGTGGGTGGCGATTAAGCGGATCGGGCGCTGCCGCTGCGCTTGAAGCCGAATTTCCGGCGGGCTTGCGCGGCATCGGCTGCCGCCGCGATTTGCTGGACGATTGGCTCGTCCAGCAAGCCTGCTTAGCGGGGGTTCAGTTCGAAGACCGGACAAGAGTCGAGCGCCTTGTCTGGGAGGATGGGGCAGTGTCAGGCGTAGAGGCGCGAAGCTCCGACAATCGATTGCAGCATATTTCCGCAACATTCGTTGCGGGTGCGGACGGCATTCGATCGGCGATAGCGCGGAGCGCCGCGCTCAGCCGATTCGGGCCGCTGCGCAAAGCGGCGCTGACCGCAAGGGTAAACGGAATGGAAGGATTGAGCGATAAGGTCGAGCTGTTCATTCGCGGGGACAGCGTCGTCGGTATTGCGCCGATTGGCGCAGGGCAAGCGAACGTGACCGTTTCGATGCGCTCCCCGCAAGCGGCAGCGCGGGCTGCGGCAGTCGGTAAGGCGGAATGTTTGCTTCAAGAAGCAAGGAGCTTCGACGAGCTCAGTGTACGACTTCGCTTTGCCGTGTTGGAAGGAGAGGTGCTGGCATGTGGACCGTTCGACCGGCCGGTGAAGGAAGGAGGCAAGAAAGGGATTGTTCTTGTTGGAGATGCGTCCGGCTATTTCGATCCTCTGACGGGACAAGGCATTTACAGAGCGATGCGCAGTGCGGAGCTGGCGGCCCCTGCGCTGCTGGAGGCGCTATCGGGTGGGAGCGGCGAGCCGCTCGTCCGATATAGCAAGCGGAGATCGGCCGAATTTGCCGGCGCGGTAAGGCTACAGCGATGGATCGAGCGGGTGAGCAGGCACCCGTGGCTATGGCAGGGAGCTATTGCGGCAATCGGATCTTCCACAGCGCTTACAAGCAAACTAGCGAGAACCATAGGTGATTGCCGTTAAGCCTGAAGAAATGGACGGAATGGATGGAAAGGGTGGGATGCGCAAATGTACACGTATAACGAAACAACGATGCGGTGCTCGCCGGAGATCGCGTTCCGGTATGCTAGTGAGGTTGAGAAATGGCCGGAACTGCTGTCGCATTACCGCAGCACGTTTTTTTACGAAGGGAACGGCAGGCAAGGCGGCGTTGTCGAGATGGCGGCAGTACGGCCATTCCCGTTCTTCAATTGGCCAGTCTGGTGGCGAAGCGAAATGAAGGTTGATGAACCCGGCCGGCGAGTGCTATATACGCATACTCGCGGTGTTACGAAAGGGATGGAAGTGGAGTGGAGGCTTGTTCCGGAAGGAGAATCGTCGGTCAAAGTATCGATTAAGCATGTATGGAACGAGCCGCCTTTCGGTCGAAGACGCATTGCGCGGCTGATCGGCGCATGGTTTGTCTATGTAATCGCGCAGCGAACGCTTAACGGGCTTCGGCTGCAGGCGGAATTAGGAAAGGGGCGTGCGGGAAATGAGTAGTGGTGAAGTTAGGGCGGTTGTGACCGGAATCGGCTGCGTGACGCCGATTGGCGTTGGCGTGGAGCAGCTATGGGAAGGCGTGAAACGGGGCGCGAGCGCGGTAAAGGAGATCGACCGCTTTACCCCGCAAGGCCTGCGAAGTCGAATCGCGGCGCAAATTGAAGGGTTTGCTCCTGAGAGCTACATGGACAGGAAGCAGGCGCACCGCATGGATCGCTACTCGCAGCTGGCAGTTGCCGGGGGCGTCTTGGCGCTGCGCGACGCCGGTCTGTCGTCGATCGATGTGGATCCGGAGCGGGCAGCCGTTTTTATGGGCAGCGCACTGGGGGGAATCGCATTCGCCGAGGAGCAGTGCGGCCGTTACTATGGGGGCGGTTATCGTTCCGTATCGCCGACGCTCGGCTTCTCGGTATTCGGCGGCGCAGCTTCCTGCAACTTGGCGATGGAATTCGGCTTCCAAGGCGTCAACGAGACGAACGCGATGTCCTGCGCTTCCGGAGCGGTCGCTATTGGGCGGGCGATGCAGGCCATCCGGCGCGGCGAGGCGGACATTGCGCTGGCCGGCGGATCCGAAGCTCCGCTTGCGCCGTTAAGCTTCGGCGCCTTCGACATGCTGCGGGCAATGTCGACGCGCAACGAGACGCCCGGCGTGGCCAGCCGGCCGTTCGACCGGGACCGCGACGGCTTTGTGATGGGCGAAGGAGCCTCTGTGCTCGTCATTGAAGCGGAGCATCACGCCAAAGCGCGCGGTGCGGCTATTTACGGCGAAGTGTCAGGTTTCGGGCTGACGAACGACGCCCATCATATGAGCGCCCCGCTGCCGACCGGGCAACAGGCGGCGCGAGCATTGCGCCTGGCGCTGGCAAGCGCCGATCTATCGCCAAGCGATATCGGCTACGTGAATGCGCATGGCTCCTCGACGCCGCTTAACGATGTGACGGAGTCTAAGGTTATCCGCGACGTATTCGGCAGCCGTCCGGTCGCGGTCAGCGGCACGAAAGGGCTGTACGGCCATCCGCTCGGTGCATCCGGCGCGATCGAAGCGGCCATTACGCTGCTGTCGCTTCGTCACGGCTGGCTGCCCCCGACGACGAATCTGGACCAGCCCGACCCGGCTGCGGAAATCGATTTGGTTACCCGACTCCCCCGCGTAACCAGAGCCGACGCGGCCGTCTCCAACTCGTACGGCTTCGGCGGCGTGAACGCCGTGCTTGCGTTTCGCCGAGCGTGAGCTCGTCCGGCGACCCGTCCTAAGTTGAGCAAAACAGGCTGTCGAGACTTTTTCGACAGCCTGTTTCACTATCCATATGTCACATGAGCGATTACATCGCGTACATGCACCGCAGTAGCTCTTGCTCTACAGTAATCCAAGCATCGCAGTAACTTATGTTCTACAGTAGCCAATGCACCACAGTAGCTCTTGCTCTACAGTAGTCCAAGCATCGCAGTAGCCCTTGCTCTACAGTAGCCCAAGCACCGCAGTAGCTTATGCACCACAGTAGCCTAAGCATTGCAGTAACTTATGCACCGCAGTATCCCAAGCATCGCAGTAGCCCTTGCTCTACAGTAGCTCAAGCACCGCAGTAGCTCATGCTCTACAGTAGTCCAAGCACCGCAGTAGCACACAATCTACAAAAATAACTGCTTTTTTGCAGTTATTTTTGTAGATTAAGCCCATCATTTTGGAATAACTTCCTTTTTGCAGTTATTTCCAGAGTTGAAAAGCCGTATGTACATATTCCGCATCAAATAACTGCAATATGGCAGTTATTTCTTGATTTCTATCAAAATCAGGTGAAATAACTGCTTTTTTGCAGTTATTTACTTGGGATACACGTTGGCGGGCTAACGACAGGCAATTGGAGCTAGGTGTCCTTTAGTGATTCGCTTTCATGTCCACCGTCGCCGAGTCCGCGAAATAGAAACTCGTCTAAAATGAAGTTGTCGAGCCCCCTTTTAAGCGAATTCTTACAATAGTCAGACCACCAACCTTACTCCTTGTAGCAATCAGACTGTCAGACTGTCAACTAACTATCGGATAAACCAGATTACACCCCTAAACCAATCAGACGACGAACCTACTCTCCTCAGCAATTAGTCGACAACGTCTATTTCCCCTCGTCATCAGCTCTCCGATATCGTCGTCGCCTTGGCTTCAGGAAAGGCAGCGGCTCTTGCTTTAATCAACGAATAGTAAATCAGCCCGATTGCGATCCATCCCGTACCTAGCATCAGAGAGGCTTTGTCCAGCTGCGTGATCAAGTAGAAGATAAAGCTGGCGCCAATTAGCGGGAAGAGGAGGCGAAGCAGCAAATCGCGAGGAGTACGCTGTTTTTGGCGAACGATATAGTGGAAGATGACGGATAGGTTCACGAATAAAAATGCCGTTAATGCGCCGAAGCTCACGAATTTGATTGCCATCTCCAGGCTGATAAACAGTGCGGACAATGAGATAATCGATACTAGAATGATATTGAATACCGGAGTGCGGTATTTAGGATGAACGGATGCGAATTTCTTCGGCAGCAGGGAGGTGCGGCCCATGACGAACAGCAGGCGAGAAACAGTTGTCATGGAGGACATGCCTTGCGAGAGGATGGAAAAAATGATAACGAAGGTGAAAATGCCGGCAAGCGTTCCGCCGCCTATTACCTGCATAAGCTCATAACCTGCCGAGTCGACATGGCCATAGGCGAAGCTTGGATATATTTGCTGAATCAAATACGCGGTCACGAAATATAACAAACCAGCTGTCAGAACGATGATCAGTATGGCGCGCGGAATTGTTTTTTTCGGCTCCTTCGTTTCCTCCGCCATTGTCGTAATAGAATCAAATCCTAAAAAGGAAAAGCATACGAGCGATGCGCCAGCCAAAATAGCTGTCCAGGAAACGCCTTCGCTGACGGCAAAAGGATTTATACCTGCAGCAATGCCGCCGTTGGCAGCTTTATAGACGAGCAGAGCGCAAAAACCGCTAATAAATATAATTTGCATCAACACGAACAATTTACTGATATTAGCCGATGTTTTAATGCCAATGATATTAATGACCATAATAATTAACGTCAATAATAAAATCCAAACATAAGAGGGGACGGCCGGGAACTGGGCGCTCAAGTTAATTCCGAACATCAGCACGGCTACAATGCAGGAGAACAAATAGTCCAGCAATATCGCCCAGCCTACTATAAAACCGACGAGTGGGTTCATTGCCTTGGAAACGTAAGTATATGCGGATCCAGACACGGGAAAAGCGGTAGCCATTTGTCCATAGCTGGCGGCTGTGAAAATAATCGCTGTAAAAGCCAGCATGTAAGCCGCAAGCAGCATTCCTCCCGAACCCTCGTGAAGAACTCCGAAGCTGGTGAAGAAAATCATCGGAGACATCCAGGCCAGGCCCATCGTGACGACATGCGACAGTGATAAATCCCGTTTCAGAACATTTTGATTGGACATGCAGTTCCCCTCTTTTCAGTGCGTAATCAATCCAACTCAGAATAAAATGTTAAAATACCTAACACAATAAAGAACAACTCGACTATAGCAAGGGGTTCTCCAACCTGTAAATAAGAACATTTGTTTCTTTTTGGGCTCTAAAATGAAAGACTTCTTATAAATGCATCACGCGTGAAGGGACAAAAAAATATTTTTATTGCGAAAACAAGAATCACATGTTACTATTCCTAACATAAACAAAATAGTTATGTTTTCTAGGGTTCCGGGCTGTAACTGCAGCTGGCTGGTCCGAGAGAAAACGCATTAGCTGCATGCTAAGCATGAGTTGATGTCCACGGCGGGATAAAAGCCCGGGAGAATCTGTCAGAGCATTTCATATGCTTTGGAGTTTCTCCCGGGCTTTTATTTTTTTATCTAATTCCATCAAGGAGGTATGCCATATGGCAGCAGTTTTTTCGATTCAAGCGGGAGGGAAATGGTCCGGCATCATTGGCCGGGGGAAGACCATTCATATGAAATCGCTGGGCAGCCAGGCCAATCTTTCGGCGCTTCTGTTCCATGCCCCTTATTTTTCCGAGCGCTACAATATGCCCGATACGCTGAAAGCGCAGCATACCGCTTTGTTGACACAAGGCCATATTCTGATGAGCGACCAGGGTAAGGCAATGGCTTCTATAACGGAGGATACCGTCGGCTGGCATGATCCGCTGTCCGGTTATACGACAAGGAGCGGGACGGATGAGAAATACGGCATAACCCGCTATCAGACCGAACGCAACGGCTGGTATCGCAGCGGCGAGGAGAATTTGATCGTAGAAATGTACCGCCATCGGTTGACGCCTAGAGATTTGACGACGCCAATCAATTTCTTTTCGAAGGTTGTGTGCGAGCTTGACGGCACCATGCGCTATGCCGAGCAGGAGACGGAAGGCCGCAGCGTAACCTTGCGTACGGAAATGGATGTCTTGCTGATCTTGTCCAATACACCGAATCCGCTGAACCCCAACATCCGGTACCAGACCGGCAGCGCAATTGAAATTGAAGTGGGCGATGCTTTGCCGCTTCGCGAAGATGACCGCTGCTTAAATCATTGCGCGGAGAATCGCCGAGCTTTCGAAAATACATGGAATGCTTACGAACTGATGAGAGGAGCGATTCGACCATGACAACGACCGCCTTTACTCCTGTAACGAGCAAGCTGGATCCGAGAAATGCCAAGTATGAGCACATTATCCCGGCCGGGGAGGGCTGGCTGCATGACCTGCTTCCCGGCGAGGTGCTCCGGATCGAAGATTTGGAAGGCAATCAGGCGGTAGACACTTTGTTTTACACAACGGATGATCCTTCCGACCGCTACAGCGCAATTCGCACGATTACGAATCAGCAAAATCTCTATTTGACGGCAGGCTCCGTGCTTCTCGCGGAATCGGGACGAGAGCTGCTTCGGATTACCGCCGACACTTGCGGCAGACATGATACGATTGGCGGCGCTTGCTCGGCTCAAAGCAATACGGTTCGCTATTCGCATGATACGCTGCCGATGCACAATTGCAGAGATACGTTTATGCTGATGCTGTCCGGCCGAAGCGAATTCGACAAAAGGGACTTAGCGCCAAACGTCAACTTTTTCATGAACGTGCCGGTCACGCCGGAAGGAAAGCTGACTTTCGCGGACGGCATTTCCGGTCCTGGCCGTTACGTAGAGCTGGAGGCGATCGCCCCAGTTACCGTGCTAATCAGCAACTGTCCTCAGCTAAATAATCCGTGCAATGGCTATAATCCAACGCCGGCGAGAGTCATCATTTGGAACGCGGAAGGGGAAGAGAGCTATGTTTAAAAAAGTATTAATTGCCAACCGGGGCGCCATAGCGGTACGCGTCATCCGAACGCTGCAAAAGATGGGCGTCGCTTCGCTCTCCGTATACACCAAAGCCGACCGCGACAGTCTGCATGTGACGATGGCGGATGTAGCGGTGCAGATCGGCGAAGGGCCGGCAAAAGAAAGCTATATTAATGCCGAGCTGATTTTGCGGACGGCAATTGAGCATGGGGTCGACGCCATTCATCCGGGATATGGATTTTTGAGCGAAAATGCAGCCTTCGCAAAAGCGTGCGCCGAGCAGGGCATCACCTTCATCGGGCCGTCTCCTGAGCATATCGAGCTATTCGGCTTAAAACACACGGCAAGGGAAATGGCGCAGCAGGCGGGCGTGCCGCTTTTGCCCGGAACGGGGCTAATGGGCAGTCTGGATGAAGCGATCGAACATGCCGGGACAATCGGCTATCCGGTCATGCTGAAGAGTACCGCTGGAGGCGGCGGTATTGGCATGCGCATATGCGACAGCGAAGACGCACTGGCCGAAGCCTATGAATCGGTCACGCGTCTGGCAGCAGCTAATTTTAACGACGGCGGCGTTTTCCTCGAGAAATATATTGCGCGTGCAAGGCATATCGAGGTGCAAATTTTCGGAAATGGCTACGGCGAAGCAGCGGCGCTTGGAGAGCGGGACTGCTCGGTACAGCGCCGCAATCAGAAAATAATTGAGGAAACGCCGGCGCCGCAGCTGCCAGAAGCTGTACGCGCACATATGCATGAGAGCGCCCGAAAGCTGGCTGCCGCTGCATCCTACCGGAATGCGGGCACGGTCGAATTTCTGTACGACGCCGAAACGGAACACTATTATTTTCTGGAGGTCAATACTCGTCTGCAGGTGGAGCATGGCGTAACGGAGGAAGTGCTGGACGTCGATCTGGTGGAATGGATGGTGCTCGAAGCGGCCGGGAAGCTGCAAAACTTGCAGGATAAGCTTCGGAAACCGCTTGGACACAGCTTGCAGGTTCGTCTGTATGCAGAGGATTGCTTTCATGATTTTCGGCCGAGCGACGGACAAATTGACAGCATCGTTTGGCCGGGGAATGCGCGTGTGGAGTCTTGGATTCAGCCGGGCGTTCAAGTGACAACGCTGTACGATCCGATGCTGGCAAAGCTGATCGTCCATGGGGAGACGCGTGAAGAGGCGATCGGGAAAATGATTGCTTGTCTCCATGAACTGCGTGTATACGGCATCACGACCAATCAGGCATATATTGAAGCTTTTCTTGGGACGGACGACTTCCAGTCAGGCCGCGTATACACAAGCATGCTGTCAGGGTTCAAGCCCATAGAGCGTGCGATTGAAGTTGTGGACGGCGGCATACAGACAACCGTACAGGATTATCCGGGACGTGTCGGCTATTGGGATATCGGGGTGCCGCCATCGGGGCCGATGGATGCTTTGGCGTTTCGGATGGGCAACCGGCTGCTAGGCAATGAGGAGTCCGCCTCGGGATTGGAAATGACCCTTCGCGGCGGAGCCTACCGTTTCCGGGACAGCTTGACGTTTTGTTTGACCGGCGCTGATATGTCCGCGCAGTTGGATGGAGAGCCGGTTCCGCTCTACACGCCAGTAAAGGCTGCTGCGGGAGCTGTTCTCGTTTTGGGTGAGTCAAAGTCGGGCATGCGGAGCTATCTGCTCGTTGAAGGCGGCTTCGATATGCCGCTGACGCTTGGCAGCGTATCGACGTTTACGCTGGGCGGGTTCGGCGGGCATGGCGGCAGCGCCTTGCGTCCTGGTGCTGTGCTGCGCATCAAGCCGGCGGGGCCGCCGGCTTCACAACCGTACTCGACGCAGCCGCTTCCGTTGCAGTCCCGTCCGGCGTTGGCAAACGAATGGACGATCGGCGTCATTCCGGGTCCGCATTGCACGCAGGAATATTTGCTTCCTGCTTACTTGGAGCAATTAACGGATACGGTCTGGGAAGTGCACTTCAACAGCTCGCGCACAGGGGTTCGTTTGATCGGCCCTGCGCCGCTTTGGGCAAGGGAAGACGGCGGCGACGCCGGGCTCCATCCGTCCAATATCCACGACAACGCTTATGCGGTCGGCGCGCTGGACTTGACGGGCGATATGCCGATTCTGTTAGGGCCGGACGGTCCAAGTCTGGGCGGGTTCGTCTGTCCGGTGACGACGGCATCGGCCGAGCTATGGAAGATTGGTCAGCTTCGCCCGGGCGACAAAATTCGTTTCCGGCTCATTACAGTTGAAGAAGCGGAAGAGCTTCGTAGGGAGCAGGAGAGATTTCTAGACCGAATTGCCGTACAGAGAGTGCTTGCAGGAAGCTCGGAGTTGGCTGGCGCAAGGGAGCTGCCGCTTAAATTGCCGGTTCTGCCTGAACGCTCTAGCGGAGACTACCAGCCTCTGCTTGCTTACGAAGAAGAGGGAAGGCGTTTCAAACTAGCGATCCGATGCTCCGGCGACGAAAATATTTTGATCGAGTACGGCGATCGGGAGCTTGATCTATTGTATCGCTTTCAGGCGTATGTGTTGATGCAGGCGGTCAAGGAGAGCGGCGCTATTCCGTATATCGAGATGACCCCGGGCATTCGCTCGCTGCAAATTCATTTAGACCGGACGCGTATGACGGTAAAAGAGGCGGCTGCTCGCATTTTGGAGCTTGATCTGACATTGCCGCCGCTGGAGTCGATTGAGGTGCCGTCACGTATCGTGAAGCTTCCGCTTTCGTGGGATGATCCGGCAACAAAGCTGGCTATTGAACGCTATCAGCAAAATGTCCGGCCGGATGCACCATGGTGCCCGAGCAATCTGGAGTTTATTCGGCGAATAAACGGACTCGGATCATTGGAGGAAGTGGCGGAGGTCGTGTTCAACGCATCGTATCTCGTTATGGGTCTGGGTGACGTGTATCTCGGGGCGCCGGTTGCCGTGCCGCTCGATCCGCGCCACAGGCTGGTGACGACCAAGTACAATCCAGCAAGGACATGGACGCCGGAAAATGCTGTTGGCATCGGCGGAGCTTACTTATGCGTATACGGCATGGAAGGTCCGGGCGGCTATCAATTCGTGGGACGGACCGTGCAAATGTGGAACAAATTCCGATCCACATCTAATTTTGAGCCAGGCAAGCCGTGGCTGCTTCGCTTTTTTGACCAAATTCGGTTTTATCCGGTTGAGAAAGAACAATTGCTGCAAATGCGAGAGGATTTCCTGCGAGGCGATTTTATTGTAGAAACGGAAGAGACGACATTCCGGCTTGGTGAATACTTAGCGTGGTTAAATACTGTTCAGGAACAATCGGATCAATTCCGGCAGTCGAGACAAGCTGCATTCCAGCAGGAAAGGGAGCTGTGGAAGCAGCTTGGCATCGCCGAGCATGTATCCGAGACGGAGACAGCAGACGCGCAGGAGGCTGATGCTTTGCCGGAGGGCAGCTTGGCTGTCAACAGCTCGATGTCCGGCAGCGTATGGAAGGTGCTGGTGGAACCGGGGCAGAGGGTGAACAAGGGAGACACCCTTGTAATTGAAGAAAGCATGAAAATGGAGTTCCATCAGCAGGCGCCGTTCAGCGGCGTGATTGCATCCGTTGCCGTCTCGCCGGGCGATCAAGTACGAGCAGGAGACCGAATTGCAGCTATTTATCCAGAAGAGGAGGGGAAGGCATCATGAGCAAGCAAGCTGTGCCAAGGTCATTGACTATTGAGGCGCTAAGAAAAGGCTATCGGAATCGGAGTTTTACGCCGATTGATGTTATTGAAGCGATATTGGAACGCGCGGAGGCCAGTGCAGAGAGCCATATTTGGATTGCGCCTCCGGTGATGGAGCGGATTCAGCCGTACTTAGAGCGCCTCGAACGACTCAGCCCGGAGCAATGTCCGTTATGGGGGATTCCATTCGCCGTAAAAGACAATATCGAAGTGGCTGGCTGGCCGGTAACGGCGGCATGTCCCGATTTTGCCTATACGCCTGAAAGCCATGCGGCTGTTGTCGAGAGGCTAGTTGCTGCTGGGGCGATACCGGTTGGCAAAGCGAATCTCGATCAGTTCGCGACCGGTCTGGTCGGCACGCGCAGTCCATACGGCGCCGCGCATAACGCGCTGCGTCCCGAATTGATTAGCGGCGGCTCAAGCTCGGGCTCCGCCATCGCTGTTGCATGCGGCCAAGCGGCTTTTGCGCTTGGAACGGATACGGCCGGTTCGGGCCGGGTGCCGGCGGCATTAAACGGACTGGTTGGCTATAAGCCTGCCGTCGGGGCTTGGCCTTCGGCCGGCGTTATCCCGGCTTGCCGCAGTCTCGATTGCGTGACCGTATTTGCTCATTCGATTGACGACTGCCTAACGGTAGATCGTCAGGCAAGGGGGTACGTAGAGAGCGATCCTTATTCGGCCGCTCGCTCGTTGAGCAATCCGGTTATGCCTGAGTTATTTCTTATTCCAGAAGGGCCGTTGGAGTTTTTTGGACCTTTCGCAGCTGTTTACGAGCAAGCGTGGGAGCAGGCCAAGCGGACGCTGATTGATACCGGCTGTCTAGTAGAAGCAATCGATATATCTATGCTGCTTGAGGCATCGTCGTTGTTGTATGAGGGTCCGCTCGTTGCCGAACGCTGGGCGGATTTGGAAGCTTTTGTGATCGCCCATCCCGGGGCGACTCTCCCGGTTACGGAACAAATACTTCGCTCAGGCGAGAAAGCAACTTATACGGCGGCAGCACTGTTTCAAGCTCAGTATAGGCTGGCCGAGATTAAACGCATGACGGAAAAATGGCTGAAAAATGCGATTCTTGTACTCCCGACAGCTGGAGGCACTTGGACTCGCGAGCAGGTCGCGGCCGATCCAGTGGACACAAATCGGAAAATGGGGCTTTACACGAATCATTGCAATCTGCTCGATATGAGCGCGGTTGCGATTCCTGCAGGAGAAGCGGAGGAAGGTCTGCCTTTTGGCATTACGTTGTTTTCGCTGGCGGACGAGGAAGCAAACTTGAGCTCCGCCGCCCGGGCTTTTCTGCTTCAGGCGGAGACGGTGACAGTAGCCGTATGTGGGCTGCATATGAGAGGGATGCCGCTTGAGCAGCAGATGCTGGGGCTGGGGGCGACTTTTATAGAAGAAACGCAGACTGCTCCTCGATATGAAATGTATAGATTGCCTACAACTCCGCCGAAGCCGGGGCTTGTACGGGTAAGCGAAAAGGAAGGGGGCCGTGAGATCGCGATTGAGTTATGGAGAATGCCTTATCGTTCTTTCGGTAAGTTTACGGCGTCGATTCCAGCTCCGCTCGGCATCGGCAAGGTCGAATTGACGGACGGACGAACGGTTCCCGGGTTCCTATGCGAAAGCTATGCAGCCGATCCAGAACGCAATATTTCGGAGGCAGGCGGGTGGAGAAATTGGTTAAAGAGTCCAATTGCCTAAAGCCAGCTTCGATTTGCATCAGGTGTTGAGAATTGATCCCTACGAACTCTGGTTCTATAATTGGGGTAGCATCTTGGTTATGAGATGAGATTCAGGTTAAGTAAAAGGGGTTCTAACTTCAAATCAGCGCTTGACCGAAAAGGAGTATTGCATTCGATGGAACAGATTACTCTTCACCAATCCCAAAATTCCGATATGGAGACAATTGCTAATTTACGGGCAATCGTACTGCGCGACGATTTAACGAGATTAGGAAGATTTGATGAAGAGAAGGTTCGCCAACGCTTTCGTGACGCATTTGACCCCGTTCATACATGGATCATTAAGGATACTTCCTTTATTGGTTGCATCGCTTTTAAACCGATATTAGATGGGTATTTGTTGGAACATTTTTATATTCATCCCGATTACCAAGGCAAAGGCGTTGGAAGTCAGGTATTAGAATATGTTTTTAAACAAGACGATGTAGTAGGAAAACGGGTGACTTTAAATGTCCTTCAAGGAAGCCCGGCTCAACGTCTTTATGAACGGTATGGTTTTAAAGTGGATCGTGAGGATCCCGTAGATATTTACATGTCTATGGTAGTAGAGTCAAGTTAATCTGACATAACCTTACGAAAAAGAAAAAAGATAATTCCTGTACGGTGTAAGGCACAGGAATTATCTTTTTTCGTTCATTTCTATTTTGGGTTTGAATTAGAAATCAGCGTTTTACGTTATTTCCAGCGAGGAAACCGCCGCGAGAAAGCCGGCTGTCTGCCGCCAACGATTCTGGATCGGATAGACCCGACTGCGGATATCGATTTCGTTGCCGTATTCCACGAGTGACGAGGCCGTCTCGATGGTGTTTACGGCTTCGGCGACGCGAACTCCGTACCTGCTTTCCGCCGAACATGAGCGCCATCAAAATCGACACTCTCCAGAAACTCAATCACCTCTCCGTTAGGACTGTGAACAAGGGCATTTTTTACAAAAAGCGGCGGTTCTCCGAGCGAGAGTGCATCCGGTTCTACAAAAGCTTTTGCTCCATGAGAAAGTGCTTTTTGATAGGTTTCCTCTACATCATCTACGTAAAAGGCAAAGTGAAGCAGTGCGCCATGCGCAACATCGGCTTCGGACTGGGCTTTCCTGCCTTGGGCCGGGATAATGGCTTGATCGTCAAAAACCTCAATGCAGGTCCGCCCGTCAGGCGAGATCAGCATGCAAGCTTCCGTAATCTGAAAGGCAGGCAGGCTCCAGTGGTGTCCACGTTTAAATTCCAGTGCTTCGGTGTAGAAGTCAATTGTTGCTCTATAATCTTTAGCCTGAATAGCTATATGTGCTAATCCTTGAACTCCCATGAGTATCGCGCTCCTTCAATAAGTCTGAAATTAATTATAGTGACTATGAAAGTTGAAGGACATAAGATAAGTAAGAGAGTTGTCATGCGATACTTATGAATAATAAGGATTTTTAGGAGAATTACTTTATTTTTTACACTGGAGGTCACAAGATGGAGCAGGCTGTTGATGATATTGATAATAAGATTATGCAATTGCTTCAAAGCAACGCCAGAATGACGATTTCCCAGATCAGCAAGGAGGTGTCTATGTCCCAGCCATCGGTTAAGGAGCGAATAACCAAGTTAGAGGAGAAAGGAATCATTGCGGGCTATACCGCCACCTTTCGTTTACCGGAGCTGAATCGGGGGACAACGACGTTTATTATGCTGAAGACCGAGCGATGCCAAGAGGTGGTGGAATTTTGCCGGGAAGCGAAGGAGGTGACGGATTTATACCGCATCAGCGGAGAGTATAACTATCTGATTAAGATACAGACGGCCACGATTGAGGAGTTAGCGGAATTTCAGGATTCCCTTGCTGGACTGGGTCCGTCCAAATCCCATATCAGTATGAAAAATATATTGGAGAACCGGATTTTGCTATAAAAAGCGGTTATACCACAACATATTAAAGGTCCCCGCAGTCTGAACGCCTTTTCTAAGCGTTAAGTATGTGGGGACCCATAATGGATGCTATTTATTGCCTGCTATCGTTATTCCTCAATATCAGCGAAAAATTCTTCGTCCGCATCCAGTTTAATGTTGGAACGGAAAACGCGACGGTTATACTCGGTGTACATATATTGCTCGATCGCTTCGAGCAGGTTGGACTCGATTAAGTACTGGCTTCGTCCGCTTACCCAGACTTCAGCCGTAAAACCGTATTGCTCTTCCCAGGAGAGCTGAACCTCTACATCCTGAGGCTTGACGCCTTTACGCTCAGCCATATGAAGGCATACGGCATTAATAATCTCGTCCGTGTAAATGCGAATCATTAGTAAGGTCTCCGCGGCTCAGGATTGTTTTTGCGGCGAATATACTTGAATGCGGCAATGATAACCATAACGACCGCCACGATTGCAAGCATATTGACCAAGAATCCGAGTATTTCTCCGAATGCGCCCATGCCGCCGAACAGCCCGCCGAACAGCATGCCGGCAAGACCGCCCACAAGCATGCCTTTCATAAAGCTGCCGCCGAAGCCGGATTTCGTGCCAGCCGTCGTTGCTGCGCCCGCTTTCGAGCCGGTGCCTGTCGTCGAACCTGGATTGCTTTGGCTGACGTTATCGGATTTCTTTGGCGTCTGCGTAAAGCTTTGTTTCGGCGATTTCATTCCGCCCCCGCGTTTAGCAGCGTCAGCGACTTGTCCAAACCCGAGGGTCAGGAATACGGTAAGCGCCATCATAATAAGAATACCTTTTTTCATAGCTTCTTCTCCTCCTGCATCTATAGGTGCTTTCGTTGCTATCATATACATTTACGGCTAGAATTAACGAAGGTTTCAAAAAAATTTCGAAAAACCGAAACGTATTAGTAAAAGGGGGAGAATCCGTGATGAACGACTCCTATCCGGACGCTTATATCGACTATTTGGTCGAATATCATGCTACGCGGGACTACTTTGAATGTCATGAGCTGTTGGAGGAGTATTGGAAGGAGCATCCGAATGATCCGCGCGCGGAAACATGGGTTGGTCTCATTCAGCTGGCTGTAGGGCACTATCATTTGCGGCGCGGTAATACGAGAGGGGCTTCAATGCTGTACGCCAATGCGGCGCTTAGGCTGAAGGAAGATGATATAAGCAGGTTGGGAATAGACGGGGACTTGCTGCTTGCGGCGCTTAAAGATAGAAGGATTCTGCTCCAGGCTGGACAAACCTTCGATTATACGGAGATGGATATGCGGCTTGTCGATGCGGAGCTTCGTGCACGTTGCGAGACGATATGCCTCGCAAAGGGATTGATCTGGGGAATAAAAAGTCCGATGAATGACCCCGCCCTCATCGACCGCCACAAGCTGCGCGACCGCACAGAGGTTATCGCGGCGCGAGCGGAGGCGGTTGAAAGAAAGCGCAAAAGCCGGGATCAAGCAGGCTTTTAGCGGGATGTAATTAATACGGTTAAATTTATTTGCGCATCGCTTCGTAGCCGTCGACCACAAGGTCAAGCTGGCCGGTTTCCGGATGAATCGTTAAGCCGTGCACCGGAACATTAGGCGGCAGCAGCGGATGCTTGCGAACGATGTTGGCGCTCTGCTCAACGCTATCCTGCAGGTTGTCAAAACCGGTCAGCCAGCGCATCAGGTTGACGCCGGAATTTTTCAATGTTTCGATCGTTTGCTCTGGAATGCCGCGCTCGAGCATGTGGCTCACGACATTTTCAGGGTTAATGCCAGTCATGCCGCAGTCGTGGTGACCGATGACGAACACTTCGTCTGCTCTCAGCTCGTAAATCGCGACAAGAACGCTACGCATGATGTTGCCGAATGGCTGCGTAATAATGCCGCCGGCGTTTTTAATCACTTTTGCGTCGCCTGTTTTGATGTTCAGCGCTTTTGGCAGCAGCTCGGTTAAGCGGGCGTCCATGCAGGTAACAATAACAATCCGGCGATCGTTCGATGCGACGAATTGCTTATATTCTTTTTGCTCCACAAAATGCTTGTTATGTTCCAAAATTTGATTCAGTTTGCTCATCGTATGATCTCCTTTTCCTGCGTTTGCATGTGGTGTAAATCCGATAATAATGCTTGTAAGTGCTCAGGCTTTGATGAACCTCAGATCGAGCGTATAGATTTGACTGTCGCTCTTTAAACTGAGACTTTCCTTGTCCGGGTTGTAATCGATCCGCAGCTCGGGCTCGAAAAACACCTCGTGACGCGGCTCGTACCAGAAGGGCAAAGGATCGCCTTGAGCCAGCTTGTCGTCCACAGTAGCTTCTGCAATCAATTGCAGGGCAGGGACGCCGCTCATCACGCAGCCGCAGCCTTCGGTATCGTGCAGCAGCTTCAGCTGACTGCTCCCGTCGGCCAGAAAAGGGGCCAAATAGTCCGCCGCTGAAGCGGAGAAAGCAATATGCATGGGCCTCACCTTTCATTGCAAGTATGAATAGCTAGGAATAAAGCTACGGTTGATTATACGTTTTGCAATCGGTAAGATCAAGTTAGCAGGACGTATTTTAATATGGAAAGGCGGTTAATCAAATGACGGTACATATGGAGAAAACGCTTCCTCTTTTTATGGAGACGATTCGTAAAATCAAAAGCTATGAAGAAGCGCTTGGCGTGCTTTACTGGGATTTACGGACTGGCGCTCCGCGCAAAGGGATGGACGCGCGCTCGGAGGCGATTGGCAATCTGTCCGGCGATATGTTCAAGCTCCAAACCTCGGAGGAGCTGGGAGCAAATCTTGCCGATCTGGAGCGCCCCGAAGCGTTTGCGCAATTGTCGGAAATCGAGCAGCGGCTCGTAACGGAAACGCGCAAGGACTACGACCGCAGCGTCAAAATTCCACCGAAACTCTATCAAGAGTATGTGGTGCTTGCGGCTCAATCGGAGAACAAGTGGGAAGAAGCAAAGGCGAATAACGATTATGCCGCTTTCCAGCCTTATTTGGAAAAAGTAATCGACTATACGCAGCAGTTTATCGACCTGTGGGGGGCGAAAGCGACCCGCTATGATACGCTGCTCGATCAATACGAACCAGGGATGACGACGGCTGAGCTTGACCGCGTGTTCGGCGGGCTGCGCGAGCAGCTGGTGCCGCTCGTATCGGCTATTGCGGAATCGCCGCATAAGCCGGATACATCTTTTCTGCAGCAAACGTTCAGCAAAGCCGCGCAAAAGGATTACAGCCTATTTATTTTAGGGCAGATGGGTTATGATTTCGAAGCTGGACGGTTGGATGAAAGCGTGCATCCGTTCGCGACTGGACTTAATCCGGGCGATGTGCGCATTACGACCCGATACTTGGAAAATGACGTGACGAGCGCGCTGTTCGGCACGATTCACGAAGGCGGTCATGCGCTGTACGAGCAAAACATAATGTCGGAGCTGATCGGCACTCCGCTATGCACGGGCACGTCGATGGGCATTCACGAATCGCAATCGCGATTCTGGGAAAATGTGATCGGGCGAAGCAAACCTTTCTGGGAACGTTATTATGCCGATTTGCAGCAGCGGTTCCCGGGACAGCTGACGGTGCCGGTCGATTCCTTCTACTCGGCGACTAACGTCGTCGAGCCTTCTCTTATTCGCATCGAGGCCGACGAACTGACGTACAACTTGCATATCATTATTCGTTACGAGATCGAGAAGCTGATCTTTAACGGCGGTGCGAAGGCGTCGGAACTGCCGGAAATCTGGAACGCCAAATATAAGGAGTACTTGGGAGTTGAGCCTGCCTCGAACGCGGAAGGGGTCCTTCAGGACGTTCACTGGTCGGGCGGCATGTTCGGTTATTTCCCATCCTACTCGCTAGGCAACATGTATGCGGCTCAGATTGCCGATACAATGGAGCGGGAGCTGCCCGACTTCTGGTCGCTTGTTGGGCGCGGGGAGCTGCATCCCATTAAAGATTGGCTGACGGAGCGTATTTACAAGTATGGCAAGCTTCGCACGCCTTCCGAGCTGATAAACGCGGTAACGGGCAAATCGCTCGATTCCAGTTATTTGGTTCGCTATTTGGAAAATAAATACAAACAGATTTACAAGCTGTAACCGCAGCGCGGTTAGGAAACGGTAATCTGTAAGAGTATGCTGGCTCAGGCTGTCGAGAAAGTATCGACGGACTGAGCCGTTTTTGTTTATATTTGAATCTTTTTCGCGGTCGGTAAGTTAGTCTCCTCAGCCAATCGCGTCATTCCAATATAGAAGGCTGCCTCCATTAATACACGCGCCTCGTTAAGCAAAAGTTTAATACATGCAGTAAGCTAACGCTCCATACTAACTTACCCCCTCAAGTGGCTCAAAACCGAAATCAGCACTTGACTTGAAGTGAGGGAAGCGTTGCAGGTCAGAGGGTTCTTCCGATCGCCATTAAAGCCTGATTCCTTTATTTTATTGAGGTTTGCAGTAGGAATCTGGCTTTAAAAGCGACCACTTTCGTTTCTCCAGAATCCCTCTGCTCTTCCACTGTTCCTCCATTTCAGTAAAATACTGATTATTAAATTTGATAACCTCAAGTAAATAAATCCACACGGAAAAACAAATACACAGTAAACCGCGTATTTTCCCATCGACAAAAAGCCTAGCTCTAACATCGCCGAACCAATAGCTGCCAAAATGCAGTTATTTCCCGTACGCTGCTCGAAAAATGGACAGTAACTGCCTTTGGCATTTATTTGACTGACCACAGCGCCGTTTGCTATCAAATCTTATCGAAAAACTGCCTTATTGCAGTTATTTACTTGGTTTCTAGTTTATATGAAAGAAATAACTGCTGAATTGCAGTTATTTCTCAAGTTGCCTGCTGCTGAGAACACGCAAAAGGAGAGCAAAGGGGGTTAAAGCCACAGTTTCGACGCCACGATAGTGATTTCTCCCCCGTAATGCCACCGCTTCATATGGTCAGCTGTGAGCAGGTCGCAGGTACTTGGTCCGGCTAACGCTTGACCCAATTATTTTTTCTCGCAACTCCGCACTCGCTCCGTTTTGCTGCCAAGCCGAACGGTCAGCAATTTATTTTTCCACTCACACGTACACCTACTTGGTCCGGCTAGCGATCAAACCAATATTTCATTTCCCGCAACTCCATATTCGCTCCGTTTTGCCCTGTTTCGCCAATAAGCCGAACGGCCAAGCAACTTATTTTCCCACGTACACATACCCATCCAAAGTTCAAACGACCCAACCCTCGGCAGGGAAGCTTTCATGTCATTCACCGCTGGTCGGCCCCCGGCATAGGCTAAAGTACCAAAAACTTCGAGAATGGTTGGGGAGGAATAGAGATGAGCAGAAGAAGGATGATACCGCTCTTGCTGGCTGCCGTTCTGCTGGTCACGGCGGTCATCGCCGGCTGCGGCGGCGGAGAGAAGGAAAAAACGAAGGTGAAGATCGGGGAAGTGACGCGCTCGCTATTTTATGCGCCGCAGTATGTGGCGTTGGCGAAGGGCTTCTTCGAGGAGGAAGGGCTTGACGTCGAGCTGCAAACAACGGCGGGAGGCGACAAAACGATGACTGCGCTGCTGTCCGGCGTTATCGACGTCGCGCTGGTGGGCTCGGAAACGTCTATTTATGTGTATCAGCAAGGGGCGGACGATCCCGTTATCAATTTCGGGCAAGTGACGCAAACAGACGGCACGTTTCTCGTAGCTCGCAATAAAGATGATGCGTTCGACTGGAGTAAGCTGAAGGGTTCGACATTCCTCGGGCAAAGAAAAGGCGGCATGCCGCAAATGGCCGGAGAATTTACACTTAAGAAGCATGGCATCGATCCGCACGGCGATCTGGAGCTGATTCAAAACGTTGATTTCGCTAATATCTCGGCAGCGTTCGCGTCCGGCACCGGCGATTATGTGCAGCTGTTCGAGCCGACGGCATCCGTTTTCGAGAAAGAGGGCAAAGGTCAAGTAGTGGCATCGTTTGGCGTTGAAAGCGGTCATTTGCCATACACCGTCTTCATGACAAAACAAAGCTTTATCGATAAAAACAAAACAACGGTTCAAAAATTTACAAATGCTGTGCACAAAGCACAGCTGTGGGTAGCTGAAAATGACGCCAAGACGATTGCTGAAGCTGTGAAGCCATACTTCGATAACGTTGATCCTGAGATTATGGTCAGCTCCATCGACCGTTACAAGAAGCAGGGCTCCTATGCCACCGATCCAATCATCGACGAGGCGGAGTGGAACAACCTGCTTGATGTAATGACATCGGCCGGCGAGCTTAAAGCAAGAACCGAACACGACAAAATTGTCAATAACAGCTTCGCTGAACAAGCGATTAAAGAAGCGAAGGACTGAGTAAGCGATAGAGCGGAGGGGATGAAATGGCGGGCGACAACCGGATGCTCGAAATGCACGGCGTCTCTCATGTCTATGTAAACGATAAAGGCGCATCCTTGGCGACCGAAGAGCTTGAGCTAACCGTGAGGCGCGGCGAGTTCATCTCGCTGGTCGGTCCAAGCGGCTGCGGCAAAACGACTATTTTGAGCATGCTTGCCGGCCTGTTCCCTCCGACTCGCGGCATCGTGCTGCTGGCAGGCGAGCCGGTTACAGGACCGTCTACAAAGGTCGGCTACATGCTCCAGCAAGATTATTTGTTTCCATGGCGTACTATACGGGATAACGCCGCTATCGGATTGGAAATTGCCGGCCGCAAAAATCGCACTGCGTTGGCTGGCGTCGATACGCTGCTGGGCGAGCTTGGTTTGCCTGGATCGGGCGATCGTTATCCGCATGAGCTGTCTGGCGGCATGAGGCAGCGGGTTGCGCTTGCCCGAACGCTGGCGACAGAGCCCGAGGTGCTGCTGCTCGACGAGCCGTTCTCTGCGCTCGATCTGCATATAAAGCTGCAACTGGAAGATCTCGTTCAACAGACGCTCCGCAGGCTCGGTAAAACGGCTGTGCTTGTTACTCATGATTTGGCGGAAGCGGCGGCCATGAGCGACCGCGTTATCGTGCTTGGGGCTAATCCTGGACGAATAGTCGCGGAAATGCTAATTCCGGAGGAAATCCGCGAAGCCTCGCCAATGGAAGCTCGTCGTCTGCCCGGTTTTCAAGCCGTATTCGACGGGCTATGGGCGGAGCTGGACGCAGCCAAGGGAGGAGGAGACGAGGATGAGCGATAACGGGCGCAGTGATGAATGCGAGCGAGAGCTGCTGGTGCCGTCTTCCGCAGAAAATGAACGGAGCAAGACGGAAGAGGCGCAGCATCAAGGGCCAGCGCAAGAGCTGGCGCAAAAACAAAATTTCTTCAAAGCCGCCACCGGAAAAATCGTGAAAATCGCAAGCATCCAGGAGGACCGCTCCGCCTGGATGGCGCAATTGCATCTTCGCCATAAGCGCAGGGCCGGGAGACTGTCTACAGCTGTAGGAACAACGCAAATCGCGATTCTCATTCTGCTTGTGGCGCTCTGGGAGACGGCGGGGCGGCTAAAATGGATCGATCCGCTGCTGTTCAGCTATCCTTCGAAGCTATTTCATCAGATCGCAACAACGATTGCCGATGGTTCCTTGTGGCCCCATATCGGCATGACCGTATCAGAGACGGCGATGGGCTTCGCGCTCGGAACGCTGCTCGGCACAGCGCTTGCGGCGCTGCTGTGGTGGTTTCCTTTTTTGTCCCGCGTATTCGATCCGTATCTCGTTGTGCTGAACAGCATGCCGAAGGTAGCGCTCGGTCCGATTTTTATCGTCACGCTCGGTCCCGGCTTTATGTCGATCGTTGCCGTTACGCTGTCCGTGACGGTCATTATTACGACAATTAACATCTATAACCGGTTTCGAGAGATCGAGGACGGTTATATCAAAGTCGTCCGCGTGTTCGGCGCCAGCAGGACGCAGCTGTTCCGCCTCGTTATTTTGCCGGCATCGTTTCCGGTCATTATTTCAGCGCTGAAGGTCAATGTCGGCCTTGCTTGGGTAGGCGTCATCGTTGGCGAATTTCTGGTGGCGAAGCTCGGCCTGGGTTATCTCATCATCTATGGCTTCCAGGTATTCAACTTTACGCTCGTGCTGTCCAGCCTGCTTGTCATCGCGGCGGTAGCAACAGTTATGTACCAGCTTGTGTCTGCGCTAGAGAAGCGGTTGACTTCCGGCTGGCGCGAAAGGTAGGATGAACGTATCCGAACGTCAATACTACCATTATAAGAGGGCATCAACCTATGGGAATTCGAATTATTAAAACAGCGCTGGCGACGATCGCCGCCATCTATACCGCCGTCTACTTCGGGCTGGAACCGCCGCTCGGAGCCGGTATTCTTGCTATTCTCGGCGTTGAAGTGAGCCGGATGAAAGGGCTGCAAAGCGCTCTCGTCCGGTTTATCGCTTCGGTGCTGGGACTTTTTTTCGCTTCGTTTATTTTTACGATTTTCGGCTTTCATATTTGGGCCGTGGCGCTCTTCATCCTGCTAACCTTCCCTGTATTGGCAAGGTTTCAGCTGAGCAACGGCATCGTGACGAGCTCGGTTATCGTTTTTCACCTGTTCGGCCGGCAAGAAGTGACGGTGGACATCATTACGAATGAAATCTTGCTGCTGCTCGTCGGTTTAGGCTGGGCGACCGTCATTAACCTGATCTATATGCCAAAGGACAAGCATTTGCTGGAAGAGCTGAAAGCGAAGACGGAACGGAGCTTTGACGTTATTTTCACGCAAATGGCGCAAACGCTGCGCAATCCTTCCCATATTTGGGGCGGAGCCGAGCTGCTGGACGCGGACGCGGCGATCACGGAGGGCGTCAGGCGGTCCGCGTTGAATCGCGACAATCGCATTTGGGGGCAGGAGCAGTATTGGACCTCCTATTTCGAAATGCGCAGGCAGCAGCAGGAGCTCATTCAGCTCATGCTTGTCCAGCTTGCTTTCGTCTACGAGAAATGGCCGCAGAACGATCCGATCGCCGAGCTGATGGAGCAGCTTTCTGAAGATGTGAAGTCGGAGGTTTATACCGGAATGACGGAGAAAAAGCTGAAAGAGCTGGCCGTCGTATTCCGTACGGCGGAGCTGCCTAAGACTCGGGAGGAGTTCGAGGTGCGCGCTTCATTATTGAAGCTGATGCATGAACTGGAACGTTATTTGGACGTCGCAAAACGATTGAAAAAAAGAAAAGTGATTTTAGAAACAGCTCAGTCATAGAATAAAGAGGGAAAAAATTCGTTGCGGCGCGCGGAAAAGAATCAGTCACCCTAGACGAATGTCCTGCATACACTTTAAATGAATGATTGTATGGAGGAGGTTAAAATCGATGACTATTGCAGATAAACAGCTTCAACCTAGAGAAATTATAACGAAAGCTGTCTGCGGCAAAGGTCGTAAGTTCTCCACGGTTACCCATACCGTAACACCGCCTCATCATCCGACCAGCATTCTCGGCGCATGGATAATCAACCATCAGTATGAGGCGGTTCGATCGGGCGACGGCATTGAGGTAATCGGTACTTACGATATCAACATCTGGTATTCGTACAGCAAAAACTCGCAAACCGACGTAGCAAAGGAATCCGTACATTATGTGGAGCACGTGCCGTTATCGTATGTAGACCCTAGGCACCGCGCGTCGACGGAAGAAGTGTCCGCCGAAGCGATTCAGGAGCCTAACTGCATCGAAGCCAACATCTCTTCCAGCGGTTCGGGCGTCGTTATTCGCGTTGAGCGTGAATTTGCGGTAGAGATGGTTGCCGAAACGAAGATCTTTGTCGCGGTCTTCCCTGGCGGTTTGGACGGCCTGGAGGGGAAAGAACTCGATTTCGAACTCGGCGACGGCGATTACGAGGATTTGGATCCGAGCCTGCTGGACGACGAGCTGTAATTCGGAGCCGCATCCTCTACGGTATGATATGCGGGCGGTTCGGCAAATTCGAGGGCGAAAGCCCTCTTTTTGTTGAAAAAAACTTGATCTCGCTCCGTAATTAGGAAGTGCTGTTGAGCTGCGCAGGAAGGGAGGGTCGCCGATGACTGGCATATGGATATGGGATGGTCGAGGCAAGCCGAAGAAGTTGAGTCCGTATGATTCTATGAGCATCGAAGGCTTAGGCCGTATTCAGGATGCCGGTCCGGGCGACACGATTGCTGCGCTTCATGGACATGCTGTTCCGAAAGACGGTTATCCTCCCGCCGAAGCCATTTGGCTGAATGCGCACGCTTCAGAAGGTTTCATGATGACGGACAGGGAGCGGGAACGACGGCTGGCGAGGGCGGGATTGTTTCGTGAGCAACGGGGATATGAGCGTTTGTATAGGGTCGACGTATGTCAACTGGAGCCTATAGCGCTGCGCCGTATGAACAAATATGGAAGCTCAGCGGTTGCCAAAAGGCCGAATGCCCCGAATAGCAGGGAACATACGGCAAGCGCGCGAGTGCCTGTGTTCCAACCGGCGGCAGATGCAGCGGGAAGAACTCTGGCTCCGTTGGACGATTCTATGCTCAAACGGGTTGTGCAGGCGGCAATCAAAGGGTTGTACGCGCTCGGCATCGATATTGGATCGGCGGACGTCGCGGTTGACGATAGGCTCGCTATTTCGGTGAGGGGGGTCCGTCCGCTTCGCTCTTCGCCGGAGCTGGCGGATGCGCTGCTGCGTTACGATTCTGTTGTAAAAGCGTCTTCAGGAAAGCCGATCCTGCTCGGAGCCGATCCGGAATTTGCTCTCGTCAAACCCAATGGACGGCTCGTCCCGGCATCTCGTTATTTGGGCGAAGGAACGGTCCGGGCCGCGGGCAGCGACGCGATGAGGATTGGGAATCGCATCGTTTATCCCTTAGCGGAGCTTCGTCCGGAGCCGGCGGAAGAGCCTGGCGAGCTTGCTGTCCGGCTGCGGCGGCTGCTGGGTGAAGCAGCGCGCCGCATTCGCGAGCCCGGTCTGCGCTGGGCTGCAGGAGCAATGCCTGTGCAGGGACTGGCCCTTGGCGGGCATATTCATTTGAGCGGCACACCGTTAACGCCGCGACTGCTTCGCTTGCTCGACAGCTATGCGGCGTTTCCGCTGGCGCTCGTCGAGGACCCGGCCGGTCGCGGGCGGCGCCCGCGCTACGGCTCGCTCGGCGATTTCCGCCGACAGCCGCACGGCGGCTTCGAATACCGGACGCTGCCAAGCTGGCTCGTCTCGCCGGCCGCGGCCAAAGCCGCCCTTGCGCTTGCGCTTCTGTGCGCGCGCGAGGAGGCGGCGCTTGCTGACATACCGTCTCTGGAAGATCGGTATGTCGAAGCGTACTACGCCGGAGACCGGGCGGAGCTGGCCGGCTGTCTTGACCGCGTGGCTGCCGCGGCAGCGGCTACCGCAAGCTATGAAACGCTCGCTCCGTTCATTGAACCGCTGTTCGAGGCCGCAAGGCGAGGCCGAACGTGGAACGAACAGTCCGATCTTCGTGTGAAGTGGGGCATCCCTTTGACGGATGAATGAGTAAAGCTATCGTAATTATCACTGATGCTTACGTCCAAACAACCTCACTGCTGACAACCGAAACGAACCGCTCACCTGACGCTCGAACTGCCTCCTCCCGGCGTCCGTCTGCGTTTGCGTCGTTAACGGCTAGGTTGCCGGACGAACATTTGTTTGTTATACTGGTAGCAGTTTTCAAGTCAAGCGGAGATCTACTCTCGCTATCGAATCTATTGCGCCCGCTTTGCTCTGCAAGGCGGGCTGTTTATTTGTAAGGCTCGACGCTGTTTCGCGGCGCGGATTCGACTGTCGCAATGGCGCAACGGCAAGGCGCTTGATATAATGGCAGAGTGCTGATTTCGCCAGATGGCGCGAACGGCTGGACTCATAACATGGCTGGAATGACTACATATATATTAGGAGGGGCATCAAGTGGCAGGCTATACCCCGATGATTCAACAATATTTGTCCGTGAAGGAAGAAGCGAAGGACGCGTTTCTGTTTTTCCGTCTCGGCGACTTTTACGAAATGTTTTTCGAAGACGCTATTAATGCCGCACGGGAGCTTGATATAACGCTGACAGGCAGGGAAGGCGGCGCGGCAGAGAAAATTCCGATGTGCGGCGTGCCCCATCATTCTGCGGAAAACTATATTGCTCGTTTGGTAGAGAAGGGATACAAGGTAGCGGTTTGCGAGCAGGTCGAAGACCCGGCGGCGGCGAAGGGCGTCGTTCGGCGGGAAATCGTCCGCGTTATTACACCCGGTACGGTGATGGAAGCTAAATCGTTGACCGAGCGGAGCAATAATTTTATCGTGTCGGTAGCGGTTGTGGACGGCTCGGAGCTTGGCATGGCCGCTTGCGACCTGTCGACGGGGGAGCTGTATGCTACTTCGCTTGCGGGCAGCGCGGAAGCGCTGGTGGATGAGATCAACGTCTATCAGCCGGCAGAAATCGTAGGGGACGCCGCTCTGTTGGACAAGCTGAGCGAGGCTGCCGTATGGAATCGCCCGGTGCTGCTGACGCCGCGCGAGCCGATGGCGGACGAGAAGCTGCGGCAGCAGTTCGATTCCTCCTCGTTGACGGAGCTGAACAAAGCGCGCTATCGCGCAATAAGTCTGTTGACCGGCTATTTGGACGAAACGCAGAAACGCTCGCTCGGCCATGTTCGAACCATTCGCAGCTATGAGCCGAATCAATATATGATTCTGGATCATTATACAAGACGCAATCTGGAGTTGACGGAGACGGTCCGCGACCGCAGCAAAAAAGGCTCACTGCTATGGCTGCTCGACAAAACGCAGACGTCGATGGGGGCGCGCCTTCTGCGCCGCTGGATCGATAAGCCGCTGCTCAGCCGTTCCGCGATCGAATCGCGGCATGAGGCGGTCGATCAGCTCTACCGGAATCTCATTTTACGAGACGATATTCGCGCCGAGCTAAACGGCATTTACGACTTGGAGCGGCTTGTCGGCCGGGTCGCTTTCGGCAGTGCGAATGGTAGAGACATGGTCGCGCTCAAAAATTCGATCCGCCGTGTGCCGTCGCTCGTCGCCTTGTGCGAATCGTCTGGCTCCGAGCGTCTGGCGGCACTAGTCGCTTCGCTTGACAATTGCGGCGATTTGGCCGATATGATCGAGACGGTTGTCGTCGACGAGCCGCCGGTATCGATTCGCGAGGGCGGATTGATCCGGTCGGGCTACGACGAATACCTCGACCAATTAAGAGAAGCGAGCACGAACGGGAAGAAGTGGCTGGCCGAGCTAGAGCGTAAGGAACGCGAAGCGACCGGCATTAAGACGATCAAGATCGGCTTTAACAAAGTATTTGGCTATTATTTGGAGGTATCCAAAGGAAGCTTGTCGCAGCTGCCGGAAGGCCGTTACGAGCGCAAGCAGACGCTGGCGAACGCGGAGCGCTTCGTAACGCCGGAGTTGAAGGAGAAGGAACGGCTTATTTTGGAAGCTGAAGATAAAATGGTCGACTTGGAGTACAGCCGTTTTATCGAGCTGAGAGATCATTTGTCCTCGCAGTTGAGCCGGCTGCAAAAGCTTGCCGAAGTGATTGCGGAGTTGGATGTGTATCAATCGTTCGCAACGGTGAGCGCGGAACGGAGATTCATACGGCCGCAGTTAAACGGCGACTATGATCTGTCGATCGAGGAGGGGCGCCATCCGGTCGTCGAGGCGATGGCAGGCGGCGCGCCATTTATTGCTAACAGCACTGATCTGACAAAAGAAGAAAATTCTATGCTGCTTATCACCGGTCCGAATATGGCCGGCAAGAGTACTTATATGAGGCAGGTCGCCTTAATTGCCATTATGGCGCAAATCGGCTGCTTCGTGCCGGCTAAGCGGGCGCAGGTGCCGATGATCGATCGGATCTTCACCCGGATTGGAGCGGCAGACGACCTGATCGGCGGCCAGAGCACGTTCATGGTCGAGATGAAGGACATTCAGATCATGACGGAGAAAGCGACGGCGAACAGCCTCGTCATTATCGACGAGTTGGGAAGAGGAACGTCCACCGGCGAGGGAATGGCGATCGCGCAAGCCGTGATCGAGCACGTTCATCATCATATCGGCTGCAAGGCGCTCGTCTCGACGCATTTCCACGAGCTGTCGCATCTGGAAGAAACGCTGCCTTCGCTGGCGAACGCCTGCATGGCCGTTCAGGAGAGCGGGGATCACGTCACTTTCCTGCGCAAGCTTATTCCGGGAGCGGCCAGCACCAGCTACGGCATTTATTGCGCCAAGCTGGCAGGCTTGCCGGAGACGGTTATCGGCAGAGCCTACGAGCTGCTGGAGCGTTCCGAATCGGCCTTGATTCTGGAGCAAACGTTCCGGGAGCGGATCGGCGGTGTCGAGAATGTCGGCGTAACGCTGTTCGCTCCGTTGGCCGAGACGGTTAAACAAGAGGAAGCGGTAAGAGAAACCGCCGCCGCTGTTCAACTGTCTATCTTCGATGAACCGGCGCCGGTTGCTGCCGTTCCGGCCGAGCCGAAGCGCAAGGCAAGTCCAAAAGCGGAGCAGCTCGCGGAGCAGCTGCGTAAGCTGGATTTGTTCAATATGACGCCGATGCAGGCAATGCAATGGCTGAACGATATGAAACGGAAAATCGACGAATAGGCGAAGAAGCCGGTAACGGGGAGGAGCATTTCAATGGGGAAAATACAGGTGTTGGACGATCAGCTTGCCAACCAAATCGCTGCCGGCGAAGTGGTCGAAAGGCCGGCTTCGGTCATTAAGGAACTGGTCGAAAATGCGGTTGATGCCGGCAGCACGGAGATCGACATAACGATCGAAGAGGGCGGATTGACGTTTATTCGGGTAACGGACAACGGTTCCGGCATTGCGGCGGACGATCTGGGGACTGCATTCCAGCGGCACGCGACGAGCAAAATTGCGACGAGCGCCGATTTGTTCCGGATCGCCAGCCTTGGTTTTCGAGGCGAAGCGCTGCCAAGTATAGCGGCGGTATCCCGTCTCTCATGCGTCTCGTCGACGGATGCGAGCGGGCTCGCGCAGCGGATTGCGATCGAAGGCGGGAAGACGACCGAGGAAACACCGGCCAACTCGCCGAAGGGAACGGATATGACGGTTCGCGATCTGTTCTTCAATACGCCTGCCCGATTGAAATATATGAAATCGATCCAAACCGAGCTTGGCCATATTTCGGATTATATTTACCGTATCGCGCTTGCCCATCCGGGCATTGCGTTTACGCTCACGCATAACGGCAACACGCTGCTTCGCACGCTGGGCACAGGCGACCGTCTCCAAGTCATTGCGGCCGTCTACGGCTCCAATACGGCCAAAGCGATGCTTGCAATTGAAGCGGAAAGCCCGGATTATACGCTTCGCGGCTATGTATCTAAGCCAGAGCTGACTCGGGCGAACCGCAACGGCATGACCGTCATTGTGAACGGCCGGTACATTAAGAGCTTTGCCGTCAATCAGGCCGTGCTTCAAGCCTACCATACGCTGCTGCCGATCAATCGGTTTCCGCTTGTCGTACTCGAGCTTGGCATGCATCCGAGCCTGCTGGACGTAAACGTGCACCCGTCGAAGATGGAGGTCCGCTTCAGCAAGGAAGTAGAATTAAAGGCGCTGATTGAGGAAGCGATCAAAAAAGCGCTTGGGCGCGAGCGCCACATTCCGGGACCGGACGCGGCCTTTAAGCAGGAGCGTTCTAAGCCGCTATTCGTTCAGGACGCGATTTCGTTTCATCGTCCCGAACCGGATGACGGAAAAACCGCGTCCTCCGCGCCTTCGCCTTTCGAGCGGCCTTGGCAAGCTGGAGTCTTGGATGGCAGCAGCCGCGGCAATAGCAGCAATAGCAACAGCAGCGGGTACGCCGGTTTTACCGGGCGGCCGCTCGAAAGAGAGCAGGTGCCTCGCGATGCCGCCGAGCGGCTGTACAAGCCGTCCGAGCTTCGGCAAACAGCCGTTCACGAAGCGTCTGCGCCATGGGAGCAATCGGCGGTATCCTCCTCGTCCGCAGCGGCGTCTTCACCGCCGTTTAAAGAAGGCGAAGCCTGGATGGATGAGGCGCATATCGAGGAGAATGCCGCAGCGGCTATTGAAGCTGTTGCGGCAGCCGCGGCGCCCGCGCAACCGGAAGCCTCTGCGGGCGATATGGTGGAGCGGGAAGGGCCGGCTTTTCCGGAATTGTACTGGATCGGGCAGCTGCACGGCACCTATATCGTTGCTCAAGGCGAGGATGGGCTGTACCTGATCGATCAGCACGCCGCGCACGAGCGGATCAATTACGAGTATTATTATGAAAAATTCGGAAATCCTGTTGCTGCGAGCCAGCAATTGCTAGTGCCGCTGACGCTGGAGTTTACGCCGGGCGATGCGGAGCGGCTGCGCAGCATGCTGGAGCTATTCCTGGAAGCTGGCGTAGAGCTGGAGCCGTTCGGTCCGCAAACGTTCCTCGTCCGTTCGCACCCTGAGTGGTTTCCGGCCGGAGACGAACAGTCGATCATCGAAGAGATGGCCGAGCTGCTGCTTGCCGAGCGCAAATCGATCGATATTGCCAAGCTGCGGGAAAAAGCGGCTATTATGTGTTCATGCAAGGCGTCGATCAAAGCGAACGATCGGAAAACGCGGGAGGAAGGGGATGCGCTATTGGCCCGACTTGGAGCCTGTAAGCAGCCTTATACTTGTCCGCATGGAAGGCCGATCGTCGTCCATCTTTCGACGTATCAATTGGAAAAAATGTTCAAACGGGTGATGTCATGATCGTAACGACCAGCGACAAGCCGTCTACGGCAGCGCTAGAAAAGGCGAAACGGCTGGCCGAGGAGCTAGGCGGCCGCTATGTTCGCAGAGGAAGGTATACATTAAGGCAATTGGCGGATCAGCATAGCGAGGAGCGGCTGATTGCCGTTACCGAGAAGGAAGTGCGGTTTTACGAAGGACAAACGGAGCAGCCGTTGTTTTTTCATCCGAGCATGGCTTTTGTCCGGGTGAAGCGGCTGCGCAAAGGAGACAGTGATCCGTTAATCGAGCTGTCCGGCTGCCGCGAAGGCGATATCGTCGTCGATTGCACTGCCGGACTCGGCTCGGACTCCCTTGTTTTCTCCTATGCTGCGGGGGAGACGGGGCATGTGACAGCGCTTGAAAGCGAGCCTGTGCTCGCTGCGATTGTGAGAGAAGGGTTAGCTGACTATCGTACCGGTTTGCCGGACGTGGATGCGGCGATGCGGCGGATTGAGCTGCGGACTCGGCATCACGGCGACTATTTGAAGGAATTGCCGGATAATAGCGTCGATATCGTCTATTTCGATCCGATGTTCCGCCAGCCGATTCATGAATCGAGCGCCCTCCAGCCGCTGCGCGAACTTGCGAATCCCGAAGCGCTCAGCGAGCAGGCGGTTGCGGATGCGGTCAGAGCCGCCAGAAAAGCAGTTATTCTGAAAGAACACCGCGATAGCGGGGAGTTCGCCAGACTCGGCTTCGAGCGCCGTCATGTTAATACGTCGAAAATAGCATATGGAGTGATAGAGGTTGCAACAACAGCAAGCGCAAGCGAATGATACGGGCAAGCAGCGTCTGCTGGTGCTCGTCGGACCGACCGCGGTAGGCAAAACCGAGCTGAGTCTCGAACTGGCCGAAGCTTACGGCGCAGAAATTATTTCTGGCGATTCCATGCAGGTGTACCGGGGGATGGATATCGGAACGGCCAAGCTGCCGCTTTCGGAGCAGAAGGGTATTCCACATCATCTGATCGATATCTGCGATCCGCAGTCGCCGTACTCCGTCGCAGATTTTCAAACGGAGTGCGCGAGAAGCATCGTGGATATCACCAGCAGAGGCAAGCTTCCATTTATTGTCGGCGGCACCGGACTGTATGTCGAATCGGTTTGCTACGGCTTCGAGTTCGCGGAGAACGGCTCGGACGAAGCATTCCGCGCCGACATGGAACGGTATGCTGCGGAGAATGGCGCGGAGGCGCTGCACCGCAAGCTTTTGGCGGTGGATCCGCATTCGGCCGAGAGGCTGCATCCGAATGACTTGCGTAGAGTAATTCGAGCGCTCGAAATCTTTCATCTAACAGGAGAGACGATGAGTTCGCAGCTGGAAGGACAGAAAAAACAATCTCCTTACGAACTTTGTATTTTGGGTCTAACGAGGGACAGGGCTGAATTATATGCGAGAATCGAAGAACGCGTCGATCTGATGATGGAACAAGGGCTGGTCGACGAAGTTCGGGCGCTGCTCGGCTCGGGCATTCCTCCCCATGCGGTCGCAATGCAAGGGCTCGGCTACAAGGAAATTGCGGCGCATTTACGGGGGGAATGCTCGCTCGAAGCGGCGGTGGAGTTGCTCAAGCGGGATACGAGAAGGTTTGCCAAACGGCAATTGTCATGGTTTCGTCACATGAAAGATATCGAATGGATCGATATGGGGGAAAATTTTCGCAACAATTTACATCGGATTCATGGTATAATAGCAGGAAAGTTTCAAGTCAATCTTGAATATACTTCTAATCAATCTTTTTTAGACGGAGGTAACGTCCAATGAACAAATCGATCAATATTCAAGATACGTTCTTGAACCAACTGCGCAAAGACAATATTCCGGTTACGGTTTTTTTAATGAATGGATTTCAAATTAGGGGCGTTATTAAAGCGTTCGATAACTTCACGATCATTATCGACAGCGAAGGCCGTCAGCAAATGGTGTACAAGCATGCGATATCAACATTTACGCCGCAGCGCAACGTGTCTCTTGTACAGGATAACGGCGGGTCCGACAACTAAAGGCCGGAGCCATATGAAACTTTCTTATAACGAGCAACGTTTAACTAGATAGCGGATCGCAAGGAACAACCCGCTCACCTGCGGGTTGTTCCTTTTCTTTCCGGGGAATAAATAGAGACAGCGAACAAGCAGTATAGGAGGGGAGTCAGCATGGCTGAACAACCAAGCAGAAGAAACGCGGTCCAGAACAGCAAAAGTAAAGGCAAAGGGAAAAAGAAGCGGAGAATGACGCCTCGAAAGTGGTTTTTTGGACTGTTCTTTACGACGGTCATCGCTATAGTGTGCGGCATGGGCGGTTATTTGTTAATTTATTTTAACGGTGAAAGAATACTTGCGGAGAGAGCGGATATGCTCACGCTCGGTGAAGCCAGCATCATTTACGATGCGCAAGGCAATGAAGTGAGCAGGCTCTACAACGCCGACGAGAACCGGGAGAACGTGGAGTACGATGCGATTCCTAAGCTGCTGCTGGACGCATTCGTCGCGACGGAGGATCAGCGGTTCTACGAGCATTCCGGCATCGACTTTTTCTCGATCGGCAGGGCGCTCGTGAAAGACGTTATCGCCCGCAGTGCAGTAGAAGGCGGCAGTACGATCACGCAACAGTTGGCTAAAAATATGTTTTTGTCGGCGGATAAGACGATATTCCGCAAAGCGACGGAGGCTTCTATCGCGGTAGCGTTGGAGAATCAGAAGACGAAGCAAGAGATTTTGACGATGTACTTGAATCGGATTTATTACGGTAAACGAGTATACGGTATCAAGAATGCCGCCAACTTCTATTTCGACAAGGATCCGAAGGATTTGGAGCTATGGGAAATGGCAACACTTGCAGCTATGCCGAAGGGCCCGAACAAGTATAATCCGATTAACGACCCGGAGGCTTCGGAATCTCGCAGAGCTGTCGTGTTGAAGCTCATGTTCGATCAAGGCTATATCACACAAGAGCAAATGGACGAAGCAAAAGCGGTAAAATATGTGGTTCCGGCCAATATTGACGAGAAGCAGAAAGATCCATATAAGGTTTATGTGGACTACGTTGTTCAGGAAGCTCTTAAAGTGATGGACGGGAAAACGGAGGAGGAGCTTCGCGTCGGCGGCTACCGAATCTATACA
This sequence comes from Paenibacillus sp. NPDC058071, assembly GCF_042885235.1. Classification (NCBI taxonomy): domain Bacteria; kingdom Bacillati; phylum Bacillota; class Bacilli; order Caryophanales; family Paenibacillaceae; genus Paenibacillus; species Paenibacillus sp. NPDC058071. The sequence continues at coordinate 95,671 of NZ_JBHVSK010000001.1, forward strand.
TCACTTAATCCGACGGCTCAGACGGCTGTCGAAGAGGCGTTCGCAGACGACGATAACTTCGAGAAAAGTCCTGACGACCAGAAGGTGCAAGGCGCCATGATCATCATGGATCACCGTGACGGCACAATCCAAGCGATGGCGGGCGGTCGGGATTATGTGAAAAAAGGACTTAATCGCGTGACGGTGCCGCGTCAGCCGGGATCGGCCTTCAAGCCGATTACCTCGTATGGCCCAGCGCTCGAGTCGGGTAATTTCGAGCCTTGGACGGTACTCGCCAACGATCAGAAATGCTTCGGCAACTATTGTCCGAAGGATTCCAAAGGGGCAACCCCGATTACGATGCAGGAGGCGGTCAAGCAGTCACGCAACCTTCCAGCGGTCTGGACACTCAATCAGGTCGGCATCAAGAGCGGCATGTCCTTTGCAGAGAAGCTCGGCTTTGAGCTCGACAGCAAGAACGACCGCAACTTATCGATCGCCCTCGGCGGCCTGACTCATGGCGTTACGCCGCTGCAAATGGCCGAAGCCTACAGCGTGTTCGCTAACAGCGGCAAGGCAGTCAACGCGCATACGATTACGAGCATTCAGAATGCGTCGGGCAAAGAAGTATACAAGTACAAGGCTCCGGAATCGAAGCAGCTGATGAAGCCGCAAACGGCGTGGTATATGACGCAAATGCTGCAAACGGTGGTAGAAAGAGGCGGCACAGGTACCGGAGCTCGTATCGACAGGCCGGTAGCAGGCAAAACGGGTACGACACAGCACGGTATTCCAGGCTTTACTTCGAGCGCAAACCGCGACGCATGGTTTGTCGGTTACACGCCGGAGTGGACAGCTTCGGTATGGATGGGCTACGATAAGACTGATAAAGAGCATGTTCTTAAGAAAAGCAGCGCGCAGTCCGCTGCCATGTTCGCCAAGGTTATGTCCAAGGCGATGAAGGGCGTGCCGAAATCGAGCTTTGAAAAACCGGGCGGCGTCGAAGAGCCGAAGAAAGAAGAAGTGGCTCCGGTAACGAATTTCAACGCGGTGTACGTACCGGAAGAAGTTAAGGTACAGTTGACTTGGCAGCCGCCTGCGGAGAGCACAGGCCTGACGTATCAAGTGTTCCGCAAAGAAGAGAACGCGTCGGAGTTCTCGCTGTTCGTCGATGCGGTACAGCCGCGAGTCGACGATATGACGATCGCGCCGGGCATGAAATATCAATACTATGTCGTCGCTTACGACGCGGAGAGGGATCTCGCTAGCGCGCCTTCAGAGAAGATTACGGTCCCTATTCCGGAGATCGACATCGATTTGCCGGAAGTTCCGATGGAACCGGACAATCCGGATACGGGTGAAGGCTTGCCGGATCATGAAGGCGGAGGAGACGTTCCGACGCTGCCTCCTGTGGTGACGAACCCGCCGGATAACGGTGGAGGAGAAGGCGGATTGGGCGAAACGCCGCTGCCTTCGGGAACGCCGAACGGAGGAGATAATCCGGTCGGCGGAGTGCCGGACGGAAACGGCGGCGACGGTGGCGGAAACCACGTTCCGCCGCCTGACGGCGGTCCGGGCAATAACAACGGGGGCGTCTGACTCTTTGGCGCTAAGCGAACCTACCATGGCCGATAGATTGTAACGGCCGCAAGTAAGGAGCTGAAGGCAAGAGATGGGCATAAAGAAGAGTAGCAGGCTAACAGTCGTTGCGATGCTTCTTGCCGCAGCGGCGTTAATAGCCGGCTGCGGCAAGGGCTCGGCTTCCTCCGAGCATCATAAGACAATGAAGTGGGATAAAATGCCGGAGATGACCATTAATTTGGACAAAAGCTATACCGCAGCCTTTACGACGAGCAAAGGCGACTTCACGGTAAAGCTGCTGGCGGAAGAATCTCCGGTTGCAGTCAACAATTTTGTCTTTTTGGTTAGGGAAGGCTTTTACGACGGGTTAACCTTTCATCGCGTCATCGAGTCGTATATGATTCAGGGTGGGGACCCGCAAGGCAACGGTACCGGCTCTCCGGGCTATAAAATACCGGACGAGCTCGACCCGGATTTGAAGTACGAGACGGGCATCGTTGCGATGGCGAACGCCGGCCAGCCCAATACGGGCGGCAGCCAGTTTTTTATCGGTACGGGTAAGGATGTTGGCAATTTAAATCAGAATCCGGTCTATACGATTTTCGGAAAAGTGCAGGACGGCATGGATACGGTGCTTGCTATCGCCAAGACACCGGTCAAAAATACGACACCGATCGAACCGGTCATTATCGAGAAAATTGTCATACAGGAAAAATAAAAAATCGCCGCCCGATTAGGGGCGGCGATTTTTTTATTTATTTTGAAGCGGAGGCAGGCATGCTTGGTTTATTTTGCTTGCGCGCTGGAGATGGACGTTAAGATATGGTAAGCTTTTTACAACGTTATTCATCAACATCGAAAGCCATCTGTTAGAGGCTTATCTTGAGCGGAAAGGTACGTTCCGTATGAAACGAAAATTTTCGGACCGCGCTAACTGGCGTCGCATCTTACGGAGAAGCTACACCTGCTTGGCGCTCGATAACGATGAGTTCAAAGGTCTTGTCACGTTTTACCGGATTCATGAGCTGCGCGATCCGCTGTGGAAGGAATACAACGGACGCCGGCTGTGCCTCGCCGATCGCGGGTATTTGTGGATGCAACACTTTCCGAAGGGCGAGCACTTTGTTGTCACAACGATGTTCGACGACAAAGGCCGAGTCGTGCAATGGTATATCGATATATGCAAAACCCAAGGCTTAACGGATCAGCAGGTGCCTTGGTTCGACGATTTGTATTTGGACGTCGTCGTTCTGCCATCGGGCGAAGTATTTCTGCTGGATGAGGATGAGCTGGAGGATGCGCTCCGACAAGGAGAAGTGACCGGCAAGGAAGCGGCTCTCGCTCGCAAGACAGCCGGCCGGCTGTTGTCCAGCATTCGAAATGGACGTTTCCGCTATTTTACGCTGAGCCTTAAGCATCGCAAGAGCTTGTCCGAACGAATGGGTGAGCTGAGCGAATCATAGGCGCCGCAGGCGAGACAGGAGCATGCCTCAGGCCGGATAGACCGGGATCCGCGAGGCTGCTCCTGTTTCACTATGCAAGGCGGTTTCTGGACAATAGAAGCCGTCTATTCGCAGATTCCTATTGCTGCCGCCGCTTTCCGCAAATCTGTTAATATGGTTCCTTTCGCTAGAATACAATTGTAAAGCGGATCGCTAGTGACCATGCCTGGGTACGTCGCGGGGCATGCCGCTAAAGCGAATTCCAGCAGCGACGGTGCGAAGGATAGGTGAAGCGACAGATGAGCGGACATGTCATAGCGGGATCGAGCAACGGAACGAGGCCATCCCGTCAAATCAACGTAGTGCTTAGAACGCCGGAGCCTATAGCCGCTCTGGCGGCTTCCGCCCCGGCGCCGGCAGCGGACAGCGAATCGCTGCCGCAAGTGAAGCCGCTCCCGGGCAGCGACCATTATACCGAAATTCAGCGGGAGCTGGAGCCGATGGTCGGCATGGATAATGTAAAGGCGCTTATTTTTGAAATTTACGCCCTGCTTTATATAAGCCGCATGCGTTCTGAAGCCGGACTTGTCGGCGGCTCTCAAGTCTATCATATGATTTTTAAGGGCAATCCCGGGACGGGCAAGACGACAATTGCGCGGATTGTGGCAAAGCTGTTTCAGAAAATGGGCGTCCTGTCTAAAGGCCATTTGATCGAGGTGGAACGAGCCGATCTCGTCGGGGAATACATTGGCCATACGGCGCAAAAAACGAGGGACCTCGTACGCAAGGCGCTGGGCGGTGTTCTCTTTATCGACGAAGCGTACAGCTTGGCGCGCGGCGGCGAGAAGGATTTTGGTAAAGAGGCGATCGATACATTAGTAAAGGCTATGGAGGACCAGCGCAATCAGTTTGTACTCATATTGGCTGGCTACCCGCTTGAGATCGATCAGTTTCTGATGACGAATCCGGGATTGCCGTCCCGTTTTCCGATTCAAATCGATTTTCCGGACTATACGGTCGACCAGCTTATTCAAATTTCGGAGCTGATGACGAAAGACAGGGATTATTTTTTAATGCCGCAGTCCATATTTAAGCTAAGGCAGCATTTGATGCAGGAGAAGCTGAATGACCTATTCTCGTTCAGCAATGCGAGATACGTGCGCAATGTCATCGAGAAAGCGATCCGCTATCAGGCGGTGCGGCTTCTGAATCAATATGCGAGCGGTGTGCCTCCGAAGCAGGAGCTGATGGCCATCAAGCCCGAAGATTTGCGATGGGAGCCAAAATAAAGTAACGATACGAAACCAGAGGAGCGCTTCATGCGGGACAAAACTTACGACACGAATACAGATTTGTACGAAAAAGCGATATTAGTCAGTTTAATAACGCCGGAGACGAAGAGGGCGGGCGGTGATCCCGAGCATTCGCTCGAAGAGCTTGCCCAGCTTGCCGAGACGGCGGGCGTTGAAGTGTTGTCCGTAATGGTGCAGAATAAAGAATCCCGGGATACGAAATGGTTTATTGGCAAAGGCAAGGTGGAGGAATTGCGCGCGGCGGCAGACGAGCTTGGCGCGACGACCGCCATTTTTGATCAAGAGCTGTCCGGGGCTCAGGTACGCAATTTGGAGGAAGCGCTCGATTTGAAAATCGTCGACCGCACGCAGCTTATTTTGGATATTTTTGCACAGCGCGCCAAGACGCGGGAGGGCATCATCCAGGTCGAGCTTGCGCAGCTTAGCTATCTGCTCCCCCGTCTGTCCGGCCACGGTAAAAACCTGTCGCGGTTAGGCGGTGGCATCGGCACGCGCGGTCCCGGGGAATCGAAGCTGGAAACCGACCGACGCCATATTCGCGGACGCATCAGCGAACTGAAAGCGCACCTCGAAGAGGTTGTGCGGCATCGCAAGCTGCACCGCGAGCGGCGTAAAAAATCGGGCGTCACGCAAGTGGCGCTGGTCGGCTATACGAATGCGGGCAAGTCTACGTTACTGCGTGAACTAACGAGCGCGGATGTCTATGTAGAAAATCAGCTGTTCGCCACGCTTGATCCGACCTCGCGGACGATGGAGCTGCCGAACGGACGGGAAATCGTTTTAACCGACACGGTTGGTTTTATTCAAAACTTGCCTCACGATCTTGTTGCCGCGTTCCGCGCGACGCTTGAGGAAGTAAACGAAGCCGACGTCGTGCTTCACGTCGTCGATTGCAGCTCGCCGATGCGCGAGGAACAAATGGCAGTCGTCGAAGATCTGCTCGGCGAGCTAGGCGCATCCGGCAAGCCAACGATAACGCTGTTTAACAAAAAAGATTTGTACGAGGGAGATCCGGGTCAGATGATTCGCGCCACGAGCGGCGAATCGCTCGTAATCAGCGCTTACGAAGCGGACGATTTGGAGCGATTGCGGCTCGCGGTACAGGATATGCTGACGGGGTCTACTTTGACGTTCGCTTTGCCGGTGAACCGCGGCGATTTGATCGCCCTGGCGTACCGCAGCGGTGAGGTGCTGGGAAGCGATACTGCAGAAGACGGGGAAACGGTTCATATAACGGTCCAGGTGAGCCGCAGCCATTATGAGAAAAGCGGCTATCAGCTTCAGCCGTATCTGGTTTAGCGGAAGGCGGCTCGTTAGCCGTCTGTTATAAATAAAAGAAGCAGGGATTGCTTAACTCAAGGAGAGTAGAATCGGGTATGACTGAGCAAAGTATGGAACTAGAGGGCAATTGGAGCCGGTTGGAGCGTCTTGCGGAAGAGGCCGAACGGACGGCAGACGGCCGTTTGCGGGAAATTGACCGAATCGCGGAGAAAAATCATTGGAAGGTTATTCGAGCTTTCCAGAAGCATCGCGTTAGCGATTACCATTTCGCCGGATCGACAGGATACGGCTACAACGATAGAGGGCGGGAAGTACTGGATCTCGTCTACGCCGATATTTTTGGTGCGGAGGCTGCTTTGGTGCGTCCGCATTTCGTATCCGGCACGCATACGATCGGCGTTGCGCTCTTCGGCCTCCTTCGGCCAGGGGATGAACTGCTTTACATCACTGGCTCACCCTATGATACGCTGCACAAAGTGATTGGCAAGCCGGGCGATGGGACAGGCTCTTTGCAGGACTGGGGCATCGGCTACAACGAAGTGGCATTACAAGAAGACGGCAGCCTTGATTGGGAAGAGATAGGACAAGCGATTCGGCCTTCGACAAAGGTGATTGGAATTCAACGCTCGCGCGGATATAGCTGGCGCTCGTCATTTACCGTCGCTGAAATCGGCGAAATGGTTCGTCGGGTCAAAGAGCTCAAGCCTGACGCGCTCGTCTTTGTCGATAATTGCTACGGCGAGTTCACTGAGCTGTTGGAACCGACGCAGGTCGGGGTCGATTTAATCGCCGGTTCGCTTATCAAAAATCCGGGCGGAGGCTTGGCTGCAACAGGCGGCTATATCGCTGGCACGGAGGCGGCCGTCACCGCTGCGTCGTACAGGCTGACCGCGCCGGGCATCGGCGGAGAGGTGGGAGCTATGCTCGATACACTTCGCTCCATGTATCAAGGATTATTTCTTGCCCCGCATTTGGTCGGACAAGCCGTCAAAGGGAGCATCTTTGCCGCAGCTTTATTTGAGCGACTGGGCTTCGAGACACAGCCGCGCTGGGACGCGCCGCGCACTGATTTGATTCAAGCGATCCGCTTCGGCAGCGCTGATCATTTGATCGCATTCGTGCAGGGCATTCAGCAAGCCGCGGCTGTCGATGCGCATGTCACTCCCGAACCTTGGGATATGCCGGGCTATGAGCATCCCGTCATTATGGCGGCCGGAACGTTTATTCAAGGGGGCAGTCTGGAGCTGTCCGCGGACGCGCCGATACGTGAGCCATACATCGCGTATATGCAAGGCGGGCTCACCTATTCGCACGTCAAATTTGGTGTTCTAACGGCTCTTGAGCGCTTGCTGAATAATGAATTAATTGTGATCAAACCTAACATAACTTGACACGTTTTTGGAAGGACGTTAATATATACGTATAAAAGAGCTACTGGAAGGTTGATGCGACAATGGGTGATGATATACGTAGAAATATGGCCCTGTTTCCGATCGGCATCGTGATGAAGCTGACGGATCTGACGGCCCGCCAAATCCGTTATTACGAGCAGCATGAACTGATCGTGCCGGCCCGTACGGCCGGCAATCAGCGTCTATTCTCATTTAACGACGTAGAACGACTTCTTGAGATAAAGGCGCTGATAGAGAAAGGCGTGAATATTGCCGGAATTAAGCAAGTGATGAATCCGGTGTCGAAGGAGTCCGACGAAGCGACAATCGTAAGCGAGCAATCGGAGGTTAAGCGCCGTGAGCTGTCGGACGCGCAGCTGCACCGCATGTTGAAGCAGCAGCTGCTTGAGAAACGTCCGGGGCAAGCCTCGCTTATTCAAGGTCAGCTTTCGCGTTTTTTACACAAACGTTAATGATGTTGCCACAAGGATGAAGCAAGCAAGGTAAGCATTTAAAGGAGATGATCGCATGGGCTACACAAAAGAGGATATTAAACGCATTGCTCAAGAAGAGAACGTACGCTTTATCCGCCTGCAATTCACCGATTTGCTCGGCACGATCAAGAACGTTGAAATTCCGGTCAGCCAGCTTGATAAGGCGCTGGACAACAAAATGATGTTTGACGGATCTTCCATTGAAGGTTACGTCCGTATTGAAGAATCTGACATGTACTTATACCCGGATCTCGATTCTTGGGTTGTATTCCCTTGGGTGTCCCAAGACCGCGTTGCGCGTCTTATTTGCGACATTTATATGCCTGACGGGACTCCGTTCGCCGGCGATCCGCGCGGCATTCTGAAGCGCGTGCTGAAGGAAGCGGAAGAAATGGGCTACTCGGCGATGAACGTCGGTCCGGAACCTGAGTTTTTCTTGTTCAAAACGGACGAGCGCGGCGAGCCAACGACCGAATTGAACGATCAAGGCGGCTATTTCGATTTGGCTCCAATGGATCTTGGCGAGAACTGTCGCCGCGAGATCGTGCTTACGCTTGAAGAAATGGGCTTCGAGATCGAAGCGTCCCATCACGAAGTTGCTCCAGGCCAGCATGAAATTGACTTTAAATATGCGGACGCCATCAAAGCGGCCGACCAGATTCAAACCTTTAAGCTGGTTGTAAAAACAATTGCGAGACAGCATGGCCTTCATGCGACGTTCATGCCTAAACCGCTGTTTGGCGTTAACGGCTCCGGCATGCACTGCCACCAATCGCTGTTCCAAGGCAACACGAACGTATTCTACGACGAGAGCGATCGCTTAGGTCTGAGTACGACGGCTCGTTACTATATGGCAGGTATTTTGCAGCATGCTCGCGCAATGGCGGCAATCACGAACCCGACGATCAACTCTTACAAGCGTCTGGTGCCTGGCTATGAAGCTCCGTGTTATGTTGCATGGTCCGCAAGCAACCGCTCGCCGATGATCCGTATTCCGGCTTCACGCGGTCTTAGCACTCGCGTCGAAGTTCGTAACCCGGACCCTGCGGCGAACCCTTACCTGGCACTCGCGGTTATGCTGAAAGCCGGACTCGACGGCATTCAGAACAAAACGCCGCTGCCGGCTCCAATCGACCGCAACATCTACATCATGTCGGAAGAAGAGCGTATTGAATCCGGCGTACCAAGCTTGCCGGCAGACCTGAAGGAAGCGCTCGACGAGTTGCTCCGCAGCGAAGTCATCTGCGACGCGTTGGGCGACCACGCGCTGGCGCATTTCTACGAGCTGAAGGAAATTGAATGGGATATGTATAAGACGCAAGTTCACCAATGGGAACGCGATCAATATTTGACGCTGTACTAATAGGTATGAGAGGGCCGTCCAGCAATGGACGGCCCTCTTTAATTGATGAGAATGTTCATCCGTTCTGGAAAGAAGCCCACCATCGATGACGACACCGATGGTGGGCTTCCGTATACTTTGCAAACAAAAAGCCGCTCAAGATGATCGCCTCTACTAGGCGTCTTCAGAGCGGCTTCTTACTTCATACGATACAAGGCGGATTAATGGAAGTCTCGGAATAAACCGACGACTTTTCCCAAAATAGTGACGTTCTTCAGCCGGATCGGCTCCATCGTGGCGTTCTCCGGTTGCAGGCGGATATGGTCTTTCTCACGGTAAAACGTCTTGACGGTCGCTTCGTCTTCTTCCGTCATCGCAACAACGATGTCGCCGTTGTTAGCAGACTGCTGCTGCCGAACGATTACATAGTCGCCGTTGTGGATGCCGGCTTCAATCATACTCTCGCCGATGACGTTCAGAATAAAGACGTCGTCATCCCCGACGAAGTGGGAAGGGAGAGGGAAGTACTCGTCGATGTTCTCCGTTGCAGTGATCGGAACGCCGGCCGTTACTTTGCCGACAACCGGAACTTGCGCGACTGCTGGGCGGATAATTCCGTCGACGTCTTCTTGGTCCAATATTTCAATTGCGCGCGGCTTGGTAGGATCGCGGCGGATGAGCCCTTTCTTCTCCAGTCGGTCCAAATGGCCATGGACGGTGGAGCTTGAAGCGAGCCCGACTGCTTCGCCGATCTCGCGGACGGACGGCGGATATCCTTTATCCTTGACTTCATTCTTTATAAATTCAAGAATCGCCTGTTGACGGTTGGAAATCTTCGACAAAGATATCACTCCATTAATATATTTGTAGAAAATTATAACATAGAACCGGAGTTCGCACAAACATAAGTTCTTGAGCACAAAAGTTCGCATTCGCTATTGACGGCAAACGTTTGTTCGTGTAATCTGAAAACAGAACAAACGTTTGGGGTGTTGGTCGATATGTTAATGAATCCTTCCTTCTACAAGTCGATACATACGAAAGAAGACGCCGGTTGGTCGCCGAGACGGAGAACTATGCAACTATCCGTTAACCGCAGAGCTGCCAAGCTGATCGTGGCGCTAGCTTTTTTTATACTATTATTCACTAGTTTTTTGATTGTAGGTACGAACGCTTCAACTGAACCTGCTGCCGTCTCCGCAGGAGAGCAGATCGTTATCGTTGGAACGGGCGATACACTGTGGGAGATTGCGAAGCTGCATATGGACGATTCGAAGGATATCCGGTACAACGTGTTCCAGTTGAAGGAACGCAACGGTCTCTCATCGGTCAATTTACATCCGGGGCAACAGCTTATTGTCCCGCAGTAATCTTAAAAGTCTTTTTCATAGCGGAACCAAACGTCAGCCTTCGGGCAGAAATTTGGCGGGTAGATTGCAAAAGAACAGGAAGAGGAACGCAATTGCGGCAGCATCGCGTTCCTCTTCCTGTTCTTTTCTTTATATTATCTATCAAAGTCAAGTCTGTGCAGATCGAATTATTTAAATGCGGATCAAACTTAAAATCAGTGCTTGACGGAAAAGTGGAGTAAAACGAAGGGGCAGAGGGATTCTGGAGAAACGAAGGTAGTTGCATCATGAACACTCGAATTGATAGAGCGCAACATTAATATAGAACAAACATTCGCAAAACAATTAAATAATTAATATGATTAAATACAGCATGGCCTTAATATGCCCGCCTCGCCTTGACAACAGCCTCTGCGAAATGTCAAAGTAGATAAAAGGTATTACTTTTGGACAGCAAGCGAGGTGAACGTGCAATGGGACAATTAATTACGCGAATTAATGAGCTTTCGCGCAAACATAAAACGGAAGGCTTAACGCCGGAAGAGACCGTCGAGCGAGACGAGCTTCGTAAAAAGTACTTGGAAAACTTCCGCAGCAATTTCCGTCAGCAGTTGGATAATATCGAGTTTGTGGACGAGCCGCAAGAGAAGAAGCAATAATTGTCGTATAAACAGTACAAAGGCATCATTTTCACTACTAACTTTTAGACCATTAACAAGTATATAGGCGAAGCTACATCTGCCGAGTATTGAACTTTCCGCGCTTCTCTCCCGATGCGCGTTATGGCGCCGAAGGCGCTTTTCGTAAGAACGCAGCACAATGGCGGTGATAGCATAACTCATCGCCTAGCTGAATTGCATATTATTTAGGAGGAATTCGATTGTCTTCACGCAGTTGGGAACGAAAAGTCCGCAAAAATCAGAGCCAATTGGTTAAAGCGCGCAAAAAGCAAGGAATTAAAGCCCCTCTTCCGGGAGCGGCGAAAGAGGATCGTTATCGCGGCAGAAGCATCGCCGCCCCGATTTTGCTCATTCTTTTTATCACATTGTATGTTATTTTAGCAGCATCCTCGCCGGATTTCGTTCCGTCAAGCATGTTTTATGTTACAATCGCTCTGTATGTACTACTGGCTGTGTTCTTCTTCCTTCGTCGTCCTTATATTGCCGTAGGCAAAGATTACGTGCAAACGAGGAAGTTTACGGGGGACAAGCGTCTTGCCGTTGCTGCGATCAAAGGAATCACCATCCAATCCGGTTACGTAGTTATCGAGCAGCAAAAAGGCGGCAATTGGGTCTTTTCCCGCCTGATCAACCGTTATCCGACGGTTGAGATCGGCGAGCGGCTAGAGCAATTCGCGAAAGCGAACGGAATTGCTTTTCAACAAAAATAGAGAGCGGGAGAGTTCATTCATAATGGCTAAACAAGCAGTTTTATTCGACCTCGATGATACGTTGCTGTGGGACGACCGCAGCGTGCAGGAATCGTTCGACGCAACCTGCGAGGCAGGCGCTGCCGCAACCGGCGTCGATGCCAAACAATTGGAGAAAGCGGTTCGCAGAGAAGCGAGAGCGTTGTACGAGTCATACGAGACGTTCGCTTTCACCAAGATGATCGGCATCAACCCGTTTGAAGGGCTGTGGGCTAATTTTCGCGAAGGCGAACAGCAGGAATTCCGCAAGCTGGAGCAGCTTGCACCAGGCTACCGCAAGGAAGCGTGGACGAGAGGGCTGCGCGCTCTTGGTGTAGAAGACGAAGTCCTTGGCGCCAAGCTGGCTGAGCAGTTTCCGGCAGAGCGCCGTAAACGCCCTCTCGTATACGAGGAGACGTTCCGCGTACTCGACGCACTGAAAGGAAAGTACAAGCTGCTTCTGCTGACGAATGGATCGCCTGACTTGCAGCGTGAGAAGCTGGCCGGCGTTCCGCAACTGGCTCCGTACTTTGACCATATTATTATTTCTGGAGAATTCGGCGAGGGCAAACCGGCCGCATCGATCTTCCGCCATGCGCTAGAGCGCCTTGGAATCGAACCGGATCACGGTATTATGGTCGGCGATAAGCTGACGACCGATATTTTGGGAGCGAATACGATTGGTATGACTTCCGTATGGGTCAATCGCCACGGATCGGTTCGCAATGACGAAATTGTACCAAGCCATGAAATCACTCATTTGGGCGAGCTGCTTACTATTTTGGAATCTTAATTTCTTTAACCATACAAGCTGCGAAAAGCACTTTATTGTACGCTGGACAACCGGTCTCGGTTATCCGTACAGTGAAGTGCTTTTTCTGTTGATTGCATTATAAATGGTATAAAACATAGTATATAAAGGAATTACAGTCAATAATATCGCTCCTGATTTACCAAGAAGGACACCTTACTCGCGCTCATTCCGACATGCTACCATAAAATGGGCAGGATCCGATTCGGACTGCTGACTCTATCAGTTGGAGGTTGTCAGAATGAAATTTAAATTAATTACGGCCGGTTTGATCGTAATCGTCATTCTCGGTGCGGGATTGTTCTGGTTTTTACAAAAAGATACCGCGGATAATAAGCCTGGCGCATCCAACGAGCCGACGCTATTAACGGTGTCTTCCGTCTCGGCGCTTCAGAAGCGATATTTGCAACCCGAGTCCGAAGTGACCGTGAAGCATGATCTGTTGTACGCGAGCAAGAAAAACGAATCCGAGGCGACGGAGCAGTTAATGCTCGATATGTATACGCCCGCGGACAATAAGGAAGAAAAAAGGCCGGTATTTATTTTCATTCACGGAGGCGGATTCAGGGAGGGTACGAAAAACGATGGGGCCTCGTTCTCCGAAGCTTTGGCCAAGCGGGGATACGCCGTATTTTCAATAGATTATCGATTGAAAACAAAACCGGAAGCCAATTTTATGCGTACGCTGAACGATGCCTATGAGGATATTTCCGATGTTTTCGGCTGGATTGGCGATCATGCGGAGGAATACGGATTGGACGTGAATCGTATCGCCATCGGAGGTGATTCAGCAGGAGGACACTTGGCGCTTAATTTTGTTAATGAATTGCTGATTCGCAATCCTGAATTTGTAAAATCAGTCTTCGCAATCATCGACATTTACGGAGGCAATTTGAATGCGGCCGTACAAACGGCTTTGCCTCCTGTATTAATTGTGCACGGCACTAACGATTTGGAGGTGCCATATGAAGTGAGCGCTAAATTTGCGGAGCAATTGGACAACAAGGGGCTATATCATAATTTTTTAACGCTGGAAGGCATCGGCCACGATTATAAAAATGAAAAATGTTTTGATTGGATTGTCGAAACGACCGCACATTTTTTGTACAATGTGATGAACCGACAGGAAGTCGGCTCGTTGCCGAACCAAACTGCCGTCGAAGTCGTTTCCGGCCATGCGTTTGAGTTGAAGCTGCCGAGCGCTTACGATGATTTACCAGCCGCTGCTGCGCCAGAAATGTATTTGCCAAAAGGATGGACGTCCAATCGGCAGAATAACGGGACGATTCTTATTCAAACCCCAGACAGCCTGGAACGCGGAATCCAGACCGTGTATATTGCATCACCTTCCGGAACCGCGCAGGACAAGAACTTCGCGCTAAGCGTCCGTATCGCCGATCCGTTGAAAGTCGGATACGAAACCTTTTACGACAAGAACGATCGATTAATTAAAACAAAGGTTAGTGTGCTTAATCAATCATCCGAGCCGTTTAACGGTACCGTTCGCATCCGGTATCAAGGAGAGCTAGGAAATGAAGATGTATCTGAGTTTAAAGTCGAAACATTGAAGCCGCAGAAAACGGCAAACTTATCGATTCCTTACGCGATCGCAGGAAAAAGAACGTTTGAAGCGTTGGGCGAGTCTGGCGTCTGGAAGCAACGCACAGAGGATGAGCTTCACCTGCTGGCCGTTCCTAAAACGGGAGAGCCTAAACGTCATGACGACAAGCTGGGTGATTCGGATGAAGAAGGTAGGTTCGAAGCGAGTGGAGCCAAAGTCGAACAAGGAAGTGGACTGGAAGACGCAAACGTGTTCGGACGCCTGAGCTGGGATGAGCGTTTTCTGTACATTACGGCGGAAGCGACAGATGATACGCATTTCCAGCAGGGCAGCGGGATCGATATTTGGAGCGGCGACAGCGTTCAGTTCGGGATTGGCATAGCGAACGAGGATGGCAGCGATCCGAAAGTTTTCAGCGAAATGGGAGCGGCACTAGGAGAAGGCGATCGATTCCTGAAATGGAGATGGATCGCTCCAACCGGTATGCGAGCAGACGATTCCGTACAATTAGAAGGGGGTGTCGTTCGGCGGGACGGTAAAACGATCTATGAGCTGAAAATCCCTTGGGAGGAACTAAACGTCAACGCCAGCCGTATCCAAGCAGGATTGAAGTTGAAATTTTCATTGCTAGTCAATGACAATGACGGTGACGGCCGCAAGGGATGGGTTGAATATAACGGAGGCATCGGAACGGTTAAGGACGTTCATCAGTATGGCGATGTGTTTTTGATGCCATAAAAAATAGCTGTCGTCGATGAAAAGTCGACGACAGCTATTTTGCGGATTCCATATCATTATTGCGCTTTAGCGAAAGAAGGATCGTCGAAAGGATGGGCGATCCAGCCTTCCGTTTCGATGAAGAGGCGAACGGCTACAATTTGGCGATTATCCATTAGCGTAAAGAAGTGCGGGTAGCGTTCCGGCACGGAAATAACGTCGCCAGCTTCCAGCTCGACGTCGAAATAGCCAAGCTCCTCGTCGCCTTTAATAATGAAAATGCCTCTGCCGGCCGTAATGGCGCGAACTTCGTCTTCTGTATGTGTATGCACATTCTCGAATTTTTTGAGCAGCTCGTCGAGATTAGGCGTCGCGTCGGACAATGTGATCAAATCCCATGTTTTATAGCCGCGACGGGACGCGAGATCGCGAATTTCCGTGTCGAAAGAAGACAGCACTTCGGCTTTCTGTTCGTCGGACAATACGAACTTTTCTTGCAAATGAGCTGGCAGCTTCGATGTATCCCAATGCTCGTAAAGCACGCCCTGCCCCTCTAGAAATTGGCGAACGTTCTCCTCGCCCGAGATGCGCTCATTAGTATTGCGGATTCGAATTTCAGCCATGTTATTCCCTCTTTTCCAATTGAAATTAACTGATTAAGTACAATTATACCTCACAAACGCCCGAATGTCGATGGATTGCCTTTTCACAATGCGGCTATTCTGTTAAACTATGGGGTAATGATTTTGGAAAGAAGGGCGCGCAAACAGAATGTCCAAACCTACTATACAACAAATGATGCAAGAACGCATACTCATCCTTGATGGAGCGATGGGTACGATGATTCAGCAAGCGGATTTGAAACCCGAAGATTTTGGCGGGGAAGAGCTGGACGGCTGCAACGAAATGCTCGTTCTGACTCGTCCCGACGTCATCCAGTCGATTCACGAGCAATATTTGGCGGCTGGCGCAGATATATTGGAAACGAATACGTTCGGCGCAACGAGCGTCGTGCTGGCGGACTATGATATTCCGGAAAAAGCACGAGAGCTCAATCTCGCAGCTGCGAAGCTCGCACGACAGGCGGCTGATAAGTATTCGACGCCGGAGCGTCCTCGTTATGTAGCGGGCGCACTTGGACCGACGACCAAGACGCTTTCGGTTACGGGCGGCGTCACGTTCGAGGAACTTGTCGACAGCTATTATGAGCAAACGGTCGCACTGATTGAGGGCGACGTTGATGCCGTTCTGCTGGAAACGTCGCAGGATACGCTTAACGTGAAAGCGGGTAGCATTGGTATCCGCAAAGCGTTCGAGACGACGGGGCGCGAGCTGCCTATTATGATCTCAGGCACGATCGAGCCGATGGGCACAACGCTTGCCGGTCAAAATATCGAGTCGTTCTATATCTCGCTGGAGCATTTGAAGCCGATTTCGGTCGGGCTAAACTGCGCGACGGGACCTGAATTTATGAGGGATCATATCCGCACGCTCAGTGAGATCGCCGATTCGGCAGTCAGCTGCTATCCGAATGCGGGATTGCCGGACGAGAACGGTCATTACCACGAATCGCCGGATTCGCTGGCGTTGAAAATCTCTGCTTTTGCTGAACAGGGCTGGCTCAACATCGCCGGCGGCTGCTGCGGAACGACCCCGGACCATATTAAAGCGCTGTCTGATATGATGGCGAAATATGAGCCGCGCACGGTGTTCGGCACCCATCCGCCGGCTGTATCCGGCATCGAGACTGTCTTTATTGAAGATGAGAACCGCCCGATTATGATCGGCGAACGGACCAATATATCCGGTTCACGCAAGTTCAAGCGGCTCATTAAAGAAGGCAAGTTTGACGAAGCTTCCGAGATTGCCCGGGCGCAAGTAAAGGGCGGCGCCCACGTCATCGATATTAACTTGCAAGACACGGATATCGACGAGGCCTATGCGGTTCAGGAATTTTTGCCGCAGGTCGTCAAAAAAATTAAAGTGCCGCTCATGCTCGATTCCACCTACGACCATATCATCGAGCTGGGCTTGCGCTATTCCCAAGGGAAAGCGATTATCAACTCGATCAACCTCGAGGACGGCGAATCGAAATTCGAGCAAATCTTGCCGCTTATACATCAATATGGCGCGGCTGTCGTTATGATTCTCATCGACGAGCGCGGCCAGGCTGTTTCGCGTCAAGCGAAGATGGAAGTGGCAGAACGCTCATACAATCTGCTTGTCGATAAATACGGCATGAACCCAGACGATATTATTTTTGATCCGAACATGTTCCCTGTCGGCTCGGGCGACCCGCAATATATCGGTTCCGCTGTTGAAACGATCGAAGGCATTCGGATGATTAAAGAGAAGTTCCCGCGCGCCAAGACGATTCTCGGATTGAGCAACATTTCGTTCGGCTTGCCGGATGCGGGCCGGGAAGTGCTCAATTCCGTTTATTTGTACCATTGTACGAAAGCCGGTCTCGACTATGCGATCGTCAATACGGAAAAGCTGGAGCGCTACGCCTCCATTCCGGAGGAAGAGCGCAAGCTGGCAGAGGATCTCATCTACAACACGAACGACGATACGCTGGCTGCATTCGTCGCCGCCTTCCGCGAGAAGAAGGTCGTGAAGAAAGAGAAGATTTCCAATCTGACGCTTGAGGAGCGGCTTGCGTCCTATGTTGTCGAAGGGACGAAAGAAGGGCTTATTCCCGATCTGGGGCTGGCATTGAACAAATATTCCGCTCTCGAAGTCATCAATGGACCGCTGATGAAAGGAATGGAAGAGGTCGGCAGGCTGTTCAACAACAACGAGCTGATCGTAGCCGAGGTGCTGCAGAGCGCCGAAGTGATGAAGGCTTCCGTTGCGTTCCTTGAAGATTTTATGGAGAAAGACGAATCATCGACGAAGGGGAAAATTATTTTGGCGACGGTTAAAGGCGATGTTCACGACATCGGCAAAAACTTGGTCGAAATCATTTTGTCCAACAACGGCTATAAGATTATTAATTTGGGCATCAAAGTACCGCCTGAAAAGCTTATCGAGGCATACCGCGAAGAGAAAGCGGATGCAATCGGACTGTCCGGCCTGCTTGTTAAATCGGCGCAGCAAATGGTCATTACGGCGCAGGATATGCGAAATGCAGGCATCGATGCTCCGATTCTTGTCGGCGGCGCCGCGCTGACGCGGAAATTTACGAAGACGAGAATCGGCCCGGAATACGACGGATTGGTGCTGTACGCGAAAGACGCAATGGACGGGCTCGATATTGCCAATAAGCTGATGGATAAAGGGCATCGCAGCAGAATGGAAGAAGAGATGGCCGAGTTCAAAGCTGCCGGCAATGTTGAGGCGGAAGAGAAGAAGCCGCTGCCTGAGCTATCGCGCGCCGTTCGTTCGAAAATTTCGACCGACGCACCGGTTTTCCTGCCGCCAGATCTGGAACGCCATGTTTTGCGGGACGTGCCGCTTGCGCACATTGTGCCTTACGTCAACATGCAAATGCTGCTCGGCCATCATCTCGGCTTGAAGGGCAACGTAGAGGGCTTGCTGAAGGAAGGCAACGAGAAAGCGGTCCATTTGAAAGAAACGGTGGACGGTATTCTACGCGAGGGCGCAGAAACCGGTATGATCAAGGCGCACGGCATGTACCGGTTTTACCCGGCGCAGTCGTCGGGCAATGACATTATCATCTACGACCCAGCCGATCATACGAAGGAAATCAAACGATTTACGTTCCCGCGCCAGCAGGTAGATCCGTACTTGTGCCTCTCCGATTACCTGAAGTCGGTGGAAAGCGGAGTCATGGATTACGTCGGCTTCCTGGTTGTAACGGCGGGCGAAGGCATTCGTGACAAAGCGAATGAATGGAAGGATAAAGGCGACTATTTACGCTCTCACGCGCTTCAATCGGTTGCGCTGGAGGTCGCGGAAGGACTTGCCGAACGCGTCCACCACATGATGCGCGACGTATGGGGATTCCCGGATCCGGCGACAATGACGATGAAGCAGCGTCACGGCGCAAGATATCAAGGCATCCGGGTATCGTTTGGTTATCCGGCGTGTCCGAATTTGGAAGATCAGGAGCCATTGTTCCAACTGATGAAGCCAGAGGATATCGGCGTCGAGCTGACGGAAGGTTATATGATGGAACCGGAAGCATCCGTATCGGCGATGGTATTCGCTCATCCGGAAGCGAATTACTTCAACGTCGAGAAAGTCTAATTTGCCGTTAGGCACATCCGGATCTCATTCCGGCGAATAAGGGGGCCGCAATGGAATTATGGTTTCTCGGCACAGGCGCAGGACGGCCGATGAAGGAACGCAACGTCACGTCGATCGCGATGAAGCTGCCCGAGCCGGACTGCGGACTGTGGATGTTTGACGCAGGCGAGGCGACGCAGCATCAACTGATGCGCACGCCGCTTAAAATGAGCAAGCTGAGCGTCTTGTTTGTCACCCATATGCACGGCGATCATACGTTTGGCATTCCGGGGTTGTTAAGCACCCGTTCTTATGTCGGCGGCAACGGACCGTTGAAAGTAATCGGCCCCTCTGGTATCCGTGAAATGATCGAAACGGCGATGCGGCTCAGCGGTACGCATATCGACTATGAAATAAGTTACGTCGAAATTGCGGAAGATGGCGTCGTATACGAAGACGAACGGTTTACGGTCGAGGCGGGCAAACTGGAGCATCGGGTGCCTTGCTACGGTTATCGGGTAATGGAGAAGGAGCAGCCCGGCAAGCTGGATGTCGGCCTGCTGCAGCGGCTCGGCGTCGCAGCGGGTCCGCTGTACGGCAAGTTGAAGCGCGGCGAAGACATTACGCTACCGGACGGCTCCATGCTGCGAGGCAGCGACGTAACCGGTCAACCGCTGCCGGGCCGCATTGTGACGGTATTAGGCGACACGCGCCCATGCGAGGGGACGGTAAGGCTTGCCCGCGATGCTGATTTGCTCGTCCACGAAGCGACATTTGGCGCAGGGCAGGAAGAGAAAGCGCATTTGTACGGTCATTCGACGACGATGGAAGCAGCGGCAGCGGCTCGCGAAGCAGGCGCAAGAAGGCTCGTCATGACGCATTTCAGCAGCCGATTTACGGCCGATGATCTTCCGCAGCTTGAGCAAGAAGCCCAATCGGTGTTCCCGGAATCAACGGCTGCATTCGATTTGTATCATACGACGGTATCTCGCCGGCAGACGCAATAACGCAAATGCAGGGCGAGTGCTATCAAAAAAGAAGTATCCGCTTCCGTTCCTTAGTAAGGACGGAGGGGGATGCTTCTTTTTTTTGCCGATCGACAACTATTTCGTCATTTGCTGGAGATTCAGTCATCATTCATTCCGCATCCACCCTTCCCGCAGGATGGGACTAATTGCAAGCAATTGATAATTGCGGGGCGAACATGTATTCGAGTACAATATGGTCATAAGATTGTCGGGAAACGGGGGAGAGAGACGACAATGAACCGATGGACGGGGAAGGCTTCAGGGCTTGCGGAATATTTGCAAATGTTGAAGCAGGATTCAGAAATAATGGATAACGTAACGCATTGGCGGACGATTCCTCCGCGCGACGCGAGAACAGCGCCGTTCCCTGGCGATATGCATCCGAAGCTTCAGGATGCGCTTCGCGCCAAAGGAATCGAGAACTTATATACGCATCAGGAGGAAGCTTATCGGCAAGTGAGACACGGCAGCCATGTCGTGGCCGTCACGCCGACCGCTTCGGGTAAAACGCTTTGCTACAACTTGCCTGTCCTGCAGTCGTTGCTGGAGAACGAAGAGGGAAGAGCGCTGTACTTGTTTCCGACCAAGGCACTGGCGCAGGATCAGGTAGCCGAACTGCAGGAGCTGGCGGAACTCATGGACGTTGGTTTGAAAAGCCATACATACGACGGCGATACGTCGCCTACCGTCAGACAAGTCGTGCGGAATGCTGGACATATCGTGGTCACCAATCCGGATATGCTCCATTCGGCGATCTTGCCGCATCATACGAAGTGGGTCAAGCTATTCGAAAACTTAAAATATATCGTAATCGATGAAGTCCATGCGTACCGGGGCGTCTTCGGCAGCCATGTAGCCAACGTCATTCGGCGCTTGAAACGGATTTGCCGGTTTTACGGCTCGCGGCCGCAATTTATTTGCGCTTCGGCGACAATCGACAATCCGAAGGAGCACGCCGAACGGCTGATTGGCGAGAGCGTCGCGCTGGTCGACAACAACGGCGCGCCGATGGGAGAGAAGAACTTTGTCTTCTACAACCCGCCCGTCGTGAACAAGCAGCTTGGCATACGCCGCAGCAGCGTACTGGAGACGCGTAAGCTGGCCGGATTATTGCTGAAGCAAGGCGTGCAGACGATTGTGTTCGCCCGCAGCCGCGTCCGTGTGGAGCTGCTGCTCACTTATTTGCAGGAGCTTATTAAGGACAAGCTGGATGATAAAACAATTCGGGGCTATCGCGGCGGCTATTTGCCGAAGCTGCGCCGTGAGATCGAGCGGGGGCTGAGAAGCGGCGAAATTCGCGGCGTTGTCAGCACGAATGCGCTTGAGCTCGGCATTGATATCGGGCAGCTTCAGGCTTGCGTGCTGAATGGCTATCCGGGTACGGTTGCGAGCACTTGGCAGCAATCGGGCCGCGCGGGCAGAAGGCAGGAGAGCTCGGTTACGTTCCTGGTGGCGAGCAGCAACCCGCTTGATCAATATATGATTCAAAATCCCGATTTCTTCTTTGACCGGCCGCCGGAGCGCGCGCTTATTCATCCGGACAATTTGCTTGTCTTGATCGATCATGTGAAGTGTGCCGCTTACGAGCTGCCCTTCGAGTCAGGGGAGAAGTTTGGCTCGGAATCGCTTGCGGATATGATGGAGTTTCTCGTCGAAGAGAAGGTGCTGACGCGCGCGGGCGACCGCTGGTATTGGATGGAGCAGTCGTTTCCGGCCCACAATATATCGCTGCGGTCGGCGGCGCAGGAAAACTTCGTCATTATCGACATTTCGAACGGCAGCCGCGTGCTAGGCGAAGTGGACCGCTTCGGCGCACCTACGCTGATTCACGAGGAAGCGATCTATATTCACGAAGGCGTGCAGTATCAGGTCGAGAAGCTCGATTATCCCGAGAAAAAAGCTTATGTTCGGGAAGTAAGCGTCGATTACTATACGGACGCCAACCTTGCCGTTGAGCTTAAAGTGCTGCATGTCGACAAAGAGCGAACGTCAGGCGAGCTGCTTCGGCAATATGGCGAAGTAACGGTCAACGCCAAGCCGACTATTTTCAAAAAAATCCGGCTTCGCACGCATGAAAATATCGGCTCCGGCCCGATCCATTTGCCGGAGGAGGAGCTTCATACGAGCGGTTATTGGTTTAGCTTCAACGAGGAGGCGGCCGCTCGGAAAAGCAAAAACGAGATGCAGTATGCGCTGCTTGGCATCGCCAACGTCCTTGTACATATCGCACCGCTCTACTTGATGTGCGATCCGTTCGATATTCGAGTTGTGCCGCAAGTAAAAGCAATTCATACACAGCTTCCGACCATCTACTTCTACGACCGTTACCCGGGCGGCATCGGTCTAAGCGAACGGCTATTCGAGGTGCATGACGAGCTGTTGCGGCAGGCGCGGACGCTCATCCGCAATTGCACCTGCCAAAGCGGCTGTCCGGCATGCGTCGGACCGATCGAGGAGGTCGGCTTGCTTGGCAAATCCCAGGCGCTGCAACTGCTGGAGGAAGCAGGTGGCGGCGAATGAGCGGCTTGCGCGAGCGAATGAACAGGCTGCGAGGCGGCAACGATTCGCAGCTTGCCGCACCGGAGCTTGTCGGGAGTGAAATCGCCGGTGAGCAGCAGCGGACCGTTGTGGGAAGCGAACAGTATGAGGATGAAATTGGCCAAGACGCGAACATGCCGAGAACATCGGCCTTAAAGATAGACGAACCGGAAGAAGAGATCCTGCATATGGGATGGGGGCCGATTGGCGCCAAGCTGCACAGCAATGAAAAAGGCAGCTTTCTGCTGCGCCAAGCTGTGTATCCGGCCGCGCACCGGCACGGCTTGCATCGGCTGGACGAGCTGCGCGAGGCTGCGTCCGGGCTAGCTTCCTTTCATGGTCTTCCGCTCCAACCGGAGGAGCTGCTGTTTCTCGATTTGGAGACGACGGGTCTCGGCGTCGGCGCCGGAAACGTGCCTTTTATGGTTGGGCTTGCTTACGCTTCGGAAGATCGGTTTGTCGTCGAGCAAGCGGTTATCCGTCATCCGGCGGAAGAAAGAGCCATGCTGTTCTATTTGGAGGGCTTGCTTCCTCGCTTTCGCTATCTTGTAACCTATAACGGAAGAACGTTCGATTGGCCAGTCATGCAAAATCGCTTTATTATGAACGGATTCGGCCGCCGGATGTGGGAGCCGCTTCATCTCGACTTCCTTCATCCATCGCGCAGCATTTGGCGCAATACGCTTGCTTCGTGCAAGCTAAGCCACGTCGAGGAGGAACGGCTCGGCATCGAGCGGGTGGATGATGTACCGGGTTCGCTCGCGCCGCAGCTGTACTTTCGGTTTCTGGCCGACGGCGATCCGGCGCCGCTCTCCGGTGTATTCCGCCATAACGAGACGGATATGCTGTCGCTGGCCTGTCTGGCCATCCGTTTCGGACATTTGCTGAACGACGGGGCGGGCGATCCGGGGCGTTCGCGCCTTCCGCTGCCGAGCGAAGCGGAGGAGATGGTTCGTACGGGGCTATGGCTTGAGAAGATGGGCTGCGCGGAGCGAGCCGAGCATTTGTACGCGAGCGCGACGGAGTCGGAAAATGCCGCAGCACAGACGCTTCTGATGCTTGCTGAGCGAGACAAGAAGGCTGGAAATTGGCAGCGAGCTGTGTTATTGTGGCAGAAGGCCGTACAGCGGCCGGCAAAACTTGGAACGGGAACGGCAATCGCTGCTTCCGTCGAGCTTGCTATGTATTACGAGCATAAGCTGAAGGATTACACTTTGGCTTTACGATATGCGTCGGATGCGCTGGAGATGTCGCTGGACAGCGCTCTGTTTCAACGCAGGGACGCGAAGAAACGGGCGGAGCAGGACGGTCTTCGCAAACGCAGGGACAGGCTCCGGCGCAAGCTGGGGAGGATGAGCAACCGAGATGACGAATGGGAATGGAACGGCGAATAAGCCGCTGCCGCGCATGGGAGGGCTGCTGCTCGATTTGGACGGCACCCTGTACCACGGCAGCCGACCGATTGAGCAAGCGGATTTGTTGATCCGCCGACTGAAGGAATGGGGACTGCCTTATCGGTATGTAACCAATAATTCAACCGCTACCCCTGAGGAAGTGGCAGAGAAGCTGCGGCGGATGGGCATCGAAGCCGATGCTGGCGACGTATGCACGTCGGCTCAAGCTGCTGCCGCTTATATCGCTGAACAAAAGCCGGGAGCGGTCGTACATATTGTCGGCGAGACAGGCCTCCGGCAAGCCGCCAAAGAAGCGGGACTGATCGTCGATGATGAGGCTGAAGCTCCCGATTTCGTTCTGCAAGGCATCGACCGCAAGCTGACGTACGAGACGCTTGCAGCTGCGGTTCGCCGTATTCGCGGGGGAGCCGCTTATGTGATGACGAATCCGGACCTGCTGCTTCCAACAGAGAACGGCTTGACGCCGGGCGCGGGTTCGATTGGAGCCATGCTGAAGGCAGCGGGAGGCAAAGAGCCGATTCTGATCGGGAAGCCGTCGCCGATTTTGATGGATTACGCGCTGGACAAGCTGGCTATGGCAGCGGAAGAGACGTGGGTCGTTGGTGACAATCTCGCCACGGATATTGCGGCAGGACATGCCTCGGGCTGCGGAACCGCACTTGTGCTAACGGGTCTTACTACTGCAGACAATTTCGAACATTATGCCGAAGCGGCAGGCTGCAAGCCTGACGTTGTGCTAGAAAATTTAAACGAACTGATCTCGTATATTTCCCGTAGCATAGGGAGATAAGGAGAAGAAAGCGATCGGATAGGAAGGAAGAATGCAATTATGCCGGAACTGCCGGAAATGGAAACATATCGGAAGATGCTGACCGATCGGATTGCGGGCGCCCGCATCGTCGGTACAGAAGTGACCCGCGAGAAATCGATCAATCTGTCGGCTGAAGCGTTTGACAGCGAACTGACGGGCAGAACCGTCTGGTTCGTCGAGCGCAGGGGCAAGTATTTGTTGTTCCACCTGGACAACGGCAAACGTCTCGTCCTGCATTTAATGCTGGGCGGTTTGCTGTTTTTCGGCAATGAAGAGGAGCGGCCGGACCGAACCGTGCAGGTGACGATTCAGTTCGAGGAAGGAAGCCTCTACTTTATCGGGCTTCGCCTTGGTTTCCTCCATTTGTTGTCCGTAAAAGAAGCGGACGCGAAGCTCTCTGAGCTCGGACCCGATCCGTTCGACAAAAGGCTGACGGCCAGTGCATTCGCCGCGCGTTTTAAGAAGAAACGGGGAGCGATCAAGACATCCCTAATCGACCAGCATGTCGTTTCGGGCATCGGGAACTGCTACGCGGATGAAATGCTGTTTGCAGCAGGCATTCGGCCGGATACGAAGATCCCGCTTCTGGCGGAAAGCGATTGGGAACGGTTGCATGAAGCGATGCATAAAGTGCTAGTGGAAGGAATCGAACGGGGCGGCTATATGGAGCTGCCGTTCACGGCAGGCGATACGCTGACGGGAGGCTATAACGACCATTGCGCGGTATACGACCGTCCGAACGAGCCTTGCCGCGTATGCGGCACGCCGATCGTGCAGATCGAGCTGTCCTCGCGCAAAGCCTTTTACTGTCCTTCCTGCCAGAAGGAGATCTAACAAGGATGCGGATCGGCAGGCATTTGAGCATTCGCGGCGGCTACGCTGCGGCGGCAATGCAAGCGCGGGATGAAGGTCTCGCCGTTTATCAATATTTTCCGAAAAACCCTCGAAGTCTGTCGATCAAGAGGTTGGACTTGCGCGATGCGGCGAGCTGCGCCGATTTTTGCGCTCGCAACGATATCGTTTCGGTCGCTCACATGCCATATCCGGCGAATTTGGCAGCGGAGGACGAGAACTACCGGCAGAAGGTCATCCAATCGCTGCTGAACGATTTGGAAATCGCCGAGGCGTGCGGCTCCATTGGCGTCGTCGTTCACTTTGGCATTTACAAGGGTGCGGATCCGCTGCGGGGCTATCAGCTCATAGTGGCCAGCTTGAACGAAATTACGGGCGTATGGAACGGCAAGGCGAAGCTGCTGATTGAAGTGCAGTCCGGCGAACATGCGTATATGGGAACAACATTCGAAGAGCTTGCTCAGATCCGCAAGCTTTGCGATTATCCGGAAAAACTGGCTTACTGCCTCGACAGCTGCCATATGTTCGCTAGCGGACTATGGAAAGGAGCGGATGATGGCGAATGGCTGGACAAGGCGCAACGGCTGGGTGTGCTGGAATCGGTCGCTGCCGTTCATTTGAATGATTCGCGTTATCCGGCAGGCTCCAGACGCGACCGTCATGCGGCGCTCGGAAACGGTTTTGTTGGCGAGGAAAGCTTGAAATGGCTGTCTACGCTCCCGGAGCTTCGGCAAACGCCGTTTATTTTAGAAACGCCTCCGGATGAAGACGGCACCTATGGTCGGCAATTGAATCTAATGCGTGAATGGGGGACGCTTGCATGATTCATGTATATTTGGACGATTACCGGCCTTGTCCGGCCGGCTTCGTGCTTGCGCGCAACGCCGAGGAATGCAAACTGCTGGTCGATTCGGAGCCGATCGGCATCTTGTCGCTGGATTACGATTTGGGCTGGAGCGAGCCTACCGGCTACGAGGTGGTCCGCCATATCGTCGAGTCGGGCCGGTTTCCGCAGCAGGTGTACTTGCACACTTCGAGCGCAGCGGGCCGCATGCAAATGTATCATATGCTGTCGCAGCATGCCCCGATGAGCGTCAGATTGAATAACGGCCCGATGCCGGACCCGCTCCTGGAAGAGATTGCGAAGCAAGCGCGAGATTAAGCGTTCTTTTTCGCCGCCGAAGCGGTTTTATTAGATACGGAGGATTGGAAACGTGAACAAATGGATTGGCACGGCGAATCAAGGTTATTCGCCTTATGCGATAGAGGAGCTCCGGCGGCTGTTCGAACGGTTGAAAGTATCGCCGTTGGCCGCCGGAGAAGTGTTTATGGTGGAGAGTGAAGTATCCCCGGAGACGTTCGTTGATACGATTAGCAAGGAGCGGCCGGCTTTTCTTCGGCATATTCAGCCTGTTGACCGGACTTTTGAGCTGCAAGGCAACGACGCGGACTTAGAAAGACTTGCCGAAGCGGTGAGCGATGCGAAATCGAATTTAAGCGGCAAGGATGTGGCGGTTCATGTCCGGCGAAACGCTAAGACAAGCTATCCTTTCTCTGCGGCGGATACGAAAGCTGCATTGGATCGGACGCTAACGGAATGCGGGGCGGAGCATGTCGTACAAAGTCCGGATTTGATCGTTGCGGTCTATGCAGCGGAGAATGAGCTTCATGTCGGCATCGGAAGCCCAAAGGACATGCTGTCCGATTGGCCGGGCGGGGCGATCCGTTTTCAGAGGGAAGAAGGACAAATTTCTCGCGCGAAATTCAAGCTGCTGGAAGCGGAAAGAGAGTTCGGCCTCGATTACGCCAATTTCCGCGCAGCGCTAGATATCGGGGCGGCTCCCGGCGGATGGACGTCGCTGCTGCTGGAGAGAGGCGTACGGGTAACGGCAATCGATCCCGGCGAGCTACATCCATCGCTGCTTGGCAATAAGCGTCTGACTTACCTGAAGAAGAACGCGTCCGATGTAAAATTTCAGCCAGACACGTTCGATTTGCTTGTATGCGATATGAGCTGGAGTCCAATGCAAATGAGCCGGCTTGTGCTCGATTTGGAGCAGGCTCTCGTTCCGGGAGCGACGGCGATCGTCACGGTTAAGCTGATGCACCGTAAGCCGCTTCAGACGATACGGGAAGTGAAAGAGCGGATGTCAACCGCATTCGTCATTCGTCGATCAAAGCAGCTCTTTCACAACCGGGAAGAGATTACGCTCTATATGACGAAGAAGGATACATAGGTACGAATCGGCTGTTTATAAGCAGCAGCCGCCTCAATCGATATCTATTTGAAGGACGACTTCAGCTATGGTAGGATAGGGCTATATGGAAGGCAATTGAAGAAACAGGACTGGGAAAGCATCCCGATCCGACCTTGATGGCAGTTATGCGAAAAGCATGGCGCCGCAGGCGGATCGAGGTGCTTTTTTTGTTGCCTAATAGAGGAGGATGGCAGGAATGGATCGGTTTAGGTCAGCAGAGAACGGAACGGTGCTGAACGGCCGTTACCGCTTGACGGGAAAACTGGGCAGCGGCGGGATGGGCGCTGTCTATGCGGCGGAGGATTTACAGCTGTACGGAAAGCTGAGAGCGGTCAAGCTGACCGTCTCGGCTGGGGGAGGAGAGGAGCGGAGCGAGGGCCGAATGACGGAGGAAGCGGCGTTGCTAACTCGCCTCAGCCATCCGAATTTGCCGCAAATTATTGATCGTTTCACGGTTGCTGCGTTGCATGCAGATGCACTGGTCATGGATTATATTTACGGAGAAGATTTGTCCGGTCGATTCGCACGATTCGGTAAAAGGCTGCCGTTTCACGAAGTGCTGCAAACGGCGCTGCAGCTTTGCTCGGCACTCGATTACCTTCACCGGCAAACGCCGCGAATTATTCATCGCGACTTGAAGCCCTCCAATGTGATGATCGAGGAAGGCGGCCATATTCGCCTGATTGATTTCGGCATTGCGAGACAGTATAAACTCGGTTACGGCGAGGATACGGAGCTGCTAGGCACGCCCGGCTTCGCGGCGCCCGAACAAGCGAGCGGGGACATGCAAAGCGGACCCTGTACCGACATCTATGGTCTAGGCGCTTTGCTTTTCTATTTGCTGAGCGGTGGACGATATTATCGCTCGGATATTATACTTCGCGGCGACCCGATGCATGCGCTGCAGGAGGATACGCCTCCTGTGTTTAAAACGCTGCTAGGGAAAATGTTGCAGGAGAGACCGGGCAATCGGTGGGCTTCAATGGCGGCATTGGAATCTGAATTGGAACGGCTGGCTCGAAATGAATCGGTCAACAGACCGTTGGTACATACAGTGCACCGAGAACCGGCGCGGAAGAGGCCGCAAGTTTCTTTTCTGTCCTTATCGCCCGGAGCCGGCTCAACTTTTGTGGCCATTACAGCGGCCAAGCTGCTGGCAGAATCCGGGGTGGCATGCGCCGCGGCAGAAATTCCTTCTTCCCGCCCAGAGTGGCAAATTTTACTGAACGGTACAGCTTCTTCCTTGCAACGGAATGAGATGCCGTTCGACTCCTGGTCGTCCGGGGGCCTGCATTGTTTCGCACCGCCTTATACGAATACGGGGATGGCGAACGACAGCTTAGAAAAGCTAAAAGTGCTGCTTGGACAAGCCCCCGGCCGAACGGCGCTGCTCGACATGGGCAATGCGCTGGAGCAAGACGAATGCTGGCCTTGGCTGCTGCAGTCGCAAACGGTGTTTGCCGTTGCCGACCCGTATCCTTCCAAGTTACGGACTGAAAGGCTGGATAAGCTGGAAAAACTGTCCTGGGAGCTGGAGTCGAATGGAGGCAAGCTGTACTGGATTGCCAATAAGGCCGTACCTTTCAAAAGGCAAGCGGATTGGCTAACGATGTTTGGAAAGCCGCCGCTTGCCGCCATTCCGCAATTGCCTGCCGAGAAATGGCTGACGCAGCTATGGAGAGGCAAATGGGCGACGGACGACCGCACGCTAAAGGGGCAGTTGGACAAAGCGATGCATCCCATTTTGAGAGAGATCAGGAGAGGGCTCGATACAAAATAAGCTGTGCTGTGCTATAATAATGCGGGAAATATCGATATGGCGGCACAAGGAGCGCCGTCTCTATTGCTTGCAATTACGATTAAGCTTCACTATTATATTTTTATTACAGGTTCGGCAACGAACCGTGAGGAAGCAGGTGAACAACTAGAATGAACGATCGCGTCCTAGTCGTAGAAGACGAAGCGGGCATCGCCCGCATTTTGCAGCTCGAGCTTGAGCATGAAGGATATACAGTTGGCACCGCCGCTGATGGAAGAACCGGCTATGAGATGGCCTCTTCCGGCGAGTGGGAATTGGTTCTGCTGGATGTGATGCTGCCCGAGCTTAACGGCATCGAGGTGCTTCGCCGCTTGCGGCAAGCCGGCAACCCGGTTCCGGTAATTTTGCTTACGGCAAGAGATACGGTGCCCGACAAAGTAAGCGGATTCGAGCATGGCGCTAACGATTATATTACGAAGCCGTTTGCGATGGAGGAATTGCTGGCGCGTGTTCGCAACATTTTGCGCATTTTCCAACAGTATCCGAAAGAGTCGGAGGGCTCTGATCAGATTAAGGTCGGCGACCTGACGATTGAGCTGCGGACGAGAAAAGTATTCCGCAAAGATATTCTTATCGAATTGACGCCGCGTGAATTTGAGCTGCTCGTTTACTTGGTTGAGAACAAGAACGAGGAGAAGTCGCGCGAGGATATATTATCAGAAGTATGGGGTTATGATTTTATCGGCGAGACGAATCTGGTCGACGTGTACATCCGTTATTTGCGCCAAAAGCTGGACAAGGGCTATCGGCACAAGCTTATTCATACCGTACGCGGAGTCGGCTATATGATTAAGGAGCCAGACGCATGACGCTGCGTAAACGATTTACGCTTTTCACCATTTTTTGGTTAATCTTTATATTGATTTTATTTAATATTTTCGTTTATTTCTATGTCATTAAAATAACGACGGAAAGCGAAGAACGCGTCATTGGCAACAAGGTCAATCTCATGCTGGAAAATCCGCTCATTCAGAACGGCAAGGGCATGTACGACCCCGATCTGCTAAGCGAATATTACAACGTGAACGAGATGATTCGCATCGTGCTGCCGGACAACAAAGTTGTCAACATTACCGGTTCCGATCCGGTGCTGTTGAACTTGCCCGTTGTCTTTCAGCGGCAGCACGATACCGGCATGATTTCGAAAAGCAGCGAACGGATCTTGTATATGCGCATTCCGCTATACGACGGTCCTGACATCGTCGCGATGCTAGAGGTCAATCGGGTGCTCAACGAGCTAGACGATTACTTGCAAATTCTCGTAGCGGCGCTCACGGTCACGAGCGCGGGCGCTATTCTGTTCTCGATCTTCGGCACGTACTGGTTTACATCGCGCTTAACGGCGCCGATGCAGCAGATGGTCAATACGATGCGGGAAATCGACCGCAGCGGCAAGCTCCGCAAAATCGAATCGACCAGTTCCGAGGAATCGGCCGAGCTGCAGCAGCTTGTACGGGCGTTCAATCAAATGATTGAGCGGCTGGATCGAACGTTCGAGCGGCAAAAGCAGTTCGTCGCTGACGCCTCCCATGAGCTGAAAACGCCGCTTACTGTTATTAGCAGCTATGCAGGCATGCTAAAACGGTGGGGACGAGATGACGAAAATGTCCGCAACGAAGCGATCGACGCCATCGACCGCGAAACGTCGCGGCTGCAGAACTTGACCAAGTCGATGCTGACGCTTGCGGAGGCGGAACGGGAGGACTGGCTGCGGCAGGAATTGTTTGATGTTGTACAGGTCGTGAACGAGCTGTCGGGCATGCTGCAAACGACGTTCCAGCGTCCAATCCGCGTGAAGGCGGCAGCGAAGACGATCCGCATGTACGGGGATAAGGAGAAGATCAAGCAGCTGCTCGTTATCCTGCTCGACAACGCGATCAAGTACAGCAAGGATCCGATTGAAGTAAACATTTCCTTGATGAAGAACATCGTCAAGATCGAAGTGAAGGATAAGGGCATCGGCATACCGGAAAACGAAATTCCGCATATGTTTGAGCGATTTTATCGCGTAGACGGCGCAAGGAGCAGAGCGACCGGCGGCGTCGGCCTCGGTTTGTCAATCGCCAAGCGAATCGTCGACATGCATGAAGGGAAAATCGACGTATTCAGCTTGCCGGATCTCGGCACGACCATTTCCCTTCAGTTCAAACAACGGAAGTAGAGGAGCGGGATGAGGTTGAAATACCGGGTAGCATCGGTGCAATACAAACTGGCCGACATTGCTTCATTTGAGCAATTCGCCGAGCAGGTGACGCATTACGTACGCAACGCTTCGGAGTACGGCACGCAATTTATTTTATTCCCCGAGTTTATGACGACGCAGCTGCTGTCGATCGGAGACGGGGAAGGAAAAGCGCTGACAATCGACCGGCTTCCCGAATTTACGGAAGCGTACGAGACGTTGTTCGCCTCGCTTGCTGCCGAATACGGGGTCTACATTGTAGGCGGGACGCATGTCGTAGACGTGGGAGACGGCAAGCGGCAAAATACGGCGCATCTCTTTCACCCGAACGGCCAGATCGACCGACAACCGAAAATCCATTTGACGCCGACGGAGGTTTCCGAATGGAGCATGTCGCCAGGCGATGGGCTGAATGTGTTCGAAACGGCTTTCGGCACAATCGCCATGCTGACGTGCTACGATATCGAATTTCCTGAAATCGTAAGGATGGCGCGGGCTAAAGGGGCGGACGTCATTTTTTGTCCTTCTTGCACGGATGACCGTCACGGCTTCCATAGGGTTCGTTACTGCTGCCATGCGAGAGCGGTTGAAAATCAAGTATACGTCGTTACGACCGGTACGGTTGGCGCGCTGCGAAAGGTTGATTTTATGCGCGCTAATTACGGTCAAGCGGCGATTATCGCACCGAATGACATCCCATTTCCGCCAGGCGGCATTCTCAGCGAAGGGGTGATTAACGACGATATGCTCGTCGTTGCGGACCTCGATCTTTCGCTGCTTGAGGACGTCCGGGCTGGCGGCTCGGTTACGACGTGGCGCGACCGGAGAACCGATTTGTATCCGGATTGGTCTTAGTTTTTCATTTCAATGAATCTGCCGAATTTGTTCGGAAGTGAGGGAGGAAATTCTCGTG
The DNA here is from genome assembly GCF_042885235.1 of Paenibacillus sp. NPDC058071. Taxonomy (NCBI): domain Bacteria; kingdom Bacillati; phylum Bacillota; class Bacilli; order Caryophanales; family Paenibacillaceae; genus Paenibacillus; species Paenibacillus sp. NPDC058071. Next base: position 128,347 of record NZ_JBHVSK010000001.1, read on the forward strand.
AGAAAACGTCTATACGTATTTCGGGAAGACGGCAAACCGGCTGAAGCAATTATTCGCCGGTATAACGAAGAGGATTTCGAAGCGCTGATCGAAGTGCAGCGCCAAAGCTTTCCGCCCCCTTACCCCGAGGAGCTTTGGTGGAATGTAGATCAGCTGCGCGAGCATATCGGCCGTTTTCCGGAAGGCGCTTTATGCGCCGAAATGGACGGCCAGATTATTGGCTCCATGACCGGACTGATTGTGGACATGGCCGATTACGAACATGCTCATAGCTGGGAAACGGTAACGGACAGCGGCTACATCCGCAATCATAACCGTTTCGGCGATACGTTGTACGTAGCCGATATATGCGTCGTTCCAGCCTATCGCAAAACGGGTATTGGCAAATGGCTTATGCAAACGATGTACGAAACGGTTGTTGCTTTAAAGCTGCGCAGGCTGCTCGGCGCCGGACGCATGCCGGGCTATCATCTGGCAGCCGGTCAGATGACGCCGGAGCAGTATGTGCAGAGCGTCATGTCCGGCGAGCGGAGAGACCCGGTCATTTCGTTTCTGCTGCGCTGCGGACGCACCCCGGTCGGCATCGCCTCTCATTACTTGGACGACGAGGAGTCATGCGGCAACGCGGTTCTGATGGAGTGGGCCAATCCGTTTGTGTACGGGGAACAGCCGTGAGGCATAAGTATACATGTTGTAAGCTGCAAGCAGATTATAGATAGATATATGACATAGAGGTTTGGAAGGGAGAGTGAACGTATGCGTTATTATCGCATCACTTCAATCGAAGATCGTTATTTTACCGAGCTGCATGCGCTTTTGAAGCGTATTTTCCCGCCGGAGGAAGTGCTTGCTTATGAACTGTGGCGAGAGCCGCTGGAAGACCCAAGCATCCATGTTTACGTTGCTATCGACGAGGACGATCGAGTGATTGGTTCTACCGAATACCGGTACTATCCGCATTTCCGGACGGCGATGACCGATTTCACCATTATCGGCGAAGCAGGCAAAGGGATCGGACGATTTCTCATGCGCAATCGTGAAAAGGATTTGGCGCGTCTCGCGCTTCAATCCGGCACGGAGCCGCTCGGCATGTTTGCCGAAATTTACGACCCTCAGTCGGCGGAAGAGCACGGCTTTGGCGGCGTAACGCCAATGAACCCTTACGTCAGACGTGAAGTGCTTTCCCATATGGGCTATAAAAGGCTTAATATCGACTACGTTCATCCTTCTTGGGACCATGAAGGTGAAGCGGTCGAAGGTCTGAATCTGAGCTTCTTGCCGGCAGACGAGGAGCTGGACCGGATTCCAGCCGAGCTTGTCGTTCGTTTCCTGCAAGAGTATTATTCGGCGCTGCCGAATAAGCCGGACGCTTGGCATGCGATGGTAGACGCGCTTCGGGAAATGGAGCAAATCGAGCTGTTGCCGTTATGATGCAGGTAACGTTTCGCGGCACGGGAGACTCGATGGGCGTTCCTCGCGTCTATTGCGATTGCGAAGTATGCGAGGAAGCGCGGTCGTCAGCAGGCGGTGTCAATAGGCGCTTGCGGTCGCTTGTGCAAATCGAGGATGAAGAGAGCGGCACAACGCTGATCGACTGCGGGCCGGATTGGGGCAGACAAATGGAGGCGGCGGGTCTTCGCGACATCCACCGCATTTTGTTAACCCACGCCCATTTCGATCATATTGGCGGTCTGGTAGAGTGGGCTGACGCCTGCCGCTGGACGGGTCGCCAAGGAACGGCTTATGCGCCAGCGGAAGTGATTGTCGAGGTTTTGGCCCGTTTTCCATGGTTAGGCAAGCAGATTCAGTTCGTAGAAGCCGACAAGCCGTTTCAGCTCGGTGGATGGACGGTCAGCTGCTGGCGTGTTCATCATGGGAAGAACGGCTATTCGTACGCTTATCGTTTCGATGAAGTGGAGACGGGTGCAAGCTGGGCATACTGCTCTGACGCGATCGGGCTGACAGAGCAGCAACAGCAGCCGCTCTACGGATTGGATGTGCTGGTGCTCGGAACGAGTTTTTACGAGGAGCCCTATCCATACGAAACGCGCTCCGTCTATGACGTGAAAGAAGCTCTGGAGCTTATTGAAGAGTGGAAGCCGCGCCGCGTATTTTTCACGCATTTATCGCATGATATTGATCTGCGCCAGTTTTATCCGCTGCCGGAATGTGCGAGGTTTGCTATTTCGGGATTATCGTTTGCGCTCTGACTGGCGCATGAGTAAGACGTATTCGTTTCCGCTATGTGTGGTGGGGAGGGAATACGTCTTTTTCGTTTGCGGAGATGCTGGTTTCAGTGCGTTTGCAATCGCTGTAGGAGCTGCAGTACATGGTAGAGAAAGTTTTGTTGGTTTCGTTCCTTGCAGGAGCAAGTGCTTCCACTAAGCAGCCGTTAAAAGCAATTTATGCGTTTCTAGAAGAGTTGGGATACGCTCATCAAAGTTCGTTTTAAGGAATTGGGCGACGAAGACGTTTGACAAAATGAGCACAAATGTAATACAGTAAAAACAGAAATTTGGATTGTCATTCCGAAAGGGGCCATTTTAATGATTACGGGTGTTCTTAACTCCTAATTGGATAGATCGGACGCGTGCCGCATGTATGCGGCTGGCCAGTTGACTTGCCGAAATGAAATCGGCATGTTTATTTAACTGTGCGACAATCGCGAGTCCGATGCCAAGAGTTAAGAACATGTGGACTCCGACTGAATGACATCAGCGGCTCACCGTGCTCTTGCAGCACGGTTTTTTGCGTTTTCTTAAAGGGATAGCAGTTGGGTATGCGATTTTTATCGCAGCCCGCCCTCATGCTGGCTCCCTTTAGGCAAAGGCGGCCGAGGTCATGAAAAAGAACGGGAGCGCGCATGCGTCCCGTTCTTTTTTTATGCCTATTTCGAATATGCCAAAGGAGCGATCTTATATGAATGAACGATCTATGAATCGATTGGAATACGGGAAAATGAAGGAGAAGCTTGTATCCTATGCGGTATCGCCTGCTGGAAAAGAGTTGGCTGAGCGGCTTGCGCCAAGCGTTGTACGCAATCAAATCGCTGCCTGGCTGACAGAAACCGAGGAAGCGTCGGCCATGCTCGCAACAGGAGCGAGCGTACCGCTGTCCGCTATGGAGGGCATAGACGCGCTGCTTATGCTGCTGGGCAAAGGCAAGATTTATGCGGAGCAAGAGCTGGAGCTGCTGCTCAAGTGGCTCGTTTCGGTCGGCCAATTGAAACGATATATGGACAGCAAGCGTCAGTTGACGCCGACGATTGCCGGTTATGCCGATTCGATGTATGACTTGCCGCAGTTTCGTCAAGAACTGGATCGATGTATTCGTTTCGGAGCCGTTACCGATCAGGCAAGCGCCAATATGGCGGCGATCCGACGTCAAATCGCGTTGATGGAGGATCGAATTGAACGCAAACTCGAGGCTTCGTTATCGAAATACAAGTCGGCGCTGCAGGAGCCGATCGTCAGCAAACGAAGAGGACATTCCGTTATCGCAGTCAAAAGGGAGCTGCGCAAGCAGGTGCCGGGAACGGTATGGGATGAATCGGCCAGCGGACAGACGCTATTCATCGAACCGATCGATGTAGCAGGGCTGCAAGAGGAGCTTCGGCAATGGAAGGCAGACGAGGAACGCGAGCGAACCGTTATTTTGTCCGGATTATCCGATCTGGCGGATGAGAACGCCGCACAGCTTCGCGGCAATTCGGAAGCGATGGCGGTATTGGATTTTATTATGGCGAAAGGCAAGCTTTCCAGGTCTTACGGCGGACAAAAAGCGGTTTTGACCGATGAACCGGTCGTTCGGCTTATTCAGGCCCGCCATCCATTGCTCGGAAACGAGAGTGAGCCTTTGACCGTCGAGCTTGGATTGCGCTGGAAACAACTCATTATAACGGGGCCAAATACGGGCGGTAAAACAGTGGCTCTGAAAACAATAGGTTTGTTGACGCTGCTCGTGCAATCTGGCCTGCTGCCGCCAGCAGAGGAGGGAAGCCGATTCGGGATTTTCACGGAAGTATTGGCCGATGTAGGAGATGGACAGAGCATGGAGCAATCGCTCAGCACCTTCTCCTCGCATTTGACCATACTGAAGGAAATGCTGGAAAAAGCGAACGACCGCTCGCTTCTCCTGCTGGACGAGATGGCAGCCGGAACCGATCCAGGTGAAGGGATTGCTTTGTCAATTGCAGTACTCGAAGAACTGCTGGCGCGTCGATCCCTCGTAGCGGCTACGACACATTTCAACGAGATCAAAACATTTGCTTCAACTGCTCCGGGTTGCATGAACGCTCGCATGGCTTTTGATCCGGTTACGCTAAAGCCGCTGTACAGGCTGGAAGTGGGAGCTGCTGGTGAAAGTCAAGCTTTTGCAATTGCTAGCCGCATCGGACTTCCGGAGAAGGTGCTTGAACGAGCTAAGCTGCTTGTGCAGGAGAGGACGCCCGCTATTCCAGCCGAATCGCTGCTTAATCCGACACGAGTACCACCGCATATCCTCGATAATGCTATAAGCGATATAGAGGTCGTATACGAGACGAAGGTGACTGAAGCATCCGTTAGGTCAAATCCCCAGCAAACGAAGCCGGCCGTCAGCGAATTCCGTCAAGGCGATGCGGTTTGGATTTATCCGCTGCGCAGACACGGCATCGTATTCAGGCCGGCAAACGAGCGGGGCGAAGTGATTGTACAGGTAAAAGGAGAAAAGCTGAAGTTTAATCGAAAGCGCCTCAAGCCGTACATTGCGAAGGAGAAGCTGTATCCGGGCGAGGATTACGATATGGACATTGTTTTCGATACGAAGGGAAATCGAAAAATACGCAAGCTGATGAGCCGCAAGCATATAGAAGGGCTGCAGATCGAAATGAACCCAGAGGAGTAGAGAGGCGAGGATGCTGGTTTTGGTCGAAGTGGGATGCAGGATGATCCAACACTGAGGAAGTACGATGAGTACTTACTTCGCTAAAAATACTTCGCTAAAATACAACAACGCCCGCAAGAGGGAGTTATGACAAGAGCCGCCGAAGCGGCTCTTGTCGGTTAATCCTTGCTGCGAATAATGAGAAGCTGACCTTCGCGCCATTCGACGATGCCGGTTTGTTCGGCAATAACGTTGCTTATACCGAGCGATTGGCCGGTCTGCAGCGTGGCGTCGTTAAGCGGATATTGAAAGCCGTGCAAGTAGATGCCGGTTACACGCGATGAGAAGGGAAGCAGCGACATATGCGAATAGTCTTTTTTCTCGACCGTCACTGCGGCTGGCCCTACCGCCAACTGAATGGCATTATGTTCATCGAAAATGTATGCCGGAATGTTGTGCTCTACTGCCAAGGCCAACAGTTGGACATTGGCGAGCGTATGGTCGAAGCGGCTTCCGAGCGCGCCAATCAGCACAATTTCATCCGGGCGAAGCTCCAGTGCATGGTGAAAAGCCAGCTCTGTATCCGTGTAATTTTTGTCAATCGGGTCGCAATCAAGCGTTTCCCGGCTTATTTGTCGGATTTGCTCCATTTGCTGAGGTGTTACGGAATCGAAATCGCCGATAGCGAGATCTGTGATTAGGCCGTGTTCGATCAAAAATGATGCGCCCCTGTCCGCACCTATCAGCTTGTCATCCGGGCGGATATGGGCAAGAGCCCAGTCGTCGAGGCTGCCTCCTGTAAATATAACGACTCGGTTAGTCATGAATATTAGCCCCTTTCGAGCGGTTGCAAGGTTAGTCGCTGTTGAACAGTATACTGCCAAATACCGAACAAAAACCAGCTTTTAACCGAAATATGCCGGATTTTCGTGAAAATTCTCATTGCGTAACAGGGTGTCCGCGGATAAAATGGGAAAGGACAGAATTAATGCCCGGATAGCGGGATCGGAACGGAAGCGGAGGAGGAACGGTTGGATATTGATATTTTTGCCGTATTCAGCATTATCGGCACAGTCGCTTTCGCAGTCAGCGGCGCGGTTGTGGCGATGGAAGAGGAATACGACATTTTGGGCGTATTCGTGCTCGGTCTTGTGACGGCATTCGGCGGGGGCGTCATCCGCAATTTATTGATCGGTATTCCGGTTACGACGTTGTGGAATCAAGGGCATCTATTTAAAATCGCGCTGATTGCGATGCTGATTGCCTTTATTTTACCGTCCAGGTGGATCGTAACATGGCGGAAAAGCGAAGCTTTTTTCGACGCAATCGGACTTGCCGCCTTCGCGATTCAAGGCGCGTTGTATGCGACCGAAATGAAGCATCCGACAAGCGCGGTGCTTGTGGCGGCCATGCTTACAGGGATTGGCGGAGGAATTATCCGCGACGTGCTGGCGGGCAGAAAGCCGCTGGTGCTGCGAGATGAAATTTATGCGGTTTGGGCTATGCTTGCCGGTCTCGTCATCGCGCAAGGCTGGTTTCATTCCACCATTCATCTTCTATTTCTTTTCGTCATTATTATTACGCTGCGTATGCTCTCCGTTCACTATAAATGGAAGCTTCCTAGACGCTCGCTCAAACAAAAAATTATCCAGAAGAAAGGGGAAACGGTATAATGTCGAATGTTCGGGTTTTATTTGTTTGCTTAGGCAACATTTGCCGGTCGCCGATGGCGGAAGCTGTCTTCCGCAGCAAGCTGCAGCAGGCGGGTTTGGATGGAATCGTTGAAGTGGATTCGGCGGGAACGGGCGATTGGCATATCGGCCATCCTCCGCATGAAGGCACCCGCAAGCAGCTTGACTTGAAAGGCATATCCTATGCCGGGATGAAGGCCCGGCAATTTATCGGACAAGATAACGATCAGTTTGATTACATCGTTTGCATGGATACCAAGAACGAGAAGGACGTACGAGAGTTGATTGACGGCGCTGTGTCCGGTGCGGATAAGGGCAGAGGCGCGGAAGTGCTCACTTTCATGTCATTGCTGCCGGAAAAGGGTATCGTCGATGTGCCGGACCCTTATTACACTGGTAACTTCGACTATGTTTATGAACTGGTGGACGAAGGGTGCGACAGACTGCTGGAACAGGTTCGCAGCGCGTTGAAAGGAAGTAACTAATCTCGAATCGCTGGCAGGGGCAGAGCAGGGTGGCTAGACTTGTTCCCTTGCATCTTGTTAGTTAGCTGGCTGCCTCGGCTCCGCTTCCTTTGCGAGTTACCTTATCATATTGTGCGGCTAAATAAATGCCTTTCCGCAGTTATTTGGCCTGGAATTAACCTAGAATGTGGGAATAACTGCCTTTTGGCAGTTATTTTTCTTTATATAGACTCAACCGACGGTTTAAGCCAGGAAATAACTGCAAAAAGGACGTTATTGGGCAATGGGGGGCGTGAATCGAGGAAATAACTGCGTTTTTGCATTTATTCCTCCGTGAGTTGGCGCAAACGACGAACGGCGTGGTATGGTCAGGTGTAACGAGTAAAAGTAAGAGCCAGTTACTTGGCCCACGTCGAGCATAGAGTAGGAGCTACTGCCTTAAGCGCCCGCTAGCGTGTGGAACGAGACCAGCATTCCATCTAAAAAACAAAACCGGTCCGCGCTATCGCGAACCGGTTTTGTTTTAACTACCTTAAGAAACGACGAGAGTGCCGACCATATCGTTATGGCCGGAACCGCACTGAATCGAACAGTGGAAAGCATAGCTGCCCGCTTTGTCTACGGTAAACGATTTGGTTTCGCCGCTCTTCAAATTTACGTTCAGATCGGGAATTTCAATGCCGTGGTTGCCGCTGACGTTTTCCATTTTCAAGTTGATGGTATCGCCGACGTTCACTTTAATTTCTTTCGGATTGAACTTCCAGTTCTCGGCTTTGATCGTGATGTCTTTAGTACCTCCGGCTGGTGCGCCGGCGTTACCGCCCCCGTTATTCGTTCCGCCGTTGTTGGCTTTGTTGCCGCCGCCGCATGCGGTCAGCATAATCATAATGGCGACAGCCGCCATGATCGCGAACAAGCGATAATTGTTGCGCATGTTGCAAATCCTCCTGTATCTCAGATGGTGGAGGCAGTCTAGCAGGCGATGCGTTCCATGATCGGCCTTGCCGCATAACCTCATCGGAATTAGGCTTCCCTAAAGGACGGCGGTTTAATCCAATGACTCCAAACAAAAGGCCCGCCGATGATAGAATGCTTCATCATTGGCGGGCCTAACAGCCGTTACTGACCTAGAAAGTAAAGGAGCGCTTCAGGCAGCTCCTTCTGCCAAAAGCCCCATTGATGCTGACCATTCAATTCTTTATAGGAGAACCGCGCACCGCGCTGCTTGAGCAGCTCCCGGGCATGGCGGTTAATGTCGACAAAGTTCATTGGTCCTGTTTCCGTCTCATAAGCGGTTTCCTGCAAGCCGACGATCATATAAAGCTCAAGCCAGCTTAAATCGGTCTGCGACGCCATTATATCGCGGGAACGATCATAATAAGCGCCAGAAAGCGACATTACTCTCGTGAACAGTGCAGGATAATTCAGCGCCAGATGGAAGGAGACGGTGCCTCCGAGCGAGTCCCCGGCCAATAAGCGTTCCGCAGGCTCGCGGCGAACCGGATATTTTTCTTCTATATAAGGAAGCATTTCTTCCGCAAAAAAACGGATGTAGTTGTAATGCCGCTCGCCGTCCGGTGAATATTCCGAGGTGCGCTGTGATTTGTCGACATCGACGCCGACGATAATAAAGGGCTCAGCCCCTTCATCCAAAATGAGTCGGTTGGCTGTCGTAGCAATACGGCCGAAATTGAAAAAATCTTCTCCGTCTTGGCAATAAACGACAGGGTAAGTCAATATTTCGTTGTAGCCTGGAGGCAAATAAACGCGAAGATTGCGCTGTCCCTCCGGCAAGTAGCGGCTAGGAACGACTTCCTTGACCACTGTTCTTTTTAAATAACGTTCGTCTGTCATTTCGGTTCTCCTGTCTATTTGAATGGATTAGTCAACTTGTGGGTAAACAATAGTAAGGTGAAGGGTGATTGGCCCCGATGTCATAGTTGCGCATCGAAAGCCTGTTTACTTGCCAGCGGCATGTAGGAGTGCAGAAGCGCCCCGAAATGAGCGGCAGTCAGACATAATGTTTGCTTTACGCTTACATTTATGCGCCATGACTAGGAAAATGATGGAGTTGTACTACGCTGTTATACAGAAAAATATAATCTGTTACATATACAATTTCTTAATATAATCGGTTGTATAAGCGAAAAAACAGCGGTTTTTTTGTTTTTTGCTTTGACCATTTTCGGTAAACAGGTTTATAATAATTCTATAACAGAGTACAGTAATATTCAAATATTAATGATTGAGGTGAGCGTTCAAAATGAGCAAATTGCTAAGCAAACTGCCCTATGAAGTTCAAACGGAACCTGTAAAACCGCTATCCGTATTGTCGCTCGACGGAGACGTTGTCAACCCGGAATATATGCCGGAGCTTACAGATGATCAATTGAAAGAAGTTATGTACCGTATGGTATTTACGCGCACTTGGGACGAGCGCGCTGTTAACCTCGGCCGTCAAGGACGCCTTGGATTTTATGCACCAGTATCCGGCCAAGAAGCTTCGATGATCGGCAGCGAATACGCGCTGAACAAAGACGACTTTATTTGCCCGGGCTATCGCGATATGCCGCAGCTGGTATGGCATGGCTTGCCGCTGCACCAAGCTTTCCTTTATTCCCGCGGTCATCAGCACGGCGGACAAATTCCGCAAGACGTGCATGTCCTGATGCCACAAATCATCATCGGCGCGCAAGTGCTGCATGCAGCAGGCGTGGCGATGGCGTTCAAGAAACGCAATGAGAAGCGCGTAGCGATCGCTTATACAGGCGACGGCGGTTCATCGGAAGGCGATTTCTACGAAGCGCTTAACTTTGCCGGCGTATTCAAACTGCCAGCAATTTTCGTGGTGCAAAACAACCGTTTTGCCATTACAACTCCTTACGAAAAACAAACAGCTGCGCTTTCTGTTGCGCACAAATCAGTTGCAGCAGGCATCACTGGCGTACAAGTCGACGGTATGGACGTACTTGCTGTCATCAAAGCGGTTTCGGAAGCTGCCGAACGCGGTCGCAACGGCGAAGGCGCGACGCTGCTTGAGCTGCTGACTTACCGTTTCCGTCCGCATTCGATGTCCGATGACACGACGAAATACCGGACGAAAGAAGAAGAAGCGGAATGGAGCCTCAAGGATCCACTCATTCGCTTTGGCAAATTCTTGGAGAAAAAAGGCCTCTGGTCGGAAGAAGATACGGCTCGCGTGAAGGAAGAAGCGAAAGCTGCCGTTAATGAGAACATTAAGAAAGCAGAAGCAACGGAAAAAATGTCCGTAAGCGGCTTGATCGATTCGATGTTCGAAACGACTCCGAAATACTTGGAAGAGCAAAAAGCTGACTTTCAATAAGATAGGCTGATGATTTGCGGAAGCAAAAATGAGGGAGGATCTGACGAAATGGCTCAAATGAATATGTTGGAAGCGATCCGCGACGGATTGCGCGTGGAGCTTAAACGTGACGAAAACGTACTCGTCTTCGGTGAGGACGTAGGTAAGGTCGGCGGTGTATTCCGCGTAACGGAAGGGCTGCAGCAGGAATTCAGCGAAGATCGCGTATTCGATACACCTCTTGCCGAATCGGCGATTGGCGGCTTGGCGGTAGGAATGGGTCTGCAAGGTTTCCGTCCCGTTGCCGAGATTCAATTCGTAGGCTTCATCTACGAAGCGATGGACCAAATGTTTATTCAAGCGGCGCGCATGCGCTATCGTTCGGGCGGACGCTACAATTCCCCGATCGTATTCCGTACGCCTTTCGGCGGCGGTGTAAAAGCGGCTGAATTGCATACTGATTCTTTGGAAGGCTTGGCGGTACAAACGCCGGGCATCAAAGTTGTTATTCCATCCAATCCATACGATGCAAAAGGTTTGATGATCGCGGCAATTCGCGACAATGACCCTGTTTTCTTCATGGAGCATTTGAACTTGTACCGCGCATTCCGCGCCGAAGTGCCGGAAGGCGAATACACAGTTGAGATTGGCAAAGCAAACGTTGTCCGCGAGGGCAGCGACGTAACGATTATCGCTTACGGCATGATGGTTCATACAGCTGTGAAAGCGGCGGATGAACTGGCTGCACAAGGCATCAATGCAGAAGTCATCGATCTTCGCTCGCTTGTGCCTCTCGATATCGACACGATTGTCGCGTCCATTCAAAAAACGAACCGTGCGATCGTCGTGCAAGAAGCGCAAAAAACATCCGGTATTGCAGCCGAAGTAATTGCGCAAATCAACGAAAAAGCGATTTTGCACCTGGAAGCTCCTGTTCTTCGGGTAGCCGGTCCAGATACTATATATCCGTTCGCACAAATCGAGGATCAATGGCTTCCTACGCCAGCTCGTATTGTCGACGCTGTCAATAAAGTAATTAACTTCTAATTATTGTTGGGAAAAGGAGGTACTCCAATGGCGAAATTTGAATACCGGTTTCCAGAGCTGGGCGAAGGCTTGCACGAAGGCGAAATTATTAAAGTGCACATCAAGCCAGGCGATAAGGTAACGGATGACGATATTATTATGGAAGTGCAAAACGATAAAGCGGTTGTCGAAGTGCCATGTCCGGTAAACGGAACGGTACAAGAAGTATTGGTGAAAGACGGTCAAGTTTGCCACATCGGCGAAATCGTCGCAATCATCGATGCTGAAGGCGAATTGCCTGAGCAAGTAGCTCCAGCGGCAGAAGCTCCGGCAGCTGCGGCTCCAGCTCCAGCTGCGGCGCCTGTTCAAGCGGCTCCTCCAGCGGCAGCTGCGCCGGTTGCACCTGCAGCAGCGGCTGTGGCGCCAGTATCCGGCGGCCCAGTGCTTGCAACGCCAAGCGTGCGCAAATTCGCGCGCGAGCAAGGCGTGGATCTGACGCAAGTTACAGGTACAGGTAAGAACGGCCGTATCACACGTGAAGATGTAACAAATGGCGGAGCAGCAGCTCCAGCTGTAGTTGCAGCAGAAGCGCCAGCAGCTGCGGATCAAGCGGCAGCTCCAGCAGCAGCAAGCAGTGCGGCGCCAGTTGCAGCGGGAACGCCTTACCGTCCGGAAGAGCGCGTACCGTTCAAAGGCATTCGCAAAGCAATCGCGAACGCAATGGTCAAATCGGTATATACCGCTCCACACGTTACCATTATGGACGAAGTGGACGTTACCGAGTTGGTTGCACTGCGTGCGAAATATAAACCATATGCAGAGAAGAAGGGCGCGAAGCTCACTTATCTGCCATTCATCGTGAAGGCATTGGTGGCTGCATGCCGTCAGTTCCCGATCATGAACGCTACGCTTGACGAAGCGAATCAAGAAATCGTGTACCACAAATACTACAACATCGGTATTGCTACGGACACCGATAACGGACTTATCGTTCCAGTTATCGATGACGCCGACCGCAAAAACATCTGGATGGTTGCTGATTCCATTCGCGATCTGGCGGTTCGCGGACGCGACGGCAAGCTGACTGCGAGCGAGATGAGAGGCAGCACAATCTCGATCTCCAACATCGGTTCGGCAGGCGGCATGTTCTTTACGCCGGTTATCAACTTCCCTGAAGTTGCGATTCTCGGTACAGGCCGCATTTCCGAAAAACCGGTCGTGCGCGATGGCGAAATCGTTGCCGCTCCGGTTATGGCATTGTCGCTCAGCTTCGACCACCGTCTCATCGACGGCGCAACGGCTCAAAATTTCATGAATTATATCAAACAGCTGCTGGGTCAACCAGAGCTATTCATCATGGAGGTGTAACGAATCATGGTAGTAGGAGACGCTTCTTTAGATATCGATACATTAGTCATCGGCGCAGGTCCTGGCGGTTATGTCGCAGCAATTCGCGCGGCGCAGCTCGGACAAAACGTGCTGGTTGTAGATAAAGAGAACGTTGGCGGCGTTTGCTTGAACGTCGGCTGCATCCCTTCCAAAGCACTGATTTCGGCTTCCCATCAATACGAATCGATTAACCACGCATCGGCGTTCGGCATTACGGCTGGCGACGTGAAAGTGGATTGGAATAAAGTGCAAGATTTCAAAAACGGCATCGTTAAAAAACTGACCGGCGGCGTTGCTTCTTTGCTCAAAGCGAACAAAGTGCAATATTTCAACGGCGAGGTTATGTTCATTAACGAGAACGAAGCGCGCGTATTCAACGATCAAGAAGCGCCTCGTTACCGTTTCAAAAACTGCATCATCGCAACGGGTTCCCGTCCGATTGAGCTGAAAGCATTCCCTTTCAGCAAACGCATCATCTCTTCGACTGGCGCGCTGTCGCTGCCTGAAATTCCGAAGAGCCTGATCGTTATCGGCGGCGGCTACATCGGCATCGAGCTTGGCCAAATGTACTCGAAGTTCGGCACGAAAGTGACCGTCATCGAGGGCGGCGATTCGATCCTGCCAGGCTTCGACAAAGATATGTCTTCGATCGTTGCGAAGAAGCTGAAAGGCACCAACACGGAAATCGTAACTGGAGCTCTGGCGCAAAGCGCCGAGCAAACAGACAACGATGTTACGCTGACGTACAAAGTCGGCGACAAAGAAGAAAAAGTAACGGCTGACTACTTGCTCGTAACCGTTGGACGTCGCCCGAACACTGACGGCGACCTCGGCCTTGAGTTGGCTGGCGTTAAAGTCAGCGAGCGCGGTCTGGTAGAAGTAGACGGACAATGCCGTACAAGCAATCCGAATGTCTATGCAATCGGCGACATCATCGCTGGACCGGCTCTTGCGCACAAAGCCATGTACGAAGGTCGCGTAGCGGCAGAAGCTATTTCCGGCCTGCCTAGCGTTATCGACTACAAATGTGTGCCTGCTGTATGTTTCTCCGATCCAGAATGCGCTAGCGTGGGCTACTCCGAGAAAGAAGCGAAGGAAAAAGGCCACAACGTCAAAGTGGGCAAATTCCCATTCGCAATCAACGGACGCGCTATGTCGCTTAACGCAAACGAAGGCTTCGTGAAGCTCGTTGCGGACAAAGATAGCGGCCTCGTGCTTGGCGCGCAAATTATCGGTATTGAAGCATCCAACATGATCGCCGAGCTTGGCCTCGCGATCGAAATGGGCGCTACGCTCGAAGATATCGCGCTTACAATCCATGCGCATCCGACGCTTGGCGAAATCGTACTGGACGCTGCGGAAGTGGCGCTCGGCCATCCGATCCACACGGTAGTGAAGTAAGCTTTTCATCCGTACGGGTTAGAGGCAATATAAACAGGCAAGACAAGGGAGGCATCGCAGCCGCTAGGCATGCGAGCCTCCTTTTGCATATAATAACGGCATAACCGTTGAAGGAAGGATGCGGACGATGGAACACGGCAAGCTGGCGAAGGAATCCAGAACAATAATGACACAGATCGTTTTTCCGACCGACACCAATCATCATGAGACGATGTTCGGGGGAAAAGTAATGGAATATATGGATAAAGCGGCAGCGATCGCCGCCATGCGCCATGCCAGAATGCAGGTTGTCACGGCCTCAACGGACAGTCTCGATTTTTTGGCGCCGATCCGGGTTGGCGAGGTGATTGAGGTGGAGGCTTTCGTCACTTGGACGCACCGGAGTTCGCTTGAGGTATATGTGGTCGTGCAGTCGGAAAATTTATACAGCGGCCTGCGCACGACTAACGTCACTGCCTTTTTCACCTTTGTTGCATTGGGAGCGGACGGCAAACCGGCGGAGGTCCCGTATCTCGTGCCGGAGTCGGAAGAGGAATATAAGCTGTTCGAAAGCGCGCCCGACCGGTTTGCGCAGCGGAGAAGGCGCATAGAGGAGCGGAAATCGGACGGACGGCGATAGTCATTTTACAGCGTTAATGGTAAGATAGATGAAGATGATTTTGCATGAGAGCGGGGGATTATGTTTGAATTTGACGACGAAAATAGAGACAAGCGAGAACGAATATTTGAATCTGCTCCGCTATGTGCTGGCGAACGGCGCGAAGAAAGAGGATCGCACGGGAACTGGCACGTTGTCGGTGTTCGGCTATCAGATGCGGTTTAACTTGCAGGAAGGCTTTCCTCTTCTGACGACGAAGAGAATTCCTTTCCGGCTGATCCTGAGCGAACTGCTTTGGTTTATTAAAGGCGACACGAATATCCGCTATCTGCTGCAGCACAACAATAATATTTGGAACGAATGGGCGTTTAAACGTTGGGTGGAAAGCGACGCCTACTCGGGACCTGATATGACCAATTTCGGATTGCGTTCGCAAACCGATGAAGCGTTTAATAAGCTGTATACGGAGCAGATGGATTCGTTCAAGCAGCAAGTGCTTGAGGATGAAGCTTTTGCCCGCGAACATGGAGAGCTAGGCGACGTGTACGGCAAGCAATGGCGCGACTGGCAAACGACTCGCGGCGACAGCATCGATCAGCTCAAAGAAGTGATTCAATCGATTCGGAAAAATCCGGATTCACGTCGGTTGATCGTCTCGGCCTGGAACCCGGAGGACGTGCCCTCGATGGCGCTGCCGCCTTGCCACACCATGTTCCAATTTTACGTTTCGGAAGGGAAGCTAAGCTGCCAGCTGTACCAGCGAAGCGGCGATATTTTCCTGGGTATTCCGTTCAACATAGCCAGCTACGCGCTGCTGACGCATCTGATCGCACAGGAGTGCGGACTTGAGGTTGGCGACTTCGTTCACACGTTGGGCGACGCCCATATCTATTTGAACCATCTGGATCAGATCGAATCGCAATTGGAACGAGAGCCGCGTTCGCTGCCGACGCTGCATATCCGTAAGGACGTTGCGTCGATTTTCGACGTGGATGTTGCCGATATCGCAGTCGAAGGCTACGATCCGCATCCGACCATCAAGGCTCCGGTAGCCGTATAGAAAGCAGGAAAACAGCTTATGTCAATTACAATGATCGCGGCAATGGACCGCAACCGGACAATCGGATTCGGAAATAAGCTTCCTTGGCGCTTGCCGGCGGAAATGGCCTATTTCAAGCAAATGACTACCGGCAAAACGGTGCTGATGGGCCGGAAGACGTTCGAATCGCTGCGCAGCAAGCCGCTTCCGAATCGAAGAAACGTTGTGCTGACAAGAGAAATCGGCGCCGTATTCGAAGGCTGCGAAACCGTACATTCCGTGGAGGAGGCGGCTCAGCGTTTCGGAGGAGAAGGGGAGCTGATGATAATTGGCGGGGCTGAAGTTTACGCCTTATTTTTGCCGCATGCAGACAAGCTGCTGTTGACGGAAGTCGATGTCAAGGTGGCTGAGGGAGATGCCTATTTCCCATCCTTGCCGGAGGGCGAGTGGGTGCTGACTGGAGCGACGGAAGTAAGCAAAGACGAAGCCAACGCTTTTAATTTCACTTTCCAGACGTTTACTCGCGCGGAACAGAATGGTTGATATTACGAACGTTATTCAATTAGTGCAAATGATTGTACGGATAATCCATATACGTTGACCTGAATGAAATGATAGGATTTTTAAAAATGGTATGCTAATATGGGATATGAATAGTGTCGTATTCCGTTGGGGCCTCCTAACACAAACGGTTATCGCTCTCGGATAGCGAGGGAATAACGTTTTGCGTTGAGATAGAAGGCGCTGCACGCTTTCTTAGGGATGAGAGAGAAGGCTGGCATGGCCAAGAGAATGACGGATGGAGGAAATTGCAATCATGTCTACACCAACTGGATTTATGGAATATCAACGCGAGCTACCTGCCGACCGCGATCCGATTGAACGGATCAAGGACTGGGAAGAATTTCATAAGCATTTGTCGAATGAGCAATTGCGTACCCAAGGCGCCCGCTGCATGGATTGCGGAACACCTTACTGCCATACCGGAATAGAAATCGGCGGCACTGTTTCCGGTTGCCCGGTGAACAACCTTATTCCCGAATGGAACAATTTGATTTACCGCGGATTGTGGCGCGAAGCGCTTGACCGTCTGCACAAAACGAATAACTTCCCCGAATTTACCGGACGTGTATGTCCGGCGCCGTGCGAAGGCTCTTGCACGGTCGGCCTGATTGGCGATTCGGTTACAATTAAGACGATTGAACAAGCTATTATCGATCGCGGCTTCGAAGAAGGCTGGGTTGTTCCGCAGCCGCCGAAAATGCGCACTGGCAAGAAGGTAGCCGTTGTCGGCTCCGGACCTGCAGGTATGGCAACTGCCGCTCAGTTGAACAAAGCTGGACATACGGTAACGGTATACGAACGCGCTGATCGTATCGGCGGTTTGCTCACATACGGTATTCCAACGATGAAGCTGGAAAAGAACGTCGTACAACGCCGTGTAGATTTACTGGCGGAAGAAGGCGTCGAATTCGTTACGAATACGGAGATCGGCAAAGATATTACGGGTGACGAATTGAAGGAGCAGTTCGATGCGATCGTCCTTTGCGGCGGCGCGACGAAAGCTCGCGAGGTCGATATCGAAGGCCGCGATTTGCAAGGCGTTCATCAGGCGATGGATTACTTGAACGGGACGATTAAAAGCTACCTGGACTCCAATCTGGAGGACGGTAATTACATTAACGCTAAAGACAAGCATGTCATTGTGATCGGCGGCGGCGACACCGGTACCGACTGCGTTGCTACGGCGCTCCGTCACGGCTGCAAATCGGTTACCCAATTCGGTACACATGCCAAAGCGCCTCTGAAGCGCGATCAGGCGAACAACCCTTGGCCGCAATTCCCGAACGTATACACGCTCGATTACGCCCATGAAGAAGCGAAAGCTTTGTACGGTGAAGACCCTCGCGCATTTTCCGTTTTGACGAAGAAATTCGTCGGCGAGAACGGCGTGCTGAAAGAGCTGCATACGGTGCAAATCGAACGTACGGTTGATGAAACCGGCCGTAAAATTTATACGGAGCTGCCAGGTACGGAAAAAGTGTGGCCAGCCGATCTAGTGATGATCGCTGTTGGTTTCGAAGGTCCGGAGAACACGCTGGTTGACCAATTCGGTCTGGAGCAGGACCGCCGTACGAACGTGAAAGCGGCATACGGAAAGTATACGACGAATGTCGAGAAAGTGTTTGCCGCAGGCGATATGCGTCGCGGACAAAGCTTGGTCGTATGGGCGATTAATGAAGGCCGCGAAGCGGCTCGTGAGGTTGACAAATATTTGATGGGTGCGTCACAATTGCCTTAACCGACAATACCCTCAGCATAGTGCTTACAACAAAAGCGCCTTCGGGCGCTTTTGTTGTCGTTAGGAATATCAAATAGACAATAAGAAGTGAACGAAGGGAAAACGATGATTAAATATGGATCTGAACGCGTCACAGAGCTCAAATTTATTGCTATTCGAAGCCACATTGAGAAAAGGGACCGACAGTGGGTCGATCTGACGCTGCGTTTCGAGCTGTCGGCGGATACACCATTACCGGACGATCTGATCGATTTCAGCGGGCTGGTCATTTGTACGACGAGCGGTGCAATTGCTCAAATCGTGCCGCAGGATGAGGATGTCGATTGCGAATACCAGTTTACGGCGTTTGAGAAAGAGCAAATACGCGCATACGTCGAATCTGCTGAAATCCAGTCCGCTATTGCGAATCTAACCTCCCCATAAGGAGGAAAGTTGTGGTAAAATCGGGGATGAGATAACGCAAAAGGAGCGGTCCTCATGCCAGCCGGACAAGCTTATGTGCTCTCGCCCTCGGATGTCAGTAACATTCGCCGGTATGTGCAGCACAAATTCGCGGAAATGCCGCAAGATAAAAAAGCGCAGATCGTCGCAGATGCGGTAAACCGTATTATTCATAAGCAATTGCCCGACTTTGACGAAGAGGTGAAGCGGAGGGTAGCCGTTTCGCTTATTCGAGCATCGGTCATCGAACGGCAAACGCCCGTTCGAACGGACGATATATTCGAAGCTTGCTTGGCGCTCGACGTCGACTCGTCAGAGATTGTCGAGCCACTTCGGCGGTGGGCGGAAGCCCGGGCCGGCATAGCGATCGCTCCGGAACGTTTTGAACGGATGTTAACCGAATTGCAAGCGGCAGAGTCGGCAATCGACGGGCCTCACAGTAATCTGTCATGGGAGCGCTTTAAAGCGAATGCGGCCGCAGCACCGCCTGTCGCGGAGACGGCAGCGACGGTCATGGCCAATGTGATCCCAATGCCGATAGGCCCGTCTGCTTCGCGTCCCGCCGACCTGCCCGCGAAGCGGCCGGTCAAGCCCTATGTATACGGCTTGCTCTTCTTGCTCTTAGCAGGCTCGGCTGTGCTGTATGGGCTCACACCGGCTGCGCCCGCCGCCCCTTCGGAGAGCGAAATAAACGAGCCGATTGCACAAGCTCCGCAGAGCTTGTCAGCGATAGACGGGCTTCCAACGGAGCTGCGGTACACACAGATCGATAAGAAGAAGCTTGCCGCCTACTTGGAAGGACGAAATTCGATGCTGGCGGAACAGCCTTATATGGATGCAATTATTGATGCCGCTAAAGCGTTCGATATTCATCCCGTATTGCTGTTCGCGATTACGGGTCAAGAACAGGGCTTCGTCCCGAAGACAAACAAGCTGGCGAAAGAAATCGTCAATAATCCTTTCAACGTGTTTCACAGCTGGGAAGATTACAATACGACGATTCACGATTCGGCGGAAATCGCGGCGCGGACGATCGTTAATTTGAGTAAGGGCCGTCCAGAAGGAACCGATCCGATCGTATGGATCAATCGCAAGTATGCGGAAGATCCGAATTGGTCGAAAGGCGTTCGTAGTCTGTTCGGCGCGATTATAAGTCATTTGGAGAAATAGGCAAGAAGCAAGAACCATTCAGTAAAGAGGCGATGGATTGAAGACGTTAATAATTGCCGAAAAACCGGATATGGGCCGCACGATTGCGGCAGTCGTGGAGCCGAAAGCGGCCAATCGGCGGACTTACCTGGAAGGTGAGCGCTATATCATTACATGGGCGATCGGCCATTTGGTTGCGCTAGCGGAGCCGGATCGGTACGACGAACGTTATAAAAGGTGGAATGACCGCGATTTGCCGATCATTCCCGATACGTTCAAGCTTTGGCCCAACCCGAGAACGAAGGATCAGTTGAAGCAGATCGGCGATCTCGCCAAGCGCTGCGGACGACTGGTCAATGCTTGCGACGCCGGGCGAGAGGGACAGCTTATTTTTCACTATATCCGACAATATTTGAAGCTGTCGCAGCCGACAGAACGGCTCTGGATTTCGGATTTGACGCCGGAGACGATTCGCAAAGGGTTCGACAACCTGCGCAGCGACGGAGAGTACGAACCGCTTACGAAAGCAGCTCGGGCTCGCAGTGAAGCGGATTGGCTGATAGGGATGAATGCGTCACGCGCGTTTACGATCAAGCACAAAGCGCTGCTGTCGGTAGGCCGGGTTCAGACGCCGGTACTGGCTCTGCTCTACGATCGGCACAAAGAAATTACCGCCTTTCAGTCCGATGTGTATTATATCGTGAAGGCGGTGTTCGATCAGAGCGGCTTTACCTATACAGGCATATGGCAAGGAGATCGGTTGACCGATAAGGAAAAGGCCGAGGCGCTTGCTGCCAAAACGACGAATAAGCCGGGGGCCATCAAGGACTATCGGGTCAATGAGTCGAAGGAATATCCGTTCAAGCTATACGACTTGACGCTGTTGCAGCGTGAGGCTAACGGCAGGTTCGGGTATTCGGCGAAAAAGACGCTCGATATCGCGCAAGCGTTGTACGAGAAGCATAAGGTGATTACGTATCCGCGTACGAACTCCAACTATGTAACGGAAGAAAATCTGCCCGTTATGCAGAAAGTGCTTACGATGCTGCAAGGCACGGATAGTTACGGAGAGCTCGCTGCAGGAGCGGATCGCGGCAGGGTGCATAAAGGCAACAGAGCCGTATGCAATCCGTCTAAGGTCGAGGATCACCATGCGATTATGCCGACGCCAAAGAAAGCCGGAGGGCTGAGTGCGGAAGAGAAGAATGTGTACGACATGATCGTTCGCCGTTTCTTGTCCCATTACTATCCTCCGGCCGTTTATAACAATCATGTTGTCTTGACCGAGGTCGAGGGGGAAACGTTCCGGTCGAAAGCAAAAGAACAGCTGGACCAGGGCTGGAAGGTTGTGCTTCAACAGGATGCGGCCCCGTCCGCTCGCAAAGGCAAGCGCAAAGGCGGAGACGATGCGGGCGATGACGAGGAGATCGAGCTCGATCAGCCGTTTAGGCTCGACCCGAAGGGGCAGGTAAGGAGCAAAAACGTCGAGGCACAGGAAAAAACGACACAGCCTCCCAAGCCTTATACGGAAGGGACGCTGCTGAAAGCGATGGAAGGCGCCGGCAAATCGATGGAGGACGACGAGCTGAGGGAAGCGATGAAGGACAGCGGGCTTGGCACGCCGGCGACCAGAGCAGCTACGATCGAACGGCTGAAGCATGTCGGCTATATCGCATTGTCCGGTAAAAAGCTCGAAATTACTTCAAAGGGCAGCGCGGCCATTGATTTGATTCGCAGTGCAGGCGTCGAGCTGCTTGCATCTCCAGAAATGACTGGCAGGTGGGAGCAGCGGCTTCATCAGATTTCGCGCGGTGAAGCTTCGGACGAGCAGTTTATCGCCAAAGTGAAGCAATTCGCCGAAATGGTTGTCGATAAGGTGAGGCAGCAGCGTCCAGCCGCACCGGGAACGTTCGAGGAACGCGAGCGTCCGGCCTCCGGACGAAAATCCGGAACGAGAAGCGGTAAAGCAACCGCAGCCGGACAGAGCGGGAGTGTTAGGACGACCGCTAAGCGCGGAGCGAAAGTGGAAGCCACGAGCGCCGCTTCGGGAAACAAGGCGCCGGCTTTTCGGAATACAGCGTCAGCGCCTGCTTCTGGCGTGTCCACCGTTGCGCCATACCTACAACCAATTGTCCCTTGCCCGCGTCCAGGATGCAGCGGCACGATAATTGAAGGCAAACGCGGTTATGGCTGTTCTGCCTTCCGCGAAGGCTGCAAATTCGTTATTTGGAAAGAGCAGCAGGGGAAGTCGATCTCTATACCCATGGTTAAAGCGTTGGCGGAGAAAGGGGCGACGAGCACATTGACGTTCAAGCGCTCCGACGGAAGCTCCGTCAAAGGCAAATTGGTAATGGTTGATCGCAGTTCAGGCACTTTGGAAATGCGGACGTGAGAACCATATTAATTAATGCATATAATAATTAATGAGGTTAATGATGTTAACTGGATCAAACATAAAATCAGAGCTTGACTGAAAATTGGAAAACCCTTTGATCCGCAGCGCTTCCTTCATTTAGAATCAAGCATTGATTTCGGTTTTGAGCCGGTTAACTTTATAAAATAGAAGAAGGCCGTTTCCGATACGCACTTGGCGTCGGGCAGCGGCCTTCTTTTATATGTCACAGTTATCATTATTTATTCAAGTATTGACCGATAGCCGGAGGAATGTCGGCAAGCTTGTCCAACGTCAGGAAAGCGCCTTTCGGCTCTACGTCGATCTGTACAACGTTGTATAACCATTCCGTATCTGCACGCATATGAATGGCGTGAATGCCTGCCGTTAACGCCGGTACGACGTCGGTGCGGATGGAATTTCCGATCATCCACGTATTATTGCGTTCGAAGCCGCCCTCGGACAAAATTTGATCGAGCGCCTCCACATTTTTGTGACGGCGAATAAATATTCGTGATCCGAAGTAGCGCTCTAGCTGCATCGATTCGATTTTTCGCCGTTGTATCGCTATCTCTCCGCCGGTGTACAAATGGAGCGTATGGCCTTCCGACGCCAGCTTATCGAGCGTTTGCTCCATGTGCGGATAAGGCTCAGTTTCGTGCTCGTAGACCCCGAGACCTAGCTTCCACAGCATATCCTGCTCCTTGGCGGATCGGTTCCGGCCGTGGACGTCGCTAAAATAGTTATACGTATCGACGAACGACTGCGGAAAGTGCTCGCTTTTGAATCCCAACACTGCGACTCCAGCGATGTCGATCTCAATTTGCTTGCTTCGAACCGCCTCGGCAGTAACATCTGGATAACTGGCAAACCAAGTCGTCACGGCGTCCACGAATTGATCGATGACCAAATTAAAATATTTATTACAATGAATTAACGTATCGTCAAGATCGAAAAAAAGCTGCTGCTTCATATATCGTGAGACTCCTTTACACATTAGCATGTCGTATGAACAATCTACCGCATAGGAAGCCATTCGTCAATGAAGCGAGACGAGGACAAAAGCTCAGGGGCATGACATAAAATAGGCGGGTTATTCCCATAATGGGAATGGAGGTGAGTGATCCGCATGCCAATCAACAAGAGCGATAAAAAGGATAATCAGCAAAATCGTTCAAGGTTCAAGGAAGAGGCTGTCACCGTCAATATGGACAAATTCGCCAAACGTCCGCCCAGCTTGAACGGTATTAACAAACAGCTTCCGTAACGGTTCGCAAGCAAAGAAAGAACGGCCGCGGAGATCGCAATCTCCGCGGCCGTTCTTTGGGCGCTGTGGGGCTTATGCGTACCGCAGTTGCGAATCGGACAGTTGCTTCTTAATAAAAGCAATTCTTCTGCGGATATAGAAGTCCAAGCTGTCGCCCTTCAAATCGTTCGGCTGAATCACCTCCTCCGAGCGATTGTCTAGAATGGTAAGTGCTCCGTTCGAGTAAAACTTGAAAGTCAAGTCCCGGCGCGGCCATCCTCTCTCTTCATACCGAAAGTTTTCGCAAGTCAGGTTCATGGTGATCCAGCCTCCTTATAATAAAATGAATGGTTAAAAACTACCGAAATGGAACGTTTGTTCCTATTTCTATTATAGCAAACATTTGTTCGTGTGGAAACTGTTTTTTGTTTCCCGTAAACTAGATTTATAGAAATAGTAATGCATAAGCGAGGGGACTCGGACAAATGATCAAAATTACTAATTTGAAAAAACAAATTCCGGGCGGACCCGAAGTGCTGAAAGGCATCAGCTTCGAAGCGCAGACCGGACAGTTCATCGCCATAAAAGGGGCTAGCGGCAGCGGCAAGTCGATGCTGCTGAAATGCATTTCGATGCAGGAAAAGTGGGACGGAGGCAGCTATCTGTTCGACGGGCAGGACGTGCTCAAGCAAGGCTTGGCCGGTAAAATGAAAGTCCGCCGAGAAATAGCCTATTTGGAAGAAAAGCCGGCCTTGTTCCCGAATAAAACTGGGTTGAAAAACGTCGTCATCGGCTCAGTGTCGCAAACGCCGGCATGGCGCAGATGGACAGGCATGGTGCGGAATGACGATTATATGGGCGCAATGGATACAATCGAGAAGATGGGTTTGCTCGATAAGGCTCATCAGAAGGCGGTGCAAATGAGCGGCGGGGAACGCCAGCGGATCGCCATCGCGCGGGCGCTGGTGCATGGAGCAAAAGTCATTGTAGCCGATGAGCCGGTTGCCGGTCTCGATCCGCACACGGCCGACCGAGTGCTTGGCGATTTGAAGAGACTCTGTACGGAGCAAGGAGTTATCGTAATCGCCGTACTGCATCAAGGCGATTGGGCTGAACGTTTTGCCGACCGCATTATCGGTTTGAACAACGGCGAAATTGTGCTTGATGTGAAGGGAAGAAGGCTGACCGAGCGAGAGAAGATGCTGCTGTAGGAGAAGGCGCGGCTGATCAGCGGGGTTGCAGCGCGTCGGAAGCGCACGGCGCAGATCCAGCGCGCTGCAAGCGAGCGTCTCTTGTTGTTTGTAAGGCATGAGACCGTACTTCTCGTGCATAGAATGAAGCATCTTACCGAATAGGAAGGTGGCTTCATTATGGCCTTTCAATCCCCTGTAATTGTACAATCCTCGCGCGCCGTGTTTCCGAAAGCCGAGCTATGGATTCCATACGTGAGCGGCGGACCGAACGAGGCGGCGACTCGACAGATTAACGAATCGATTCGGCTGGCTGCGCAGCAGTTGGTTAACGATCAGGGCTCGCTCGACGATCCGCGGTCGGAAATGCAAGGCTTCTACGAAGTTAAAACGAATGAAAAGGATATATTGAGCCTATCCTTGTTTAATTACGCTTACACGGGTGGAGCGCATGGCCTTACGCTGCAAACGTCGTTGACTTTTCGCGTTTCAACGGGGCATGCCTACAAGCTAAGCGAGCTGTTCAAGCCGGGCAGCAACTACGTAGCCAGACTTTCCGAGCATGTTGCCGCACAGATTAGGACGAGGGACATCAGCACGCTGGAGCCGTTTCACGCGATTCGTCCCGATCAGGATTATTATGTAGCGGATCGGTCGCTAGTCCTTTATTTCGCACTGTACGAACTGACGCCTTACGCGTTTGGTTTTCCATACTTTCCGATCTCTGTCTTCGACATTGAAGATATCGTGAACGAAAACGGACCTCTCGGTCCGATGATTCAAAACAATTAACCTCGAGCAAGTCAGCAGCGGATGCGTTCCTTCGTTAGCGTGCGAACTTGCCCGTAAAGGAGAATGATACGATGAGTCCGATTAAATGGCTTTCCATCATCGCCCATTTGCTGCTTGGAGCTGTTTTTCCTTACGTACTTGTCGGCAGCATCCTGCTCCTGTTCGGCTTCATGTCGCCGCCGACGATAACTGAGCGATTGACCGGCGCAGCGATTGCTGGCGTGTACTTGCTCATTCTCATTGCCGTTAACGTTGGAGTTCAGCATAGACTGCCCTCCGGAAAAGATCGCGGTTTGTGGCTGCTCATTAACGCCGTTGCCTTAATCGTCGCCGCTATATTTAGCTTCTCCATGATTCGCGTCCTTGGCTAGGACGCAGGATCATGGAGAAGCTTTTTTTGCATCTGAACGAGGGGATACTCGATAAACGGAGGCGGGAAATAAGGAAATGTTGAACGGTCTATTTCCCGGGGAACCGCAAATAATTACACATTATACGAATTCGACAGCGATTGCCGGAACGAGTGAAAGCATGTCGAACTGAAAGGCGCTGACGACGTGTCTTCTTTACTTTGCCAACTTCTCCCTACAACGATTATAATAGAGATATTGATCCTAGAAGATGGGAGGACTTCCATTGACGATTTCGTATAGCGGCCTCATCGTATCGCTCAACATCGGCAAGCCCGTTGAAGCGATGCATGGCGCCAAGCCGGTTATGACTGGCATTTTCAAGTCGTCTTCGGCTGAGACACACAGGCTGGGAAAAAGCGGCCTCTCCGGCGACGGGCAAGCCGATCTCGTTCATCATGGCGGTCCCGACAAGGCAGTATGCGTTTATTTCGAGCGGCATTACCCGTATTGGGAAAGCGTACTCCAGACTACGCTGCCGTTCGGCGCTTTTGGAGAAAACTGGACGCTGTCCGAATGGTCGGAGCAGCAGCTTTGCATTGGCGATTGCTTTAAGGCTGGCGACGTGATGGTACAGATCAGTCAGCCGCGGCAGCCCTGCTACAAAATCGGTCTAAGGCACGAACGACCGGAGCTCACCGCCCAAGTCGTTCAGACAGGCTACACAGGCTTCTATTTTCGGGTGCTGACTGAAGGAGACGTTGCGGCCGGGACGCATCTTGAGTTAACGCGGCGCGACCCGTCCGGTGTGACGATCACCGAAGCAAACCGCATCATGCACACAGACAAAATGGATATAGATGGTATGCAAGCGCTGCTTGCGGTGGATGCGCTGTCCGCCAGCTGGAAGGAAACGATAGCGACGCGGCTGAGTAAGCTTCTGCAAGAGGAGCGCCCGAGCGGGGGAGACCGGTCGGGAGGCGTGACGTTTTGACAAGACTACGAATGTCTGTATATCTCGAGCAATACCGGCTCGGATCGGATTGGACAACAGAGCCGGGTCCGAGCGGCATGAACAATACGACAACGTTGATCCGTTCGGGAAATAAACGTTATGTGCTTCGCGAATATAACAATCATAAAGACAGCAAGAAGGCGGAATTCGAACACGCCGTATTGAAAGCGCTACATACAGACGAGCGGTTGACGCTGTTGACGCCCGTTCCGCTGCCGAACGAGCAGAGAAATACGGTGACATTAGCGTCCGACGGAACGCTGGCGGCATTGTTCGAATTCATTCCGGGCGAAAGGCCCGACGTCTCTCGCCCGGAAATCGTTCGCTCCCTAGGTGCGGCAGCTGCCGAAATCTCGCTGGCGCTAGAAAGGCTGAAGGCATTGCCAGAGCCCATTTACGAGCCTTATTGGATGTTGGAGGACTCGTACGCCGCGATCAATGACGCTGCGGTGGCCGAGTTGACGTCTTCGTATGAGGAACTTACCAAGCGCTCCGAGAAACTTGCGGCGATTACCCGTTGCCGAAAACGGTTGGGCGAGCGGCTGGAAGCAATCAAATCGCTGCCCCGACAGTGGATTCACGGGGACGTGAACGCGTCAAATTCGCTTTCCGTCCGGGACGATGTGACCGCCATACTCGACTTTGAGTTTGTAACGATGGACGCGGGGGCCATGGAACCGGCCGTCGCTATAGCCGATCTTCTGAGCAGACAAAACGCGAATTGTAAGGAAAGGATCGCCTTGTTTTGCGAAGGGTTTGGCAGCGTAAGAAAGCTATCCGTCATAGAAGCGGAGCTAATGCCCGATCTCGTCCGGCTAAGGCTAATAGACGTGGCGCTGCATTTTGCGGTTAGACTGTTGGAACGACTGGATTCGCCAACCGTTCTTGCCGGGATTGTTGATAACGTCGAGGCGGCTTGCCGCTGGACGGAAGAGCATGAATCATGGCTTAGCGAGCTGGCAGTCCAGCATCTGGCCAGCGGTGAAGATAGGGGACTCAAACTTTAAATTAGCGCACCCCTCGTTTGAAGCAAAAGCCACAGATTTCGGCTTTGAGCCAGAATAGGAAATAAATATGATGATAAAGGAGCGGATCGGACATGAATGTCGGAACGGAACTCGGATACGGCAGCGAAGAACGGCTTTTAATCGTGAATGCGGACGATTACGGTTTGTGCAAATCATTTAATGCGGCTGCCGAGCAGCTGCTTGAGGAACAAGCGATCAGCTCCGCCACCATTATGATGCCGTGCAGATCTGCGAAGGAGGCCGCTTTGTGGAGCGCTCGTAACCCACAATATGATATCGGCATTCACTTGACATTTACAAGCGAATGGAACTCATACCGCTGGGGGCCCTTGAGCAAGTCGGAGGCGTCCCGTTCGCTTGTGACGAGCGAAGGCTGGTTTCCGAAAGATTGCAAGACGTTCGAGCTTCAGGCCGATTCCGCTGAAGTGCGGGCCGAGATGATTGCCCAGATCGAAACCGCGCTGTCTTATGGCATGCAGCCGACTCATGCGGATAATCATATGGGCAGCTTATACGGCCTGGAAACAGGCAAAAACTTTTTGCCCGAAGTGTTCGACGTCTGCGCCAAGTACGGCCTGCCATTCCGACTGCCGCGGCGCGTGTCCGCCGGAGAAAGCCAAATTGCGCCGCCGGAAATGGCCGAGCAAGCGCGCCAGTTGGGGCAGCTTGCTGATTCCAAGGGCGTCGTCATTCTTGATTACTTAGTTGGCCTGCCGTTCCCGCTGCAGCCGGATGAAACGTACGATTCGTTGAAAAAGGATATGAAATCACTACTGCGCAGCCTGCAGCCCGGCGTGACCGAGCTTATTATTCACCCTTCGCTCGTGACCGATGAGCTGCTGTCCTTCCACGGCCAGCCTTCGAAGCGCGGCATGGAATTTCAATTGTTCCGCGACAGAGACATTCAACGGACGATAGCCGAGGAGAAGATCAAACTCATTCATTGGCGCGACCTGCAAAAACTGCAGCGCAGCCGCAGCGGTTGGAAAGGGTAATCTCCGTAAATAGCGGCTCGATGCTGTTCCTACTAATGACTATATGCGAAAAGGAGCTTGCAACTATGTCCTATCAAGCTATTGCCGATCTTGCCGATCGTCTGCGCGCCAACATCGGCCGCGTTATCGTCGGGAAAGACCGCGTCGTTGACCAACTATTCATTGCTCTTGTCACATCCGGGCATGTGCTGCTCGAAGACGTTCCGGGCACGGGGAAAACGCTGCTCGTCAAGTCGCTCGCCAAATCGCTCAACCTGCAGTTCCGGCGCGTTCAATTCACGCCGGACCTGCTGCCTTCCGATTTGAGCGGCATTCAATATTACAATCAAAAGGAAAACGAATTCGAATTTCGCTCCGGGCCGCTTTTTACCCATTTATTGCTGGCTGACGAAATTAACCGGGCAACGCCGCGTACACAGTCGAGTCTGCTGGAGTGCATGGAGGAGCGTCAAATAAGCGTTGAAGGCGAAACGAGGCAGCTGGACAAGCCGTTTATGGTGCTGGCCACGCAAAACCCGGTGGAGCACCAGGGCACGTTCCCGTTGCCGGAAGCTCAGCTCGACCGATTTCTATTTAAAATCGCTATGGGCTATCCGACAACGGAGGAGGCGCTGCAAATTTTGCGCCGCTTCCAAACGGACGATCCGCTGGAACAGCTGCAGCCGGTAGCGACGGCATCCGAAATCGCCGAAGCGCAGCGCTCGTATAGAAGCGTACGCATATCGGACGATGTGCTGCGTTATTTGCTTTCGATCGTCGAGAAGACGAGAACCCGTCCCGAGGTACAGATGGGCGTTAGCCCGCGCGGAAGCCAAGCGCTGCTGCGCGCCGCTCAAGTACAAGCGATTCTTAACGGCCGCGATTACGTGACGCCAGACGACGTGAAAGCGATGGCCGCGCCGGTGCTCGCTCATCGCCTGTCGCTTCGGGGCATGCACCGCACGCAAAGCGGCGCCGATATTGTTGCCGCCATCCTGAAGGAGACGGAAGTGCCGACGGAAGCCGGCCTTTCCGTCGGTTAGGTCAACCATGCTGCTGCTTTGGTTCGGCATTTTCGCTATCCTCATTCTTTTCGTTCAGGCTAGGTTGTTTGCCCGCTATAGCTTGCGGCGTATTACTTACAGTCGGCATTTCCAAAAGCAAGCCTGCTTCCGAGGCGAGCAGTTGGAGCTCATCGAGCAGCTTTCCAACGAGAAATGGCTCCCGGTACCGTGGCTTCGAGTCGAGTCGCAGCTTTCATCCGGACTGACCTTTAAGAAACAAGATAATTTGGATGTATCCAGCGGACAGCTGCTGCAAAATCATAAAAGCTTTTTTACCCTTAAGCCGTACACGAAAGTGACTCGGAGGCATAAAATAACAGCGGCCAAGCGGGGCCGTTACCGCTTGCAATCGGTGACGCTCACCGGCAGCGACTTGCTAGGCACCCGCTATATGACGAAGCAACTGAAGCTCGACGGAGACGGCGAATTGATCGTCTACCCGTTGCCTGCCGAAGTTCCGGTTCACGAGCTGCCGACGAGCAGTTGGCAAGGAGATCGTTCGGTTCGAAGGTGGATTGTCGAGGATCCGTTTGTCGTCACGGGAGCGAGAGACTATCGCCCCGGCGACAGCTACAAGCAAGTGAATTGGAAAGCGACTGCAAGGGCGGGCAGACTTCAGGTGCACCAATACGATTTCACGGCTGACCGAAAGCTGATGATTTATTTGAACGGTGAAGACCGCGAAGGCATGTGGCGGGACGTGACTGATGAAGCGCTCATCGAGCGCGGCATCGAATGGGCCGCCGGAGCGGCCCAAACCGTTCTGCAGGAAGGAATGGAGGCCGGCTTCTGTACGAACCTGACGGTGGAAGGACGAGTGGAAAGCACGATGGTAGAGTCTCGAAGCGGCGGCGGACAATTGACGGAGCTGCTTGAGACGATGGCAGCGCTTACGCTCTCGCGGACGGAGCTGTTCAGCGAATTGCTGGAGAGGGAAGGCCGAAACCTTGCTTTTAGACAAGATATACTCGTTATTTCGGCGTACTGGAATGATGGGCTGCAAGCCATCGCTGATCGGTTGCGCGCAGACGGTCATGCGGTGGCAGTCTGGCAATTAGAGCCGGATGATGTGGAAAAGGCGGGTGCCGCCATATGAATGGAAAAAGGATAGGACAAGCCGCGGTCAGAAGCGCTGCGGAGACGCTGTTTTATTTGCCTTTAGCGACAGTTTCGGGGGCACTCGCATATGTGCCCGCGATGACGGTGATTTGGCTGCTGACTCTTCCGCTATGCGGGGCGCTCGGTGCTGCCGCAGTGCTTGCGCTGCCGCGGGCGGAACGCCGAATTACAAGGTGGCTGTTCGCTTGTCTCGGAGGGGCGGCACATGGCGTTCTGCTGTTTGCTGTAAGCACAATGGGCGGTCATGCCGTTTCCTATGATTACATTGCATTGTCGATTGTAATCAGCACTGTATCGACGCTGAGGGGGATTATCAGTGTCGGAAGCGCCTGGAGAGTGGCTTTCCCGACCTCATTTGTGCTATACGGTTTAATCACGCATTTGCTTGTTCAGCCGTTAAAGGGCAGGCTGGAGCTGTTCGCGCCCTATGAATGGATACTGACTTATGCAGGCGTTGCAGCTCTCATCCTCTTTTTCTTCCTTGCAAACGAACGACTCGTAGCTGGAGAAACGGAAGCGGACGGACGGAAGAACGTATCTGCCGCCGGATCTTTCAAGAAGCATAATCGGGCGCTGGTCGCTATCCTTGTCGCGGCGTTAACGGTTATGAGCCTATTCCGGCAAATCCAACAGGCGGTGGAACGGTTTGTCCGATCGATTTGGGAAGCCATTCTTGCCTTTATTAATCGTCCGGTTGAACGCGAGCTGCCTCCGGAAGAGAACGTTCCTGTAGAGCCTGCCGAGCCGCTGCCGCAGGAGGAAGCGCCCGAGCCCGCTGCTTGGCTCCAGCTGCTGGAGAAGGCGCTGGAGCTGATCATTTGGTTCATCATCATTGCGGGCGTTCTGGTGCTGCTGTTCTTTATCGGCAAATGGCTCTATAAGGGGATTCGGACCATTGCCGATCGGCTTCTGGAGCGTTCCGCTGAACGGCCGGGAGAAGATGAGGGCTATGTGGACGAGGTTGAAAATTTAACGACATTAAGAAAGGGAAAAACAAATCCCTCCAATCGAAGAAAGCGATCGCCTTCGGCGCTGAAATGGGAACAATTGACGGGAAGCGCGGAGCGCATCCGATACTTGTATCGGCGTTATTTGCTAAGGGAGATTGAACAAGGGTATTCGTTTCAGCCGCATTTAACGCCAGCGGAAACGGCGACCGACATCGCCTCGCGGCGCAGCGGGCAAAGGATGAGCGAAGCGGAAAACCAGCTGCTGCAAAGATACACGGAGGTCCGTTACGGAGATATACAGCCGGAGGCCGAACAGGCCGAGCAATTAAAAAAGCGGCTTGACGATGCAAGCCGCAACCGATAAAAAGTAAACCAGGCTTCGCCGTATTAAGGAGCGACCCGAGAAGCGACGATGTGCGCCGCGATTTTGGTGCCATGATAACGTCCGCTTTCAATAAAAATTTCATTCGCTTCATGCTTGGAGGCGACGACGCCGGCGAGAAACAAGCTCGGCACGTTCGTCTCCATTGTATTTTCATCAAAGGAAGGGAATCCTTCCTCAGTAATTTCGACGCCGGCGTCCGTTAAAAATTCACGGTCCGGATGAAAGCCCGTCAAAGCCAAGACGAAATCATTCGGCAGCGAAACTTGTCCTTCCCCGTTCTCGACGACAACTGAGCGTTTGTCGATTTCAACGACGCGGGAAGCGAGCAGCATCCGAATCGTACCGTTTTCAACTTTCTTCTCGAATATGGGGCGTACCCAAGGTTTAATGCTGCGGGAATAGGTTTCGCCCCGGTAGATGACGGTTACTTTCGCTCCGGCTCGTTCCAGTTCAAGCGCAGCGTCGATCGCCGAATTGCTGCCCCCGATTATCGCAACCTCCATGCCGGTGTACGGATGCGATTCTCTGAAGAAATGGGTCACTTTGTCCAGCTGTTCGCCCGGTATGCCCAAGTAATTCGGATGATCGAAATAACCGGTGGCGACGATCACGTAACGACTGGAGTAGCTTTGTTGGTCGCCGAAACGGTCGACGCTTTCAAGCTTGAAGCGCCCGTCAGGAGAGGGCGAGAGGCTCGTTACGGTTTCATAGGCATTAATATTCAGCTCGTGCCGCAGAGCGGCTGTCCGATAATAATTAATTGCTTCCAGTCGAGACGGCTTCTCGAACGGGCTTGTGAAAGGAATATCGCCAATTTCCAGCCTGTCCGACGTACTAAAGAAGTTCATATAGGTGGGATACTGCGAAATAGAATGTACGATATTGCTTTTTTCAATAATAAGCGGTTTTATGCCAATACGCTGAAGCTCGATGGCGGCTGCTAAACCGCAGGGGCCGGCTCCGATTATGATAGCTTCTTCCTGATGATTCATGTCCTCTCCTCCTATAATCTATTTTCCAATTGTACCGCGCCGCGCGGAAATAACGCAAATTTGGCGTTTGGCTATCTTGTACACGCAAAGGAATATTGTATAATAATGTGGAACCGTTTCAACCGAAGGAGGAGCAAGCATGCGGCGGCGATTTGTAATAGAGGCAGTTATGGTGGCAACTTATGGACATCTTCTCGTTCCGAGCCGTCCGATCGATTATGTCGTGCCTTATTCGACGATACTTGAACTATACGATATGAGAGACGGGTCCGACCCGGTTATGGATAATGCGGATGACGATGCACATGTGCGCGGTAAAATTTCGGAGCTGATCGCGTTTTTCGAAGACCCGCTGAACCGGAAAAAAATCGAAAAGGCGATGCAGATGCCATGGCGGGAGAGCTCTCCGCTGCTGCTCAGCGATGAAATTCAGTTTACCGTCGTGCACGCGGTAGACAACGCTTCTTACGGGGAATTTTTTGATCCGATCGAGACCGAGCTTCTGCTCACCGGCTCGAAGCTGAACGTACCGCTTTTATCCGATCAGTTTGAATTCCAGGATCGGCTGATCGAAGCCGAAGTTCCGGTGCAGGTGTACGATATCGAGGATTTCGAATTCGCAGTAGAGGAAGGCATCTCCACTGTTGACGCGGGTTTACGCGGCGAATAGCCGCTGTGGGTACCTCAATAGAACAAGCCGGATTCCGTTTTATACGGAACCGGCTTGTTTGTTTTCTGAACGAATGCGGTCAATCGCTTCAGCCATCGTTTTGTCAGTCAAATGCGCATAGATTTGCGTCGTTTCCGGTGAGGCATGCCCGAGCTGCTCCTGCGTCATATACAGATCGTTGCGTAAATAATAATCGGTTGCGAACGAATGGCGAAGCTTATGGACTGATAAGTAAGGCTTGCCGAACCGTTTCGCATATTTGATTACCATTTCTTGAATGGCTCGCTTGGTCATGCGGGAGCCTTCTTTTTTGCCGTTGGCGATGGCAAGGAAGAGGGCTTTTTCGCGTCTCGGCGCTTTGTAACGGACATCCCTTAGCTGCAAATAAGCAATCAGGTCGGCAGTCGCCTCCTGACGGAAATAAACCGGCGTTTTAAACGTATCGTCGTTCTTGCCTTTGCGGAATACGTAGCAAAGCTGTTTCTTGACGTCGATATCGTCCACATTCAGATTAACGACCTCGGATACACGCAAGCCGGAATGAAGAATGAGGCTGACGATGCAGGAGTCCCGAGTTTGATTGAGCTGGTAGGAGAATAGCGCTTGCTTATTGTCCGCGACATCCTTCTCGTAATAATGGGCGATATAGGCCATAAACTCGGCTATTTCCTCTTCTTGCAGCAGCTTGCCTTCCAGCTTGGCCGCCGTATCCTTCGGCTTATGCGTCCTTTTAATCGTTACTTTCGCCATGACATTGCGCTTGAGCAAAGGGTAAAAGTCGTCATCCTCGGCGATTTGGCTTAAATAATGAAACAAAGAACGAAGCGAGGATAATTTGCGCGTAATCGTTGTTCTCGTATTGGCGTGCGCCGGGTCGGTCGCAAGAAACATACGAAAGTGATCGATGCTGTCCATATGGAGACGTTCCAGTTCGCTAAGCGCGACGTCTTTAACCACCGTCGCTTTCGATAGGCCTTCTACGATCATCCAGGTCAAAAACAATTCGTAGTCCCGCACATACTCCAGGAGGGAGGAGGGGGAGAGGTCCGGAAGCTTGTAATTGACGAACTTCTCTATGTACCAGGGCATCTTGGGCACTCGTTTGTCCAATTCCTGACGGTCTTTTACTTTTATGACATTCATGCTGACAGACACCTCGCTTGTTCGATTCGCTTTCTATATTGTACCAATTTGGGCTGTCCGGAACAATGAAAAGCATCGGCGGGGAGCAGGAAGCATCATCCCAAATGTTGCATTAGCAAATAAATGTAATTAATGGATTAGGGTTACTTGTTATGAGGCATTATGTTAAACTCGTAAAAAATAAGCCGAGCAACATGATTAATGCCGATTTTTTACAATATGAATTATTAAAATTATGAGGAGGACTTCATAATAATGAGGAATAAAAAAATTATGATAAAAAGTATATTATTTATTATTACAATAATGATGATTATGCCGCTTCAAGCGGCAATGGCGGCCGCACCGGCGACGCTGAAATACGGGGATCAAGGAATTGATGTTCCTGATTTGCAGTATCGGCTGAAGACGCTTGGCTATTTTACGAACAACGCGCTGACCGACTTTTACGGCAGACAGACGGAAGATGCCGTTAGAAGATTTCAACGCGATTACGGGTTGAACAGCGACGGCGTCGCCGGCAGCCAGACATGGAGCACGCTAAAAAAAGTGTCGGCGAATGAGCGCGAAATGAACTTGCTTGCTCGAATCGTATATTCCGAAGCTCGCGGGGAAAGCTATACCGGACAAGTAGCGGTTGCGGCGGTCGTATTGAACCGTCTCGCATCTTCGCAATTCCCGGATACGATTCAAGGCGTTATTGAACAATCGGGCGCGTTCACTGCGGTTGCTGACGGTCAATATTATTTGACGCCGAACTCTACGGCTTACCGGGCGGCGCAGGATGCGCTGCGGGGCGTAGATCCAACGGGAGATGCGCTGTATTATTTTAACCCGAAAACAGCGACATCGAAATGGATTTGGTCGCGTCCGCAAACGGTTCAAATCGGCAATCATATTTTTGCGAGATAACAAATGCTCCAAACCATGCAATCGGTATAGCTCAGGCACCGCCGTTCCTTTATTTCAAAGGGCGGCGGTTTTTTTCATATAAACCGGAAATGAATCGGACGCAAAAATAGGAAAAACCGGCGGCATAAATTTCTCTTTTCGCGTTTTGGGCTTCCGCCTACAATGGGGGTATCCAAACCAAACGGACAAAGGGGTAATTCATCGAATGGAAAATCCGCTGTATACGTATAAATCGATCGTCAAGCTGCGAATGACCAGGCATTATATGCCGATGCTAATGATATGCACCGCTTTTATGGACGGCGACTCGCTCTGGCGCAAGGAAAGCGGGCAAGCCAGCTTCGGCGCAATCGTTGCCCGAATTGTTCGGCTCATCCGGAACGAGACGGCTCTATTAATCGGAAAGTCGACCGATTCCGCACTGTTACCAGAAGCCGGACATTCTGGCAGCATGGACGATCCCCCTAAGCTGATCGCTGAAATTGAGAATGCCGTTACTGCTTTCGGAGAGGCTGTCGAGAGCGCAGACTGCAAAGCGCTGGATATAGTCGGTACGATGCAGCTTGTTGAAGAAACGTCATCTCAGCTCGGCAAACTCATCGATTTGGCACAGCGCCGCTCGGGCCTTCAATTCCGATTTGCAGAAAATGGCTTCGACGAACGCAGCTTCCGGCGGCTAGTCAAAGAAGAGAGCACCGATCCGTTGATCGGCAGCGCCCGGTCTTCACGCGTTTGATCGGCAAAGGAGAGTGATGCTGCGATGGCAGATAAGAAAGCAATCGTCGATTTTGCGGATTGGAGCGAATATTTCCGTAAAAACAAAGATCAATTGGCGGAGATCGCTTGGAATGATCCCTATGGGCTATCGGCATCCGAGAGGGCCATTATCGCCGATTCCATTCAGCAATTTCAGCTTGGTGAAAGTTCGGAAGGACGGCATTTGCTGTTTCAGGCGAGAGCCTACGCGGAACGCTCCGGCGACTATGCCTATCTGGAGGCGATAACAGCTTTTATTCGCGAGGAGCAACGTCACGCACGCGATTTAGGCCAATTTATGAAAGTCCAGCAAATTCCGCTTATCCGGGCGCACTGGGTGGACGGCGTGTTTCGCAAGCTGCGAAAGTTTGCAGGGCTGGAATTGTCCGTCACCGTATTAATTACGGCGGAAATCATTGCAAAAGTATATTATGAAGCGTTAAAAAACTGCACGAAGTCGCCAGCCTTAAGAGGGCTTTGCGATCAAATATTGCGAGACGAGAATAAGCATGTGGAGTTCCAGTCGCTTACGCTGCGGAAGCTGGCGGCCAAGCAGGGTGCAATCCGCCATTTTCTCTCACGCGCCTTTCATCGCATTCTGTTTGAAGGCACGATCCTCGTCGTATGGCGCCAGCATCGCAAGGTGTTTAAGACGGGAGGCTTCGGCGTGTTGCGATATTTGAAGTCATGCCATGAGGAATATCGCGCATCCGCAGCGTTGATTGCAGGCAAATCCGCGAGCGCAACTAACACGGTCCCGCATGCGTCTATTCAAGAGTGAAGTAAACGAAAATGACCGAGATAATGAGACGAGGTGGACGGGGATGATTCCGTTTCCAGATCTGAAAACAGAACGATTGCTGCTGCGGGAGCTGACGGCTGGCGATGCCGAGTCTTTGTTCCGCTATTTTTCAGATGACAGGGTTACCGATTATTACGATTTGGAAACCTTCACGGAGACAAGCCAAGCCTTGGCCTTAATAGAAACGTGGCAAGCAGGGTGGAGGCAAGACATATGCTTGCGTTTTGGCATCGCCCTTTCGCATGATCCTTCGAATATCATCGGCACTTGCGGCTTCCACGGCTGGAGGAGGGAGCATAGCAGGACGCAGATCGGCTACGAGCTGAATCCTGCTTATTGGGGAAAGGGCATTATGGCGGAAGCACTCGCTGCCGTTATTGAATTCGGGTTTGAACAGATGGGCTGGAATCGCATAGAAGCGCTTATCCACTCCGCCAACGACCGTTCGCGGCAGTTGCTTGAGAAGTCGGGATTTCGGGAAGAAGGATACCTCCGCGAATATTATTGGGAAAAGGGAAAGTTTATCGATGCCGTTATTTTCTCTATGCTGAGCAATGAATACAAGTCCAGGTAAAAGGGCTGCACCAAACCGTTCCGTTTGCGAGCGGTTTTTTTTATTTCATTCTTAGACTCAAACTTAAAATCAGTGATTGAAGGAAAAGGAGAAAAAGTGGAGGGGCAGAGGGTTTCTGGAGAAACGGAAGTGTTCGCTTTTAAAGCCAGATTCCTACCGCAAACCACTATCAACTAAAGGAATCGGGCTTTAATGGCGATCGGAAGAACCCTCTGACACGTAACGCCTCCCCTCCAATAAGTCAAGCACTGATTCGGTTTTGAGCTTGATAAAAAAAGTTTGAGGAAACGATTGACAAGGCAAAAGCTTCCGATTATATTATATATACTTACTAAAAGTAATTAATAATATATTAGTAATTAACACATAATTCGGAGGTTTTAATCATGGGAAAATCTAAATGGAACGTAGACTTCACGCACAGCAGCATCGACTTTACCATTAAACATATGATGATCGCGAATGTGAAAGGCACTTTTCATACGTTTGAAGCGTTGATCGAGGCGGACCCGCAAGACTTGACTAGCGCGGATATAGCGTTCAATATCGATTTGGCCAGCATCGATACGCGTAACGCGGATCGGGACAACCATTTACGGACGGGCGACTTTTTCGAAATCGAGAAATATCCGACCCTATCCTTCAAGGCGGCTTCCATCGTACGAACGGGTGAAGGGAAATATGACGTGACCGGGGAAGTTCAGCTGCACGGCGTCACTCGCTCCGAGACGTTTGCCGTTATTTTCGAGGGCGCAGGCAAAGATCCATCGGGCAAGGAGATAGCGGGCTTCAGCGCCAAAGGCGTTATTAATCGAAGCAATTATGGATTGACCTACAATGCCGCGTTGGAGACGGGCGGCGTACTGATCAGCGATGAAGTGCAAATCATCATTGAGATTGAGCTGAACAAATAAAATCGTTTGGATAGCAGAGGGCGGGGTGTCCCAAAAGTCAGAGATGACTAA
Organism: Paenibacillus sp. NPDC058071; assembly: GCF_042885235.1. NCBI lineage: Bacteria > Bacillati > Bacillota > Bacilli > Caryophanales > Paenibacillaceae > Paenibacillus > Paenibacillus sp. NPDC058071. The sequence continues at coordinate 167,351 of NZ_JBHVSK010000001.1, forward strand.
GGGATGCCCCTTCTTTTCTGTTTGCGCAGTTTTCGCCAAAGATGGGGTGCATGCTAGACGATGTACTCACTCGCACTAAAGCTGAGAGCGGTATTCTGAAGGGCTGTAGCCCGCTTCTTTTTTGAACATTTTCGAGAAATAGTTCGCATCTTCAAAGCCTGTCGACAGGGCAATCTCTTTAATGCTCGAGGACGTTGTCTGCAGCAGCAATTTTGCCTTATCCATCCGTTTCAAATTCACATAACGGAGAGGCGGGATACCGAAATGCCGTTTGAAGTATTTTATAAAATAGTTGGGGTGCAAATGCAGCAAGGCAGCCATTCGATCAACTGTCACCTCTTCATGCAGATGATTCTCGATGTACTGTTGAATAATGGACAGCCGCTCCATTTCATCCGTCTTGTTTTGCAAAATATGGATAGGCTCTTGTTCGATAATGCGCGATAGAATGTCGAGCAGCACCGATTTTTCTTTTAACCGCGCCGTTACTGAGCTTTGCCTGTTCGCCTCCGACAGCTGTCCGAACAGCTCTCGCATGATCGCCGGATCAAGCGAATCATAGCAATATGGCACATCCAGCCACTGGAAGACGTCCGAGTCACCGACCGTTGCAGAGAAATGACACCAATATTTTAGAAAAGGCTTGTCGCTGATCGTTGAATACGATTGCTGGATGTGAGCCGGCATTAAGATAAGCTGCCCCGGTACCGGATAGAGCTCATGCTCTCCGATCTTCAGCCAGCCTTCTCCTTCTAAAATATAATAGAGCTTATTGTAGGACGGCGTATAGTCGATGTCTCTCCATTCTGGCCAGCACTGCTGTTTTTTGGCCTCCCATATGTGAACCTGCATGTTGGCGACCATTTGTTGGACGGCCATATCCCGGTTGTCGGTCATTGCGGCTTAACCTCGATTATAGTTAGTTTTGTACCCGTACAGGTTAGGCATCTATCTGTCTATTCTATCATAACCTTGCTAAAATCAAAGTCATTCCAGCTGACGGAGGTTGATACAATGGGCACGCAAAAAGCAAATCTGATTCAAGAAAGAATCGAACGGACGGAGTGGTTTTTGAAAGAACGCTTCGGGATGTTCATCCACTGGGGACTATATGCGATTCCGGCGAGGGGCGAATGGATTCGTTCGACCGAACAGATAAGCGTGGAAGATTATGAGCCATATTTCGATGAGTTTGATCCTGTTGACTATAACCCGAGAGAATGGGCAAAAGCCGCGAAGCAGGCCGGCATGAAGTATGCCGTTCTAACCGCAAAGCATCATGAGGGCTTCTGTCTCTTCGACAGCAAGCTGACCGAATATAAATCAACGAATACGAAAGCAGGCCGAGATCTTGTAAGCGAGTTTCTGGAGGCTTTCCGCGCAGAGGGCCTAAAGGTTGGTTTGTACTATTCCATCATTGATTGGCATCACGAGGATTACCCGGCATATGGGGACAATTTCCACCCGATGAGGAATGATGAGAACTTCAAACGCGATCCGCAAACCTTCGGCCGCTACGTCGATTACATGCACGGCCAAGTGCGCGAGCTCTTGACGAATTACGGCAAGCTGGACATTATGTGGTTCGACTTTTCTTACGATACGATGCGCGGCGAGAAATGGCGGGCTACGGAGCTAATGGAGATGATGCGCGAGCTGCAGCCGCATATTGTCATCGACAACCGCTTGGAAGGCAGCAGCGAGGGCGGCGGCACGATGTATACGGATGATCCGACCATTTACGCCGGAGACTTCGCTTCCCCTGAGCAAATTATTCCGCCGGGCGGCATCGTTGCGCATGACGGGACACCGTTGCCTTGGGAAGCCTGCGTTACGCTCAACAACAATTGGGGATATGCGGCAGCCGATCACTATTATAAAAAACCATCAACCATCATCCGCAAATTAGTCGAATGTGTAAGCAAAAACGGCAATATGCTGTTGAATGTGGGACCCGATGCGAAAGGCAATATCCCGAAGGAATCGCTCGATATTTTAAGCGAAGTGGGCGACTGGATGAGCCGCAATGGCAGCAGTATCTATGGTTGCGGCTCCTCCGAATGGTCGAAGCCGGAATGGGGACGGTATACGCAGCGCGGAAATAAGCTGTATGCCCATGTATTCGAAGAGAGCATCGGCCCGATTAATCTAGCCGGGCTTGCCGGCAAGCTCAAGAAAGCGCGATTGCTTGCTGACGGCTCGGAGCTCATCTTGAGCAGGCCTTGGAACACAGCTGAGTTTGTGAATGATGCTTACGTCAATTTTTCTAAAGCGGATTCACTCTCTTATCCATTGCCGGATTCACGAAATACGGTTATTGAACTGGAACTTATCTAAATAGAGCGGCTGGATGAGGATTTCCTTTGACTTGCGCTATTCGAATCTGCTATATTTATCGAGATTGTTTGTAAGCGTACAGATGAAAGGAATGCGAATCATTGGCTACAAGTGAAGACATCGAGAAACCGAAGCTGCTGCCTACCAAAATTTTGAAGTGCAAAAATCCGGAATGTAAAGCGTGGGTCAGAGAAGAATTTGCAACAGCGGAGCAGCAGTGCCCGATGTGCAAAGGGCCGATGCACCGCAGCATGAAGCATTTGCCGGCCGTGCAGAACAAACCGAAGAGGCAGCCGCGCAAACCGAAATCCGATTTTTAATCCGACAACCGATTTAAATCAGGGACTACATAAACGACTGCGTGCTTGCACGCAGTCGTTTGCAGTGATGGAGGCAATATGACAGGGAATCCTTATCCGTTTTCATTCGATCCGAAGCAGCCGTTTATTCAACAGGCGAGCGATTGGATTGCCGACGTGTTTTACGAGAAGCTGCCGGAAGCAGGCTTCGAAACGAGAGACGAGCAAATTTTTATGGCGTTCCAGCTGGAACGCGCCTATGCGGAGAAACAGACGATATTCGCAGAGGCGGGCGTTGGCACCGGAAAGACGCTCGCTTATTTGCTGTACGCGATTTGCTATGCGCGTTATACTCGGAAGCCTGCGGTCATCGCCTGCGCGGACGAATCGCTAATCGAGCAGCTCGTTAAGCAGGAGGGTGACATCGCCAAGCTGGCTCGGCATCTCGATGTGCAGGTCGATGTACGCCTTGCGAAATCGCCCGACCAATATGTTTGCTTGAACAAGCTGGACGACGCCCGATCTGGGCTTGACGATGCGGAGCTGTATGACGATATTTATCGCGAGCTTCCCGATTTTGTTCATAAGCCGGCGGCGATGCAAAGCTTTTTTCCATACGGCAGCCGTAAAGACTACGAACAGCTCAACGACTCGCAATGGGATAAGATCGGCTGGGACGTGTTTCAGGATTGCCTTGTCTGCGATCGCCGTCACCGTTGCGGCCAGACGCTGTCCCGCGACCATTACCGGAAAGCTGTCGATCTTATTATATGTTCCCATGATTTCTATATGGAGCATGTATGGACGAGCGATGCGAGAAAACGCGAAGGGCAGCTTCCGCTTTTGCCTGAGCATAGCTCCGTCGTTTTCGACGAAGGCCATTTGCTGGAGACAGCGGCTCAACAAGCGCTCACTTACAAGCTGAACCATGCCGTTTTCGAATCGATCATGACTCGGCTGCTGCAAGACGGCGTCAGAGAAACGCTGGCCGTGGCCGTCGAAGACGCGCTTGTGCAGAGCGAGCAATTGTTTGCGGCGATTGAACGTCAAAGCACGGACTCTCCAGGATCGGACCGGAAGGAAATCGGCTGGGACGGACAACTGCTGCGCGAAGTAAGCGCCCTCCAGGATACGCTGTCGCTTATCGAGGAAGAGCTCGTCTACGAAAGCGGGTTGTTCACGATAGATGACTACCAGCTTAAAATCGTAGAAGAGCATATCGAAATGATTCAACTCGCACTTTCTTTGTTCAAACGGCAGGAGCAGCCGATCAGCTGGGCGATGCCGGACAAGAACGGGCTGACTCTCGTCATTATGCCGCGAGGCGTGAAAGAAGTGCTGGCAGAGCATGTCTTTTCGCGAAAGATGCCGATCGTGTTTTCCTCGGCGACGCTGTCTGCGAATGGCTCGTTCGATTATATGAAGGCTGCACTCGGCGTAACCGATACGCTCGGATTTTCCGTTCCTTCGCCGTACGAATATGAAGAGCGCATGAGCGTGCATCTGCAAGACGCCGGGCGGTCGTACAGCTTCCGGCAAAAAGCCGAGCTGGCGATGGAACGGATGGAACAGTCGCAAGGCAGAACGCTGCTGCTGTTCTCCGATAAGCAGGAACTCAATCAGTTCCGTGCACTGCTAGTGGAAAGCGGGCGACTGTCCGAGTATCGATTCCTCTATGAAGGCGGCGCTGAAATCAGCCGGCTTATAGCGGAGTTCCAAAACGACGAGTCAAGCGTGCTTTGCGCCGTATCGCTCTGGGAGGGACTGGATATTCCGGGCTCATCCTTGTCCCAAGTTATTTTATGGACGCTTCCGTTCCCGCCGAACGATCCCGTATTCGCCGCTCGGCGCAAGGAGGAAGAGCGGCCATTCGAAACGGTCGATATGCCATATATGCTCTTGCGCTTGAAGCAGGGGATTGGAAGGCTGATCCGGACAAGGGACGACAGCGGGAGTATCGTTATTTTCGGCGAGCAGCTGAACCGGGAAGACGTGCGTTCGCAAGTGCTGCAGTCGCTGCCAGAAGGCGTCGAAGTAACATCGTTCTAATTAGTTAATAGAATCGAAGCTGGCCGAAGGAGCAATGGAGTCATTCCGTTGCTTCCTTCGGCTTTTTTTATGTGGAAGGGAGCGGATTGGCCTAACGTTTCAAGGAACTGCGTTTTCAAGTTCCATCGCCTGAAGCATGAAACCTTTTAATCGCATTAGGCGTTATGGGTGTGTGGAAGAAATTTCAAAGAACGGGGGATAAAGAAGATGGCTTATTGGTGGATTGGCTTTCTAATTGTTGTTGTACTGATCGGTATATTCAAAAAGATAGGCGTAACAAACCCGTATTCCAAAGGAGCCGTCATCCTTGTGTTTCTCTCGCTGACGGCGGCAGTCGTACTTGGGCAAAATTATACGCAGAGCCTAATCCCAGAAGCGAACGACGGGATCGGCGTTTCCAACTCGTTCGCGTATTTTCTTATCGGCAAGGGCGAGTGGACGCAAGAACTGTTTCACCGTCGTTTTGAGCAATCCATTTATGCCGCGTTGTCGGCAATTGTTCTCTATTCGCTAGCTGTGATTTTAGAGTCTCGCCCTGCCAAAAAAATTGCATGAAATCCATATTTCGCGCAATTTGATTTCTAAGGCGTTTTTTTGATAGGATGATAGAACGATATCCATTAATTACGAGAAGATATTCCCATTTTATGGAGAGGAAGTTGACCTATTCGACATCACGAGCTTTTGGACAGCTACGGTTCCGAGATGGAACTGTTTTCGATATGGATGAAAAATAGAGGAATGACAAAAGCGACCCAGAACGCTTATACAAACGATACGATTCATTTTTTGCGCTCGGTGCATCCGAAGGAATTGGCGGCGCTCGGCAAAATGGACGTGATGCGATATTTATCCGAGGCGAGAGAGCGGGGAGCAGGCGACGAAGCGCGCAACCGCAAGCTGTCGTCTATTCGAGCTTTTTTTAATGCGCTGATTGAAATGGAAGCCGCGAAAACGAATCCCGCGGCCTTTATGGCCAAGTCGCGTCAGGAGAAAAACCGGATACCGGTATATTTGGAGGAATCGGAGCTGGAGCGGATGCTTCATCATATACAAGGAAAGCATCAAATCCGCAATATGGCGATTTTGCTGCTGATGGCTTATGCCGGGCTGCGGGTTGGCGAAATTCACCGTATGAACGTGCATGATCTGCATCCCGACGGGACGATTCATATTTTAGGAAAAGGGCGCAAATGGCGGGCCGTTCCGCTGCCTAAGCCGCTTCACGATGTGTTGAGGAGGACGCTCGAGGTGCGGATAGAGGCGAGAACAGGGAAGGATCAGCCGTTCTTCGTGTCCCAATTTGGGCGCAGATTGTCCGTGCGTATGATTCAGACAGTCGCGGAGCAAACGTTTGCAGAGCTAAAACAAGATATCCCGGCGCTATCTGCCAAACAGCTGTCCAGCCATAAGCTGCGGCACTCTTTCGCGACGATGCAAATTCGCAGCGGCACTGATATTCGAACGCTTCAAGAGCTGCTGGGCCATACGAGCATCGAAACGACTCAGATTTATACGCACATTGACAATAAACAGCTGCAGAAGGCAATGGGTCAAATGGCGGAAAAAATGCCTTCCGATTTATTACAGTTACATAACTAATATTATGTAAACCAAATTGCCTTTTGAAGCTTATTCTATAAATTTTAGTTCTAAAAAGTGTAAAATGATAAAGATGGATATTTGAGTTTGTTTAACCATATTAATGAAATCGCTTCAATCGTCAAAATACGGATACGGAGATGGTCGCCTTGAATAATATTGAAATTAACGGCTTTCATCCGGCTATAAAATTATGGTTCGAACGCGCATTCGGCCAACCGACCGATGTGCAGCGCCAGGCATGGAAGAGCATTGCGGAAGGCAGCCATACGTTGATTGCGGCTCCGACGGGATCAGGCAAAACATTGGCGGCATTGCTGCCGTGCATTGACCGAACGGTCAAAGAGAAGCTTGGAGAGGGCGGGAAAAGCGGTAAAAACGGCGTTCGCATCTTGTATTTAACGCCATTAAAAGCTTTAAATAACGATATTCACGACCATTTAATTAAATTCATTGAACAGATCGATGCGGTCGCTTCGCAATCGGACGAGCAGTGGCCGGGCATTCGCTGCGCGGTTCGCACTGGCGACACGCCTAGCTCGCAACGGACTGCGATGCTCCGCAAGCCGCCGGAGGTGCTCGTCACGACGCCGGAATCGCTGTTCATTCTGCTGACATCGGAGAAAGGACGACGGCTGCTGGAGACGGTTGAATTCGCAATTGTCGATGAAATTCACAGCCTTGCCGCAGATAAGCGAGGGGCGCACTTATCGATATCAATGGAGCGGCTGGAGGCGCTGTGCGGCAGGCCCGTGCAGCGGGTCGGCGTCTCTGCGACGCAAAAGCCGCTTGAACGGGTTGCCCGTTTTCTAGGCGGATGGGCGTCGGCATCGGATGATAGCAGGGAACAGGTCATCGCTAATCGTCACCCGCTCGGATACAAGGAGCGTCCGGTTGCTATTATTGAAAGCGCGATGGAGAAAAAGGCTGACGTGTTCATTACGGCGCCTGACCGGAATATGCCGACGCCGACAAGAGAATCAGTCTGGTTTCCGATTCTGAACCGGTTGTTTGAGCTGATGACGGATTGCCGCTCGGTGCTGCTGTTCGTCAATAGCAGGCGGCTGTGCGAAAGACTTTGCTTGCGACTGAACGAACATGCCGGCTATGAGATGGCGATGGCGCATCACGGCAGCATGGCCAAGGAGAGGCGGCTGCACGTCGAACAGCTGCTCAAGAACGGCGAGCTTCGCTGTATTGTCGCTACCTCGTCGCTTGAGCTTGGCATCGATGTCGGTCATGTTGACCTCGTCATCCAGCTCGATTCGCCGCTTGACACCGCCTCTGGCATTCAGCGCTTTGGCCGCGCTGGTCACGGCGTCGGGGAGACGAGCCGCGGCGTTATCGTCGTCAGGCAGCGCGGCCAGCTCCCCGAAATCGCAACGTTGGGCAAACTGATCGCCGAGCGCGATATCGAGCCGATCGAGCTGCAGTACAACAGCCTTGACGTGCTGTCTCAGCATATCGTCTCAATCGTGGCTGCGCAGCCGGTAAAGCTGTCCGAGCTTTATCGGCTGATTGCGGGCAGCGAATGCTACCGAAGCTTTCCGTTTGAACGGCTGGAGGCAGCTGTATCGGTGCTTGCGGGGTTGTTTCCTTTCGCCCGTCCGCTGCTCGACTGGAATCGGGATACGGATCAGCTCACTGGCCGGACTTCCGCTTCAATCGCCGCATTGACGGGGGCGGGAACGATACCTTCGACATCCGCTTATCCCGTTCATCATGCGGATAGCCGCGTTCATCTGGGCGAGCTGGACGAAGAGTTCATTCAGGAAAGCCGCGTCGGGGACGTCTTTCAGCTTGGCACTAGCTCATGGATGATTCAGCGGATGGAGCATGATCGTATTTACGTGACGGAAGCGGCCAATTCGTTTAGCGAAATTCCGTTTTGGCGCAATGAGGGACCCGGACGCTCGTACGGGCTTGGGCTTCGCGTCGGACGGTTCTTAAGCGAGCTTGAGACACGCCTGGGGACGCATACCGAAAGTTCATTCGGACCTGATTTGGTGGACGATGGGACGAAAGTTGCCGAGTGGGAAACGAGCCGAACAGCCGCCGATTTGCAAGTCTTGTCTTGGCTGATGGAGGAGTATCGGCTCGATGCGGGCGCCGCCCGCGAGTTGATCGAATTCGTCCGCTCGCAGCTGGCGGCATGCGAGCTCGCAACGGATCGGCGAATCGTCATTGAGCATTACCGCGATGTTATGAATCAAACGCATATCATTTTACATAATCCGTTCGGCAGACGCGTCAACCGGACATGGCTGCTCGCTATCGAGCGGCAGTTCGAAAAGCTGCTTCCGTATCGCCTTTATGGAAATGCAAAGGACAACGGCATCGAATTCGTGCTGCCGGAATGGGACCCTTCTTGGCTGCAAAGCATCTGGCATGTGACGCCTGATAACTTGGAGCCACTGCTCACGGAAGCGATAACCGGCTCGCCGCTGCTCGGCGTAGCTTTCCGTCATATAGCGGAAACGTCGCTGTTGCTTTCGCGCAGCTTCACCCGCACGCCATTGTGGCAAATGAGGCTGCGGAGCAGGGAACTGCTGCGTGAGGCGCTGCCATTCGCCGGGCAATTTCCGTTTCTCGACGAAGCGATGCGCGAAAGCTTGCGCCGTTATTTGGATGTCGATCGATTGAAGTCTGTACTCGAAGCGATCGGGGAGGGCGACATTCAAATCGTCGTGAGGGAAACGAATCATCCTTCTCCGATGGCTGCGCAATTTTTGGCTGACTACGTCAATATGCGCATTTATGAGGGCGACGGCTTGGATGCCGCAGTACAAATGCAGCTGCTTCAGGTGAGCAAAAGCTTTGCCGGAAAGCTGTTTGGAGACGAATCGCTCGCTAGTGCATTTCCGCCAGCTTTGCTGGAACGCGAGCGTGAGCGGCTGCTGGAACCGGACAGGCCAGTGGGAGAAAAAGAAGGCATGCTTCGTTTGATGAAACGGAATGGCGATCTCTCGGAAGAAGAGGCTGTTAGGCTCGTTGGCGAGATGGCGAAAAACTGGCTCCAGCAGCTTGAGGGCGAAGGTGCCGCCGTCCGATTCGTTATGCCGCCGTCTGAGCGTGGAGAATGTGGAGGACGTGGAGAGGAGCGCTGGATATGCCGCGACGAAACGGAGCTTTATGAAGCTTTTCCGCTATCTCCCGCCTCCTTGGCGTTTATCGTCGGTCGTTATGCCGAGCAGCGAATCGCATTTACGGATGAGGAGCTCAGCGAGCGATACCCGGCTTTAGAAGGAGAAAAAGCGAAGCAAGCGGTCGACGAATTGGTTGAGCGCGGCATTCTCTTGCAAGCGCCGTTCGCGGACGAGGGAGCGAGGCTTTGGTCGGGTCGCCAGGCGGCGGCTCGTCTTGTCAGACTGTCCGTGGGGGAAGCGCGCAAGCTCGCGCAGCCCGTAAAGCCGCTGCGCTGGCTGCAGCTTATGGCACAGCGTCAGCATGCGCTTTACGGCACTCGGCTGCGCGGAGCCGACGGGCTAAAGCAGGCAATCGAGAAGCTGCAGGGATTATTTTTGCCGGTCTCCCACTGGGAGTCGATCATTTTCCCGGCAAGAGTTGAAGCTTACCGCAAGGAAGAGCTGGACGGGTTATGCGCAACCGGCGAGGTGCTGTGGATCGGCAGCCGGCAGCCGGGTGAGAAGGAGGGGAAGATCGCCTTTTTTCTTGCGGGAAATAAACCGTTATACGAGCCAATCCTTGCAGCCGCCGCTGAGCGGGAAACGGCTCATCCGGAGCTGCTGCAAATCCTGAAGCGCAGCGGAGCCAGCTTCTTGACCCGATTGAGCCGCGAAGCCGGCAAGCTGCCGACTGAGACGCTATCCGATTTAATTGATTTGGCATTCGAGGGACATGCATCGAACGATCAATTCGCGCCGCTGCGCATTGCCTCGGCCAAGAAAGGTAAGGATTGGGCGAGGCAGGGCTCGGGTCAAGGACGATGGTATTGGACCGGCTCGCTGGCGGATGGCGTTGCGGATGATGCGGAAGACGGCTTTACGCCGGAAACCCCGGGACCGCCGCCTGTTCACTGGATCAAGCATATGCTGGATGCGTACGGGCTTGTAACGAGGGATATGGCCAACAGTTTGTCGCCGTACAGCTGGGAGCTGCTGCTGCCGATTCTGCGCAGGCTGGAAGAGTGGGGCTCGGTCACGAGAGGCAGCTTCATCGAAGGCGAGGCGGCCATGCAATTCACGACACCTGAAACGGCGCAAGCCATTCGCGGAGCCGAGCCAAAGCTGGACGAGAAGGAAGCGATTACGGTATTGTCTGCCGTTGACCCTGCCAACCCGTTCGGCTTGTTCATGGATTGGCCGGCAGCCGAGTCTGTTTCCTTTTCCCGAAAGTCAGGCAACTATTTGGTGCTGTCCGGTGGAAGGCTGCTCTATTGGATTGAAAACAACGGCAAACGGATGTATGCATTTGACGAAGATGCGAGCGGAACGGACAAGAAAACGGCCGCCCACATGAAAGCGATAGCCGGGGAGCTGATTCAGCGGCAAAAGCTGACAAAGCTGGTCATTGAGCGCTGGAACGGCCAAGCGGTGACGGAGACATCCGCGATCGGACCGCTGGAAGACGCGGGAGCCGAGCGAAACGGCAAAACGGCCGTCTTTTGGCTTAGCCGGATCGGTTAATGGCCGCTTATCCTCAAGTCAACCTCTATACTATACTTTTCATACTTAATCGAGCTTTGATGGGGGAATGAGCTGTGCAGTTCATGATAAAGTATGTACGCAAATACGGCGTGTTGTTCGTTATCTCTGTCTTGTTGGTTACGCTTGAGGCGGTCGGCGACCTTCTGCAGCCGACGATTATGGCGAGAATTATCGATGAAGGCGTCGCGGCGAAGGATATGGACACGGTGCTTCGGCTGGGCGGCGTTATGCTGATCGTTACCGCTTGCGGGGCCGCTGCCGCCTCGATCCGCAATTTCACGTCCAGCATCGTCTCGCAGCGGTTCGGAGCCGATCTGCGGCAGGAGTTGTTCGAGAAAATTCAACGGCTCGCTTTCGCCAACATCGATAAGTTCGATAAAGCATCGCTCGTTACTCGGCTGACGAACGATGTCACGCAAATTCAGAACTTTTTGAACGGAATGATGCGCATTTTTGTTAAGGCGCCTTTGCTTGGCGTTGGAGGCTTGGTTATGGCCTTCCGGCTTAACCCGTATTTGGCGACGGTGCTGCTTGTTGTGATACCCATCGTCGGAATGCTTATTATTTTCAATATGCGTATCGGCTTTCCGCTATTTTTACGGGTACAAATGGCGCTAGACCGGCTGAACAGCGTCATGCGGGAGTATCTGTCCGGCGTCCGGGTCGTTAAAGCCTTCAATCGTTTTGGTTATGAAACTGATAAATTTAACGACATTAATAAACAGTATGAAAAAACGTCGATTCGCTCTCAGCGCATGATGGCGATTTTCAGCCCCGGCGTCGCGTTGGCAATGAACGCTGGTATTGTTGCTGTCATAGCGCTGGGAGGCCTCCGCGTGGAAGGCGGGCATATGCAGGTCGGCCACATCGTCGCCTTCGTTAACTACATGCTGCAAATTTTGTTCTCTCTAACGACGGTAACGCTTATAACGAATATGTTTGTTAGAGCGAAAGCGTCGAGCGGAAGGATCGCCGAGGTGCTGGCTGAGCAAAATCCGATGGGTTACTCAAAAATGGCCGGTGAGAGCAGTGCGCCGTGCTTCTCAGGCGCAGCGACTGTGCAAGGAGAAGTGCTTGCAGCAGCGGGTGCTGTCGAATTCGATAGAGTCAGTTTCTCCTACGAAGGAGCGGCGGGAGAGACGGCGCTGCGAAGCGTCAGCTTTCGCTGCGAGCCCGGCGAAACGGTTGCTATCATTGGTTCGACCGGCTCTGGCAAAAGCACGCTGGCAAAGCTTGTTTCCCGATTCTACGACCCGACCTCCGGCACAGTGCGCGTCAACGGCCAAGATATCCGGCAAATAGATCCCGCGCTTCTGCGCGAGCGGATCGCACTGGTGCCGCAGCAAGCTATTCTATTTGCAGGCACCGTGCTGGAGAACATCCGAATCGGCAAGCAGGATGCGAGCTTGGACGAAGTAACAGCCGCCGCCGAGCAAGCGGCTGCGCACGCTTTTATCGCCGAGCTCCCCGAAAGATACGAATCGATTATTGGGCAAGGGGGCGTTAATTTTTCCGGCGGGCAAAAGCAGCGTGTCTCGATTGCTAGGGCTTTGGTGCGCAAACCGGAAATCTTATTGTTGGACGATTGCACAAGCGCTTTGGACAGCGACACAGAAGCGGCGGTCAAGCGCTCTATTCGCGAATTGGGCGGGAGCGTCACTTGTCTGCTGATCGCTCAGCGGATCTCGTCAGTCAAAGACGCAGATAAAATTGTCGTGTTGGACGACGGGGAAGTGGCCGGAATCGGCACGCATGCTCAATTGCTGGCCGAGTGCGAAGTCTACCGGGAAATCTATCGGTCGCAGATCGGCGAGGAGGCGAATCATCATGTCCAATAAAACGAAGGCGGCCTCGCCGGTTCCAGAGCATCCGGTCTCCAGGCCTGGAAGAAACGCAGCACGGCGGGGGCCGGTGCAGAAGCCGAAGCATTTTTGGGGAACACTGCGGCGTTTATGGGGCTACTTGGGCGAAGAACGGAAAAAATGGATCGCCGTGTTCCTGTTTGTCTGCGCGGGTACAGCAGTTACGCTTACTGGGCCTTATTTAATAGGTGTAGCGATTGACAGCATGGCAGGAGGCCCGGGCGGGGTTGATTTCAGCCTGCTGCAGACGGTATTGATTGCGCTTGGCGCAGCTTACTTGGCCGATGCGCTGTTTTCCTTCCTGCAAGGCTGGATGATGGCGGGCATTTCGCAAAGAGTTGTAAGCAAACTTCGCAATTCGCTGTTCGGCAAGCTGCAGAAGCTGCCGCTCGTTTATTTCGATACGCGCAAGCATGGCGAATTGATGAGTAGGTTGTCCAATGACATTGACAACGTGAGCGTTTCTGTCTCTCAGACGGCGGCACAGTTGATGAGCGGCGCGCTGCTGCTGCTTGGATCGCTCGTCATGATGCTTGTTTTAAGTCCGCTGCTGACGCTGGCGAGCTTGATTACGGTGCCGCTCGTATACATACTGGCGAGCGTAATTACGCGCAAGACGCGGTCGTTGTTTAAACGGCAGCAGGCGGAGCTTGGCAAGCTGAACGGGCAGATCGAAGAAACCATTTCCGGTTTTGCGGCCGTTAAAGCGTTCAACTATGAAGAGGCTGCGATACGCCAGTTCACTGGCGTAAACGAAGAACTGCGCTCTGTCAGCATCAAAGCACAGATTTGGTCCGGATTCATGATGCCGCTGTTGAACGTCATCAGCAACATCGGTTTTGCGGCAGTCGCGATTACAGGAGGCGTTCTGGCCGTTCACGAAATGATTACAGTCGGCGTCATCGCCAGCTTTATTAGCTATTCGCGGCAATTTGTAAGGCCGCTCAATGATTTGGCGAACGTCTTCAACGTGCTGCAATCCGGCATTGCCGGAGCCGAGCGTGTATTCGAGGTGCTGGACGAGCAGGAAGAAGAGCCGGATCGTCCCGGCAGCGTCAGACTGTCTAATCCTTCCGGCGAAGTTGTGTTTGACAACGTTCGTTTCGGTTACCGCGATGACGTTCCGATTTTAAAAGGCATCAGCTTCAAGGCCGAAGCTGGCAGCAGCGTTGCGCTCGTTGGTCCTACTGGAGCCGGGAAGACGACGATCGTCAATCTGCTCGCCCGCTTCTACGATGTGTCCGGCGGGCAGATTACAATTGACGGGGTTGATATTAAGCAGTATACAAGAGACAGCCTGCGCCAGGCTTTCGGCATCGTCCTGCAGGATACGTATCTGTTCTCCGGTACGATCGGCGATAATTTGCGCTATGGCAATCCTGGCGCAGGCGACGAGGATATAAGAAAAGCAGCCGTTTTGGCGGGAGCGGATGCCTTCATTAGGCGGCTTCCGCAGCAATACGATACACCGCTTACCGAGAACGGGGGCAATTTGAGCCAAGGGCAGCGGCAGCTATTGGCGATTACAAGGGCGATTCTCGCCAATCCGTCCATCCTCATTTTGGACGAAGCAACGAGCAGCATCGATACGCGAACCGAGCTGCGCATCCAAGATGCGATGCAGCGTCTGATGAAGGGGCGAACCAGCTTTGTGATCGCGCATCGTCTCTCGACGATTCGGAACGCCGATCAAATCCTCGTCATCGGAAACGGCGGCATTGCCGAACAAGGGACGCATGAGCAGTTGATGGAGAAGAGGGGCATCTACTACGGCATGTACAGCAATTTATCCGTATAATCATGTCTTCTCAAATAGGACGGTTCAATTGAAACTGAACTGGACGGGCGAAAGATGGAAGATCGAATGAGGGGGTGCGGAAGCTCCAATACGAGAGATTAAAGGGGAAATAGAGCGGTTCGCCGGTGGAGACGACGTCGACCGCTAAACGTTTTCCAAGCCAAACCTCATAGGCTTCATCGTTGCGAGATGGTATAATAGATGCTAGATTAGCAGAATCGCAGCAGAATGGAGCAGCATTTTAATGAAGAGGTTCAAAAAATTTTATATCGAAATTACTAGCATTTGCAACCTGGCTTGCAGCTTCTGTCCGCCCACGGAGCGAGCCAAAGGCTTTATCCCTATTGAAGATTTCAAAAATCGGCTGGATCAGATCAAGCCGCATACTGATTATATTTATTTTCATCTGAAAGGCGAGCCGCTGCTGCATCCTAAAATCGATCAGCTGCTCGATATTAGTTATGAGAAAGGCTTCAAGGTCAACATCACGACCAATGGCACGCTGTTGCAAAAAAACAAGCATAAGCTGCTAACGAAGCCGGCCATTCGCCAAATGAATTTCTCGCTCCACAGCTTTGACGGACACGAGGGTTCGGTCGACAAAGAGGGCTATATCGGCAGCGTACTCGGTTTTGTCCGGGAAGCGCTTGAGCAAACGGAAATGATTATCTCGCTTCGGCTGTGGAACCTGGATCAGGACAATGCGACCAACTCACAAAAGCAGCGAAACCGGGAGCTTCTGTCGGCGATCGAGAAGGAATTCGAGCTGCCGTATTTGATCGAGGAAAAGGTAGCACCCGGCAGCGGCGTCAAAATCGCCGATCGCGTCTATTTGAACCAGGATTACGAGTTCGATTGGCCCGATTTGCGAGCGGAAGAGGACGACGGCAAAGGCTTCTGTCACGGGCTTCGCAATCAGGCGGGCATTCTTGTAGACGGAACGGTCGTGCCGTGCTGTCTTGATGGAGAAGGCGTTATCAATCTCGGCAACATCAATGACCAGCATTTTTCCGATATTATCGAAGGCGAGCGGGCTACAAGGTTATACGACGGGTTTTCCAACCGAATCGCAGTCGAGGAGCTATGCCGCAAATGCGGCTATCGCAAGCGGTTCGGCACCTAGTCTAGCATTAGTCAAATGATAGCAGCGATTGGCATAGAACGAGCAAAGCAGCAGAATAATTTCGGCACAGCAGTAGTCAGACACTGGCTATACGCTAGATAAGCACTAGCTAAGAAACTTCCAACAACTCGCTAAACACTAGCCTAGCAGTAGCCAAGGACTAACCAAGCACTGGCCTAGCCAAGCACTAACAGAGCACTAGCCCATCAGTAGCCTAGCTAAGCACTGACCAAACACTAGCCAAGAACTAGCCTAGCTAAATACTAGCTAAGAAACTATCTGAATACTGACTAAGAACTCGCTAAACACTAGCCCAGCAGTAGCCAAGTACAACAAACACCAGTCGCGCACTAGCTAAACAATATCGGTATTAACCTAGCTTTGTCACAGTGGTAGCATAAGGCACTAGCCTAGCATTAGCACAGACCAATTTGCCTTATTTTGAGGAATTTTATACTAAATAGCCAGTCGGGATAGAAATAACTGCAGAAACGCAGTTATTTGGCCAGCGATGGGGTTGTGTGGATAGAATAACTGCAAAAAAGCAGTTATTGGCCGCGTAGAACGTGCAAACTATGGTAAACCGCATAAATAACTGCCTATTGGCAGTTATTTTGCTTTTTGTGGAGAAAAGCGTGGAAATAACTGCGTTTTGGCAGTTATTGGACAACGAAGTGTTTAAAGTTGCTGCATGTGCCGGGAGAATGCTGCTGTTTGGTAAAAGCGTGTAGGTTACTAGTTGGATGAACGGAGAACCGGACTAGAGATAAGTGACTAGTGAACGAACAGTGTCACTATATTGGTGTAAAAATTAACTAGCAAGTGAGCAGTTATAACCGAACTGGGCGAGAGTACAGAAAAGAATGGCTCGATAAGCGAGAACAGGATACCGGACTGCTACTCCTAAGAGCGGCTATATGAATGTGAGTTGTGTGCTGGTAAAGTGTTTAAAATAAATGCAAGCAGCAAAAAGGCTGTCGAGGATCTCGGCAGCCTTTTGTTCGTTGTCCGGAAACGGCAGGTCAGTTGGCGGTCAGCCTAGAAGAACGGTCACTTATTTCAAGCGACTTCGAACGGTCAACGTTAAACGATCTATCAGCTTAGTGCATATGATCAACGACCGCATGTATCTCCCAGTGTGCGTAGTTTCGAATGAGCGTAGTTTCACTAAAGAAAGGCAGTTAGCAGAGAGCGAAAAGGATAGAGAAATTCGGAACGATGCACGGCGAAAGGAACGGATAGCAATAAGCGATTACGAAGCCAAATTGATTGGTGACCGGATAAAAGAGGTAGACGTTATTGAATGTGAAGGCTATCGTCCAGCGGTTGAAGCAAAAGCCCGGCAAAATGCGGGAGTCGGAATACCTTGGCGCTCCCGTTCCGCCAAATTGCGCAAATTGAATGGCCTGCTGCAGCGACTGTGGCCGCTGCTGAATGACGAGCTGCAGCATGGCCGGATTGTTTCGTAAAATATTGTACAGCAGCACCATTTCGCCTGAAGGCTGGCCGACCGGACGCGGGTGTTGAGCAAGGATGGCAGTCAGATTACCAGGAGCCAGCTGCGGCGGAACGCCGCCTGGTCCTATCGGCCCGCCTGGAAAACCGGGTCCCCCTGGACCCGTTGGTCCACAAGGAAAGCCCGGACCTCCCGGAAAACCGAGTCCCCCGGGACCCATCGGCCCGCCAGGGAAGCCGGGTCCACCTCCCGGAAAACCAGATCCCGCGGAACCCGTCGATCCACCAGGAAAGCCCGGACCTCCTCCTGGAAAACCGGGTCCCCCGGGACCCATTGGTCCACCAGAAAAGCCCGGTCCACCTGGAAAACCAAGTCCCCCTGGTCCCGTCGGCCCGGCCGGAAAGCCCGGTCCTCCCGGGCCAGCTGGTCCACCGGGAAGACCTGCACCGCCCGGTCCCATTGGACCGCCAGCCCCTGGCGGCTGAAATGACCGCTCCGGCTCTGTCGATTCATTCGGTTGAATGGAAGAAAGTTCGGCTAATAACGATTGATCCGTCACGCGTTTGCACCCTTTCTTGGCAGGGGCATGCGCCGTAACCAAGCATCTCAGCGTTATGCCCGTTTTCGATTTGATATCTATTTTATGACGGCATTGGCCTAGTGGTGCGACGCAGGTCCGGTTGCGCTCGCCGGTCCGTTCGTGAATAATAAAGTTATATAGAAATGGGGAAGGGGCCGACCATGTTCAAGCTATTCATCATCGAGGACGATAAGCAGCTGGTTCAGCTGCTTTCCGAGCATTTGCAAAAATTTGGCTACGATACGAGAGCGGTAGAGCAGTTTGATCACATCAAGCAATCGTTTGAGGCGTACGATCCGCATTTGGTGCTGATGGACGTCAATTTACCGAAGTTTGACGGCTTTTATTGGTGCCGCCAAATACGCTCAATCTCGACCTGTCCGATTCTATTTCTGTCGGCAAGGGACGGCAAGATGGATCAGGTGATGGCACTGGAAAACGGAGCCGACGATTTCATTACGAAGCCGTTTGATTACGAGATCGTCACCGCCAAAATTAATAGCCAGCTGCGCCGCGCTTATGGCAGCTATGCTGCTCAGCCAGAGGAACGAACTGTAGCCGCGGGGGGAATGACGCTGCAGCCGGAACGGCTGCTGCTAAGCTTTCGGGGAGCCGATACGGAGCTGAGCTTCACGGAATCCAAAATCGTTGAGGAACTGCTGCGTAAGGCGGAGCGAGTCGTCAGCCGAGACCGGCTGCTCGAGGCGATCTGGGATGATCAAGCCTTTGTCGACGACAATACGCTTAACGTATATATTACTCGCGTTCGCAAAAAGCTGGCCGCATTAGGAGCGGACGATACGCTTCAAACCATTAGAGGGCAAGGCTACCGGCTGTCGCTAAATGGAGGGCAGCAAGGATGAAGCTGTTTATCCGCGAGCATAGCGCGCTGTTATTCATTTATCTTCTTCAAGTTCTTGTTACCTGGGCTGTATATTGGCTGGACGGTGTACATGCTTCCGACACAGCCGTTTATGCGGCGCTGCTCAGCGGGGTGCTTCTGGCCGCTTATCTCGCATACCGCTATATTTCTAATCGCTCCTTTTACAGAAGGCTGACCGTACGAGCCGAGTCGTTGACCGAGCTGACGGAACCACTGCAACAGGCGCCGCTGCCTGTCGCGCTGCAGAAGCTCCACCAGAGCCATTTTCGGCTCTATCAATCGGAGCTGCTGCAGCATAAGCGGAAAAACGAAGAGCATATTCAATTTATCAATCAATGGGTTCATCAAATGAAAACGCCGATTTCCGTTATCCATTTGCTTATTCACGACGAGGATGACGGCAAATTTGCTGCTATAGGCGACGAGCTGGACCGTCTGCGGAAAGGGCTCGAAACGGTGCTGTATACCTCAAGGCTGGATACGTTCGAGCATGATTTCCATGTCGAGACAATTGGCCTAAGGCAGCTCGTTCGTTCCACCGCTTCGAACCAGAAAAGGCTGTTTATTCGCAGCGGCGTGTTTCCGCACATCGACATCGATGAGCAACTGACCGTATCGACAGACGAGAAATGGTTGAGTTTTGTTATTACACAGCTCATTACGAATGCAATCCGCTACACAGAAGGAGAAGGGCGAAAAGTGTATTTTCGCGGTTACCCGCTTGAACGGGGAGCGGCTCTCGAAATAAAAGACGAAGGCATCGGCATCCCGAAGAGCGACCTGCCTAAAGTATTCGAAGCTTATTTTACAGGCGAGAACGGCCGCAAATATTCGGATTCGACCGGCATGGGGCTTTATCTTGTACGGCAAATTTGTGAAAAGTTGGGGCATGAAGTACGCCTCGAATCGGCTCCGGGAGAGGGCACAACAGTTACACTACTGTTTGGAAAGGTTACTTCCGGCTGATTACCTTACAGCTCTGTAAGGTAACTGTAATGCGAAGAAATGGAAGCGGTTCGCCGCCCTTACTATAATGAACGTAAGATTGGAAAGCGAGGTGCCGGGTTGGCGGTCTTGGAAGTTAAGCATGTATCGAAAATATACGGAGGCAAGGCGGCCCGCACCGCGTTGAATCATGTCAGCCTAACGGTGGAGGACGGGGAGTTTGTCGGCATTATGGGCCCGTCCGGCAGCGGCAAAACGACGCTGCTTAACTTAATCGCGACCATCGACGAGCCTACGGCCGGCGAAATACGGCTGAACGGCGCCAATCCGCATGAACGCAACGAAGAAGAAACGGCGATGTACCGCCGGCGGGAATTGGGCTTTGTATTTCAGCAATTCCATCTGCTCGATACGCTGACGGTTGAAGAAAACATTGCGCTGCCGCTTGTGCTGGACGGCGTCGCAGCGGCCCAGGCCGAAACGATGGTGCAGGGCGTGATGGACAAGCTGGGCATTGCCGGCAGCCGCGAGCAGTTCCCGATTGAGCTGTCGGGCGGTCAGATGCAGCGAGCAGCTGTTGCTCGTGCCATCATCCATCGACCGTACTTGCTGCTGGCAGACGAGCCGACGGGCAATCTCGATTCGAAAGCGGCGCGCGAAGTGATGGAACTGTTCGGCAAGCTAAACGAAGAGGAGAAAATGACGACGCTCATGGCGACGCATGATCCGGTTGCGGCCAGCTATTGCAGCAGAGTGCTGTTCATGAAAGACGGCAGGCTGTACAACGAGATTTACAGGGGAGAAAGCCGCCAAAGCTTTTTCCAGAACATCATCGACATGTTGTCGCTGCTGGGAGGAGACTCCGTTGATTTTTCATCGGTTCGCTTATAGGAACGTCATCCGGAACAAACGGACATATGCCGCCTATTTTGCGAGCAGCGCTTTTTCGGTTATGGTCTTCTTCATTTGCTCGCTCTTCGTCTATAATCCGGCCATTCAGGACGGGCTGATTGTGGACTCGGCAGTTACGGCGATGATCGGCGCTGAAGCGGTGATGTATTTCTTTTCGTTCTTGTTCGTGCTGTATTCCGTCAATTCGTTCTTGAGCGGCAGGTCGAAGGAGTTTGCCGTCTATTTGATGCACGGGATGAGCAAGCGACAGCTGAGCCATATTTTGTTCTGGGAAAATATGATGATCGGAGCGACCGCCGTTGGATTGGGCATCGCGATGGGGTTGCTGTTCGGCAAGTTGTTTCTCATGGCAAGTGGGGCGATCCTTGGACTATCAAACATTCCTTTTTATGTCACTTGGCAGCCGCTGCTGCTCACGATTTGCTCGTTCCTGCTGCTGTTTCTCGTCATCTCACTGTCCAGCCGCGCGCTTATCGGGCGGAGTAAACTGATCGATCTGTTTCAAGCGGGCAGAAGTCCAAAGGGCGGACTGAAAGCGTCCGTGCCGAAAGCGGCGCTCGGAGCTCTGCTGCTGGCAGCAAGCTACTATTTGGCTGCAACGACAAAGATAACGACGGTCTATTTCCGCTTCTTTCCGGTCGCAGCGATGACGATTGCGGGGACGTACTTGCTGTATGCACACATTGTTGGCGTCCTTATTGAGCGGTGGAAACGAAATCGCCGCTTCTATTGGCGCAGGACCAATCTCATCGCCGCCGCGAGCTTAACGAATCGATTCAAGGATAATGCAAGAATGCTGGCGATGGTGACCGTTCTGTCGACTGTGTCTTTTTGCTCCGTTGGCGTCTTCGCCTCGGTGAATACGTTGATGCGCTCCTTCCAAGACGACTACCCAGCGGCGCTAGGGTATGTCTCCAAGCAAGGCAATGAGCTGGAGGAAGCCCATTTGCGGCAAATCGAAGGGGAGTTCCGCGCAAAAGGAATTGCTTTCGCGAAGGATGATATGCCGATCAAGTATATGAAAGTAAGCGCAAGCTCGAATCCCCGAAAAATCAAAACGCTGCCGGTCATCGCTTTTTCCGACTATGAGCAGGCGGTCAGACTTGCAGGGAGAGCTTTCGACGAACAGCTGCTTCATGGCGACGACGCGCTTGTCATTCTCACTTCCGAAAGAGAGAAGAGCTATATCGGCGTTCGCAAAAAAGAGACGTACCGGCTGCTTGATCAGCCGGAACTGACGATACGGGAAGTCGGCTACACCGACCATGTGCCGATTCCCGATTATTTATCGGCCAGCCTTGATTTAAAGCTGGAGGAGCAATTCGGAGGCGTCGTCGTCAGCGACGAACGATTCGGCAAGCTCATAAAGCCGATACAAACCGACCGCTATTTCGGTTATTATACGGCGGACCCACGAGAGACGGTTGGCATGGCCGCCGATATGGCCAAAGACGGACTTCTGCGATATAACGAGGGTGAAAGCTACGCCATTACAGTAAGCGGCATTCTCTATAATGTGCAAAGAAGCTTGTACAGCATGATGCTGCTCGTATCGCTGCTCTTTGGATCGGTGCTGTTCATCGCGGCAGGAAGCTTTCTATACTTTAGACTGTACGCTGATTTGGAATATGACCGCAGACAGTATGGCATTATCGCCAAGCTGGGCATGTCGCCTAAACAGTTGGACAAAGCGGTCACCAGGCAGCTCGCCATTTTGTTCTTCGTGCCGATCGGCGTAGCCGTACTGCACAGCTTATTCGCCTTCGTTGCACTGCAGACGCTCGTCTATTTATCGGTAGCAATGGAGCTTGGCTTGGTGCTGGCCGGTTTTGTACTGGCGCAGGTCATTTATTTCTTTTTTATTCGCAACAGATATTTGCGCAATTTACGGAAACGCATAGGGTGACGTTACTTTATATTGGAGGTTTTTATGGAGCACTGGATTACGGATTTAATGGAGAAGTTCGGCTATCTCGGCATTTTTTTGCTGATTGCGATTGAGAACATATTTCCGCCGATTCCTTCCGAGGTTATATTGACGTTCGGCGGTTTTATGACGACCTACTCCGCGCTGACGATTCCTGGCGTCATTGCAGTAGCTACGGCGGGATCGATTGCGGGAGCGCTCGTTTTATATTACATCGGTACGCTGCTTGATGTGCCAAGACTGGAAAAACTGGTCGACCGTTGGGGACATATACTGCGCGTGAAAAGAGAAGATATCTACAAGGCGAACGCTTGGTTCGACAAATACGGCTATTGGACAATTTTCTTCTGCCGGATGATTCCACTCATTCGCAGCTTGATTTCTATTCCGGCCGGAATGAACCGAATGAAGCTTGGTCTATTCCTGCTATATACGACAATCGGGACGCTCATCTGGAACATAGCGCTTGTCTCGGTTGGCGCGGCGGTCGGGGAGTCTTGGGAGAGCATCGTCGAATTCATGGACGTATACTCGAATATCGCTTACGCAATTATTGCCGCCGTCGGGATTCTATTTGTGCTATTATTTATTAGGCATGTGCGCAAGCGCAGCAAAAACTAGAATGCTATCGAATTAGGAGAAAAAGGAGAACAGACAGCAATGGACTTTATTGAACTGTTAAAAGCGTTTATTCTCGGCATGGTCGAAGGATTGACCGAATTTGCGCCCGTATCATCGACGGGACACATGATTATCGTGGACGACATGTGGCTGAAATCAGAGGAATTTCTGACGAAGTATGTGGCGAATACGTTTAAGGTCGTCATTCAGCTAGGTTCGATTTTGGCCGTTGTCATCGTATTCCGCAATCGTTTCATCGAGCTGCTTGGTTTGAACAAATGGCTTAATCCTTCGAAGTATGCCGAGGATCAAGCGCTGGAGAAGCAGGGCGTGAAGCAAGGCCGCCTGAAGCTCGCACAAGTCATTGTCGGTCTTCTGCCGGCAGCCGTATTGGGGTTGTTGTTCGAGGATTACATTGACGATTACCTGTTCTCGACGGGTACCGTTCTGATCGGCCTCGTCATCGGTGCGCTCTTCCTGATTGCCGCCGACTTGTTCGGAGGGAAAAAGCCGAAAGTGGATAGCGTTGACCAAATTACGTACAAGCAGGCGCTATCGATCGGTTTCATTCAGTGCTTCTCGCTTTGGCCGGGCTTTTCCCGTTCCGGTTCCACCATTTCGGGGGGCGTTCTGCTCGGTTTAAGCCACCGGGCCGCGGCGGACTTTACGTTCATTATGGCCGTTCCAATTATGTTCGGGGCAAGCCTGCTGTCGCTCGTGAAAAACCTGGAATACTTTACTGCTGAGGCGCTTCCGTTCTTTATCGTCGGCTTTATTGCGGCGTTCGTTTTTGCGCTCGTATCGATCCGGTTCTTCTTGAAAATGATTAACCGCATTAAATTGATTCCGTTTGCGATCTATCGTCTTGTGCTAGCGGCTGTCGTTTACTTTGTCTTTTTCTAATTGCGACTGCGTGAGACGCGTAAATCGAGGCCGCTGGGATGCATAGATGCTTCCGCGGCCGGAGCATAAATAGGCGATTGAGCAGCCGACGGCCATGTAGAAGAGGCCTGCGCCGCTGAAACCAAACAGCTCGACGCCCATTATCAACGCGGCAAGCGGAGAGTTGGCGGCCGCTCCGAATACGGCAATGAGCCCGATACCGGCCAGCAGCGGGACGGAAGCAGAAAGAAAGCCCGCCAGCGCACTGCCTAACGTCGAGCCAATGACGAAGAGCGGCGTGACTTCGCCTCCTTGAAAGCCGGAGCCGAGCGTGACGACGGTCAGCAGCAGCTTGGCTAGCGAATCGTAGAGCGGAACAGATTGCTCAAAGCTTTGTTCCAGCAACGGAAGACTAAGTCCCGTATACGATCTCGATCCGAGCGCGTAGACAAGACCGATCACGACCAAGCCGCCAGTAAAGCTTTTGAGCGGCGCGTTTGGCACGAATTTCGTAAAAATAGCCTTCAGCCTGTGGAGCAGGACGGTAAACATGTTTGCCGCCAGCCCGAACAGGATGGAGGCTATTATTAGTTTAGCGAGAAGCAGCCAAGACAAGGCTGGCAGTTCCCCGAGCGAAAACGATCCGTGATGAACGCCCCAGGCAAGAACCGTATAGTGGCCCGCGAAGCTGGCGACGAGGCAAGGAAGGATTGCCCTGTAATGAAGAAAACCGAGCGCGGCAACCTCCAATCCGAAGATCGCTCCAGCCAGCGGCGTGCCGAACACCGAACCGAAGCCGCTGCTGATGCCGCACATTAACAAAATTCGGCGGTCCGCCTGATTCAGCTTGAAGCGGCTGCCGAACTGATCGGCTAAAGATCCGCCCATCTGAACGGCGGTTCCTTCACGACCTGCGGACCCGCCGAATAAATGCGTGACGATTGTGCCGAATAAGACGAGCGGCGCCATGCGCAAAGGAACATGGCCATTCCCGTCGTAAATGCGCTCCAGCAGCAAATTGTTGCCTTTGCTCGATGGTCCGCCGTATGCTTGATAGAGATAGCTGACAAGGGCGCCTCCGAACGGGAGCAGCCAAAGCAGCCAGCCGTTGGACTGCTGTGTGGCGCTTGCCCATTCCAGCAATGAAAGAAACAAAGCGGAAGCCGAGCCCGCCGCGACGCCAACGGCCAGTCCGAGCAGCAGCCATTTGATGCTATAAGCGACGGAGGCGCGAATAGGCGATAAATGCATAACAGATGTACCTCCCAATACGAGTGCTTGCCATTTCGATAAATCGATTGTACTTCATCCTTCGCCTGACTGTATAGATTCGGGCGCAAGGACCGGGACGCATATACGACGATAGGGTACAATAAAAGACAGAGCAAATGCGTTGAGGCGAAAGTTTGAAAGAAGACTTGGATGAATGAAGTAAAGACGAAAAAAGAAGGGGAGTCCGTGATATGAGTCAAAATACCCGACCGATAATCAATAAACCTTATGTGCTGGCTATTCTAAACCAGCTGTTGAACACGCCTAGCCCGAGCGGATATTGCATGCATGTGCTGAAGCTGATCGAAGCGGAAGCCGGCAGCTTGGGCTACCGCGTCGAGCGTTCGCCGAAAGGAAACGGAATGATTACAATATCGGGCTTGGAGGAAAGCTCCGGCTCGCTCGGAATAACCGCACACGTTGATACGCTCGGCGCGATGGTCCGGTCGATCAAGCCGAACGGCATGCTGCGCATTTCGCCGATCGGCGGATATGCGATGCATACGATAGAAGGAGAATACTGCCTCATTCATACGCGTGACGGCAAGCAATATGAAGGGACGGTGCTGTCGACGAAAGCGTCCGTTCACGTCTATCCGGACGCGAGAGAGTGGAAGCGGGAGGAAGCGAATATGGAAATCCGAATCGACGAGCATACTTCGTCGAAATCGGAGACGGAGGCGCTTGGCATCGCGCCGGGAGATATCGTTTCGTGGGATCCGCGCACGAGGATACTGCCGAACGGCTGGGTCAAATCCCGCCATTTGGACGATAAGGCCAGCGTCGCCGCTCTGTTCGGGCTGCTTGAGTGGATGAAGCGGGATCAGGTCCGTCCGCAGCGGACGATCAAAATCATTTTTTCCACCTATGAGGAAGTTGGACACGGGAACTCCTATATGCCGGCCGACATCGAGGAGTTGATTGCGGTCGATATGGGCGCGATTGGCGACGACCTGTCGACAACGGAAAAAGACGTATCAATTTGCGCAAAAGATTCGTCAGGTCCATACGATTACGAAATGACTTCAAAGCTGATCAGGCTTGCCAAGACAGCGGGCATTCCGCATGCGGTGGACATCTATCCGCAGTACGGTTCGGATGCGTCGGCGGCGCTGCGAGGAGGGAGCAACGTACGGGCGGCACTGATCGGCCCTGGCGTACACGCTTCGCACGGCATGGAGCGAACGCACGCCGATGCCATCGTCAATACAGCCGTGCTGCTGGCACACTATATAATTGATGAAAATTAATGTTTAACGATGTTAATTGAGTGGTAAACGTTTCTCATGTTTCCTCTTCTAAATACGGAACAAACTTAAAATCAGTGCTTGACTAAAAGGAGAGAGCAGCGAAGTGTCAAAGGGATTCTGGAGAAACGATAGTGGTTGCTTTTAAAGCAAAGTTCCTACCGCAAATATTTATCAAGTAAAGGAATCAGGCTTTAATGGCGATCGGAAGAACCCTCTGCCACAGCGCTTTCCCTCACTTAAAGTCCAGCACTGATTTCGGTTTTGAGTCCTAACTACGCAATCTTTTTAGCATTTTATATTTAAGACGGCTTTCAGGCTGTGCTACTATAGAGCTAGAAGAGATTCAGAATGAGGAGAAAAAGGCGGTAACGTATGTTTCTCTACTTTATAGCTTTAATGACGGCGGCGTTCGTTGTACTGCTTAGTCATATGCGAAGCGAGGCTAACCGCTGGGCGGCCTTTTTTCTAGCCATCGCGTCTTTAGGCGGATTGCCGTCACAGTTGGACAATCCTCAGTGGACGGTCGCGATTGAGACGGTCAATCATTTGCTGACGCCTTATGGCGTGCTTATATTCGCCGTTGTCTATTCAGAATTGACGGGCATCCGTACGAAAAGGGCGCTCAAAAGGCTTATGCTGCTCCCGGCGGCGATAACGGCGATAGTCGCAGTCTTTCACGAGCCGTACCGCATTTCTTACGTACTATTGCTTGCTTGGGCGGCGCCGTATTACTTAGCGGCCTGTTACTTGCTTATTCATTCATTGCTGAAAGAGCGGGATTTGGCCAAACGGCGAAGCCGCATGATGGTGACAGTTATTTGCGTGCCGACGCTGCTTGCCGTGCTTGTATTTATTAACATAGCGAATGTCGTAGCGCCGGACTTCGAATTTTTCCGTTACGTTTCGCTTTTTATTATTTACTCGCTTGCCGCCGCGCTATTGGGCGTATTCGCTTATGGAGTGCTTGGCGTCAAGCTTCGGTTTGAGCGGGATTCGCTGGACGGCGCAATGAAAGCGGCTAGCATGGGAACGAGACTGCTTAACCACTCGATCAAAAACGAAGTCGCCAAAATCGCCGTCAGCGCCGAAAATTTGCGTCACACCGCGAATGGTCTTGACGAGCAAGCCAGGCGGCAGCTCGACATCATTGCTGGCGCATCCGATCATATGCTGACAATGGTCAATCGCATGCACGGGCAAATGAAAGATATTCAGCTGCAAAAGCGGCTTGTTCGGCTCGATCTGCTGATTGACCGCTGCATGGGACAGCATCAGCCGCTATTTGAGCAAGCCGGTGTTAGGGCCGAGATTCAGCTTTCGGAGCCAATTGAAATCGAATGCGATCCCGTTCACTTAAGCGAGGCGTTCGGCAATCTGATTCTGAACGCGATTGAGGCGATGCCTAACGGAGGCAGCTTGACGGTTACGCTGCAGCAAACGAAAAAAATTTGCTCGGCCACATTTGCTGACACTGGGGAGGGTGTTGAGCCTTCCCACTTGCCAAGCGTATTCGACCCGTTCTTTAGCACGAAAAACCGCAGAGGCAACTTCGGTCTCGGATTGTCGTACGTGTACAATGTCATGCGCAAGAGCGGCGGCACAGCGGAAATGAACAGCGTAAAAGGGCAGGGCGCAACGGTCATTCTGCGATTCCCTGCGGGCAACACGCCAGTTGGCGCAGAGGAGGGGATCGAGGAGGATGAACGCAAATCCGATAAGAGTCATGTTGGTTGAGGATGACGAGGACTGGATAGCGGCGATGACCGACTTTTTAAATCGCGAACCGGATATGAGCGTCGTCGGTTCGGCTGCGAGTGGACCGGAAGCCTTGCGGACAGCCGAGTCGCTTGTGTTCGATGTCGCCTTGCTCGATATACATTTGGGCGATGGCAGTTTAGACGGCATTAATGCGGCTATCGAGCTTCAGGAGCTTCGGCCCGACGCCAAGCTGATCATGCTGAGCTCCGTCGGCGAGTCGGAAGTGATGACTCGCGCTTTTACCGCTGGCGCCGTCAATTATATAGAAAAGACTGATTTTCGCGAGCTGCCTCACGCCATTCGCCACGCCGTGCTTCATCCGAAAGCAATGGATGCGCTGCTGAAGGAATTCGGACGGCTCAAACGGGAAGAGCAATTGAAAGAGCTTACGGTGGCGGAGCGTGAGGTGTACGATTTACTGGAGGAAGGGATGACCGGTTCGCAAATCGAGAAAAAGCTGTTTAAAGCGGAAAGTACACTGAAAAACCAAGTAAACCGAATGCTGAAAAAGCTGGGCGTCCGCAGCAGCAAAGAAGCGGTCCGCAAAGTGAAGCGGAAAGGGCTGCTTTGAATGTTGTTTGCGAAAGCGCCTTGTAGGAGCTTGTGAAAGCTATAAGTGCTGTAAGTGCTGTAAGTGCTGTAAGTGCTGTAAGAAGCTGTGAGAGCTATGAGACCTTCTTGTTTGAGATGAGGCTGAATAAGCTTCTATTTAGAAATAGTGAATAAACTCACAATATTGCAGCCGACTAGCCCTCTTTGCAAATTGAGGTTGGCCTTGGCCTTAGTTCACTCCGTTATTGGCCCTTTGTTACGGCAAATAACTGTAAGGTCCAATTAAAATAACTGCCTTTTTGCAGTTATTTTAATTGGAAAAGTCATAAATTCAGGAAATAAATGCAAAATGGACGTTATTGGCTCGGGAATAGCTTGAATCAGCTATTAGAGTTCGAAATAACTGCAATAAAGCAGTTATTGTACTGCTGGAACTCGATTCTTTAGGAAATAAATGCAAAATGGCAGTTATTTAGCGGAAAGATGCTTTCTTAAGGAGAGCTTGCTCTCTGGGAGCCTGCGATTGCGTGTGAGTGCGAAGGGTATATAGATAGTGATAGTTGTAGTTGTAAAAAGCGGTAGAAGTCACAGCTAAACGAAGGGCAGTTGCACTGCCTAACTTGAATAGCGAGTAGCTCGGCATTTAGACTGAGTACGCCATCTTTGCGTTAATTAATGCGCATTTAAGAGATTATCCTAAATAGGCTGATATGTTTTCCAATGTAAGACACTGCGATTTGTTTCGCAGTGTCTTTTTGCTGTTCGGTACTATAAAAGTTAGGACTGCCCGCAGCAGCCGGGCGAGGCTATGATGGTGGCATAAGGAGTGAGGCCACATGGCGATGACCGAAAAAGGCTCAAGTTGCCCGGTTCGGCCTGTTGTACTGCTTTTTGACGGCGAATGCGCAATGTGCGGCGGAATCGCAGGCTTTGTTCGCAAGCGGGACAGGAGCGAAACATTTGCTTTCCAATCGCTGCGTACTGAGGAGGGACGCCGTTTACTGGAAGCGCTCGGTATTGAAAAGGACGATTGCGATACGTTTGTGATGATACGAGGCGGCAAGTATTGGCTGAAATCGGATGCTGCACTGCAGGTGATGCGGGAGCTTGGCAGAGGATGGTCACTGCTTTATACAGCTAAAATAGTGCCCAAAAGGGTGCGAGATTTCTTCTACGACCGAATCGCAGAGAGAAGATATAAATGGTTCGGGCGTGTTGCCGCAGAGACTGCTTGTACGCTGCCGACTAATGGCAAGGTGAAACAGTCCACTGTCAAGGAAGGAGCGAGGAAATGAAACGAAAGCCAATTTATGTGGAAACGTTAATTGATACCGATATGGAGACGCTCTGGCGATATACGCAATCGCCGGAACTGCATGAGCAGTGGGATTTGCGTTTTACGAGCATCCAATATTGCTCGGAGGAAGAAGTGTACGAATCCTCACAAAAAGAGGTGCAGCGTTCGGCTAGTGAAGCAAGCGATCAACCGATTAACGAAGCGCAGCATGGGTTAGGCGAAAAAAACCGTCCTACAGAAGGCGATGCGCAGTCTCCGGCTAGCCAGGCGCAGCACTCTTTGGACCCAAAAGCCCGTCCCACAGAAAGCCCTACGCCAATTCCGAACCATGAAGAACCGGCGGCTGCAGGCAAGACGCAGCGTTTCCTTTACCGCACTCGCATCGGCTTCGGCATTGAAGTAAAAGGGGAAGGACGATGCCGGGCAAACAAAGAAAGAGCGGACGGCAGCCGATTGTCTGTACTAGAGTTCAGTTCCGATCAGTCGATTTCCCTGATCCGGACGGGCGGCGGCTATTGGAGCTATCGGCAGACAGACAACGGTATAGCCTTCTCCACCCGCTATGATTATCAGACTCGTTTCGGCCGACTGGGGGCCCTAATAGACCGGCTGTTGTTCCGTCCATTTTTCGGTTATGCCACGGCATGGAGCTTCGATGCGCTCAAGCTGTGGCTGGAACGGGAAATATCGCCCGCCATCAGCATCCGGCGAACCGTCTATCATTGGACAGCCGTATTGCTCCTCGCTTTTCTATGGCTCTACCAAGGGGTTGTACCGAAACTGGTCGCCTCTCATACGGGCGAGCTTGAGTTGATCGCCTCGATGGGATGGCTCACAGGCCAAGAGGAGAAGGCGTTGATGCTGCTTGGTATAATGGAAGTCGCTTTAGCGATTGCGACGGTTGTCTGGCATCGGCGGCCAGTTTTATATCGTACGCAAAGCGCGCTGTTGATCGCGCTGGCAGGCATTGCGATTACGGCAGAGCCGTCCTTATTGCTGCAGCCCTTTAGTCCGGTCGTCGTGACAGCAGCCATGCTCGGCTTGTGTTTCTATGGAGGCGCTACACTGCATTTGCTTCCTCAAGCGTCCCGCTGTCACCGCACACCGCAAAACTCGCGAAAAAGTAAAAAAGGAGGCGTCTCCAATGCACTCCATCTATGAGCAAGCGCTAGGCGCTAACTTCCACAAGCTGCATCCGCGTATTCAGGAACGGTTCGGCTTCTCCAGCCGGGACCGCGTAGCCTCAATCGGTTCCGGTAAGATGGACTCAATCTGGTATAACAAGCTGGCCGTTCTGCCGCTGCTGCTCGGAACCAATCGCCATATTATGTTTCCTCAAGGGGGGAAGCAGATCCCATTTACAATTGAAAATTATGCTTTTCTGGACGGTTACGGACGTGAAACAGTCAGCTGGATTCGTTCTTTCCGCTTTCCCGGCAAGCTGCGGCGGTTCGACGCTACGATGATTTACAGCCGTGAGAGAAGCAGAATTGTCGACTACATGGGCAACAAGCAGCATTTGGCGGTTGACTTGGACCTTTCCGTTACGGAAAACGGCGGCATTCGTATCCGTTCCGGCGACCAGCGCTTCTACGAAGGCTTGATTCAATTTCGGTTTCCGCGCCGTTTGACGGGGATGGCGGATGTATGCGAATGGTATGACGACACTACGGAGCGTTACCGGATTTCGGTCGCTGTTACGAATCCGCTGCTGGGCAATATTTTCCGATATGAAGGAAGCTTTACGGTCGAATGGAGGGCAACCAGGACTGTTCCTCTCGACGTTCGCCCGCTTCGGGAAGAGCGAAGGGAGTAGAGGAGATGGGAATGGCATGATGCGCCGATCCCTCACTTTTCCTTTTCACGATGCGGATTGTATTCCTCGACAGGAGCGGCAATTGTTGAATACGGTGCGTATACTTAAGCGATTGGCGAACTATCGCGGGGAGCAGCATGCTGCCAGCCATGGCGGCCGCGTAAGAATGCATCGAAAATTTGACCATATGGAAAACGGCGGTGCTTGCAATGAAATCAAGCATAACCGTTTTTTTTATTTCGGACATCGGAATGACGATAAAAATATACTTCCGTTTCATCGACATAATTGCCTCCTTGCGCGCAAAAGATACTGTTGTTAATGTATTGGTCTCCGTTTTTGTCCCATTCGATTTATTTTCGCTAGGAGGTCCGAATAAAGTTCCGGATTGCTTGGCAGCACGAAGGGACGGGGCGGGCCGACAAGCACGGGAGGAACGACGCAATGCGCACAATGATTGCTACTTTGCTGCGGCGTTTTGGTTTTCGCGCTGTTACGGCTGCAGTTGCGGCGTTTGTTCTACTGTCGCTGACGGGCAATCCGCTCTCGCACTACGCATTCTCCGCAGCATCGGGGCACGTGGCGACGGTTGCCCATCGAGGGGCTTCCGGTTACGCGCCGGAGCATACGTTGTCGGCCTATCGGATGGGCATCGCGTCGGGAGCCGACTATATCGAAATCGATGTGCAGCTTACGAAAGACGGCGAACTAATCGCGATGCACGACGATACCGTCGACAGAACGACGGACGGTCAGGGCGAAGTTGCCCTTATGACGGTTTCTGACTTAAAAAAGCTCGACGCAGGCTCCTGGTTCAACAATAAGCATCCCAACTATGCAAAAACCGAATTTGCAGAAGAAACGATACCGACGCTGCGCGAGGTATTCGAAACGTTCGGGGGCTCGACCCGATATATGCTGGAGACGAAAGCAACACAATCCGCTCTCGGGCTTGAGGAGAAGCTGGTTGGGCTCATCGCGGAATACGGATTAAACGAACGTGTCGCCGTCCAGTCGTTCAGCAGCGGCAGTCTTAGGCAAATTCGACGGTTGAACGGAGATATCGAGCTCCACCAACTGCTGTGGTACAACACCCCTGCCTTCATAAGCCGCAAAGCGATCAAAGAAATTGGCGAGTATGCCGACGGTATCGGCCTTAATTATCAGCAAATCAATCCAGCCTATATTCGCAAAATGAAATCGAAGGGGCTTGCGGTTTTCGCTTATACCGTTAATTACTCCGAAAATATGGAAAAGGCTATGCACTGGGGAGTCGACGGTATTCATACCGACTATCCAGACAGGTTGAGCAAGCTGATTCACAAAAATACACTATCCTGATAAGCCCTCTGGTACTGTCGTTGCACACAGCGAACTGTACCAAAGGGCTTTCTTTATAGTCTCTATGGGACTACATAAGATAGGAAGCTCCAGGGAACGTTAGGAAAAAGGTTCAAATTGTGTAGAGCCATTCTGGTTACGATTTTGAGCAGGAAAGGAAATAAATATAAGTGCAGCGAACGGGAGGGAAAGGCATGAGCGAGTCGTCGGTGATCGAGCTGTTTCAAAATCCGAAGCATCGGAAGCTGCTGCTTAGCGCTGGCTTAAGCTGGCTGTTCGATGCGATGGACGTGGGCTTAGTCTCTTTTATCGTAGCGGCGCTAAGCGTAGATTGGGGGCTTGGTGCGGAGCAAGTCGGTTTGTTGACGGCAACCAATTCGGTCGGCATGGCGTTCGGTGCTGCCGCAGCCGGAGCGCTGGCAGACCAGTACGGACGACGCGCCGTCCTGCTGTGGACGCTGTTGTTGTTCTCGGTTGCGAGCGGGCTGTCTGCGCTTGCTACCAGCTTTACGCTTCTGTGTATCCTGCGGTTCGTCGCGGGCTTCGGACTGGGAGGCGAGCTTCCGGTCGCTTCGACTCTGGTGTCCGAGTCGGTTCCGGCGAAGGACAGAGGAAGGGCCATTGTGCTGCTTGAAAGCTTTTGGGCGGGAGGCTGGATACTCGCCGCCTTGATTGCCTATTTCGTCATTCCAGCGTTTGGCTGGAGAATGGCATTCGCCATTGGGGCATTGCCTGCTTTATATGCGATTTATTTGCGCCGAGCAATCGAGGACTCGCCGCGTTATGTCGCGCAGAGAGGAACAAAGCCAAGTTTCAAAGAGCGGGTCGCTTCCGTATGGTCGGCTCCGTATCGGCGGTCGACGATCACACTATGGATTTTATGGTTCACTGTCGTCTTTTCGTATTACGGCATGTTTCTGTGGCTGCCGACCGTTATGGTGCTGAAAGGTTTCGGACTCGTTAAAAGCTTTCAGTATGTCTTTATCATTACGCTGGCCCAATTGCCCGGTTATTTTACGGCTGCGTATTTCATCGAGAAGTTCGGCCGCAAATTTGTGCTTGTTTCCTATTTGCTTATGACAGCGGTCAGCGCCATCTGGTTTGGCAACGCCGGTACGGAAGGGATGCTGTTGGCAGCCGGTATCGCGCTATCGTTTTTTAACCTCGGAGCTTGGGGAGCCATGTATGCCTATACGCCGGAGCTGTATCCGACCGCCGTTCGATCGACGGGAGTAGGCTTCGCTGCCGCATTCGGCCGTGTCGGAGGCGTGATCGGCCCCTATCTGGTCGGCATGATGGTCGCCAGAGGAGTCGCTCTCGCGACTGTTTTCATTGTGTTCTTTATCGCCATTGTGGTAGGAGCGTTTACCGTATGGCGGTTTGGCCTTGAGACGAAGGGGATCGATCCGGACGCGCCTCGCGCCGCTAACAATTAAAAAACGGTACGCCAGCTCGTATAGAGCCGGCACACCGTTTTATTTAGTACTAGGAAGTCGAGGCGGCGCTTTCCGCCGTAAGCTTTTGCTTCATTGCTGTCCAATCGTCAACCTGACTGTGCAACCGAGCCAGCAGGTTGTCCAACTCGTTCAAAAAAGCGGAACGATCGGCTTCGTTTTGAAACGACGATCGCAGCGAGTCGATCATGGCCGGATCGAGCGGGGCTGCAGAAGCGACCAGCGCTGCCAGCCGCTGCAAAGCGATTTCCGCGGGAGGAGGCGCGGACGGGGAATTCGCCGCATGGTCAACGCTGGAGGCTTGCTTCCCTTCGTCAGCGGGGCGGGCCTCTTCGGCTGCTGCCCGAGGCGCGGGTTTCGGCTTCGGTTCGGCTGCCTTTTCTTTTTCTTTCTCTTTGCGGTTATGCTGGATCGTAAAATACGTTTCCAGCAGGGCAGGGCCGTTTTTGTACAGCAGCTTGTCCTTCGTGGATGCGGACAGCTCCTTGTCTTTGAATAGCTTGGCGATTTTTTTGACATCGCTGACTGGCATTTCGTCTCTTGCCACGATAAGCGCGAGCGGATCGCGATGCTCCATCGGCAAATCCTTCAGCGGCAGCAGCTGATCCTCCGTCAGCTTGTCCTTGCGAATTTCCGTACCGCTGACGATCAATTTTTTGACCGCGTTGCTGAATTGAAGCAACTCCAGCTTATTTTTAATATAGGATTCGGGCTTGCCGAGCTTGCTGGATAAAAATTTCACAGAGCTGCTGAATTTCGGGTCGTGAAGCAGCTTGTGAAACGCTTCGGCCTCCTCGATCGGAGAAAAGCCTTCGCGCGTCAAGTTTTCCGCGATTTGCTCCAAGTAAATTTCCATTTCGTCCGTCGCGTTCGAGACGATGCACGGAATCGTCTTGCGGCCCAGCTTCATGCATGCTTTATAGCGCCGGTTGCCGTAAATGATTTTATATCGCCCGCCGTCCGTCGTTCTTACTTTTATGGGCGAAAGCAGTCCAAGCTCATCTATGCTGTTCATAAGCTCTTGAAGCGCGGCTTCGTCAAATTGATATCTCGGCTGATCCGTATCTTCTTCAATTAAATGAGCCGCGATTTCGATAATATCCAAGACAAATCCTCCTTTTCTTCCGTATCGGCGGCCGCACGAGCCGCCTTTCCAAACACTGGCTAACCTATTATAGCATGAGAAGGAAACCGTTGTTCACCGTGACCGTCCCCTGAAAAAATGCTAAAGTAGACAAGGGACAGGAAAGGAGAAGCGGATGAACGACTTAATAAAAATAAAATGGGCCGCCGCGCTGATCGCATTTGCCATTACGGCCGCAGGCTGTTCGGCTGGGCAGACGGATCAGGCGTCAAGCGGCAATTCACAGGAAGATGCCATACTTGCCACTCCCATCGTTCCTCAGACCTCGGAGCTGCCTGCCCCCGACAGCGGGGAGCATGCTGAGCAGCCGGATGATGATCGGGATGAGCCGCAGGAGAACGATCCCGCAACAGCAACAGAAATGCCTAGCGTCCCGTCCGATCAACCGGCAGACCCTGCCGAGACGGATGAGAAGCCTGCGGTTACTAAACAGCGGCAGCTGCCGAAAGGCTTTGTATATGTAGACGAAATTATCCCGTCGATTGAGACGGAGCTTCGCTATTTTACCGATAATAACTTTACGGGTGAAGCTGTTGACGGGTATAAGGCTCCAATCGCGATTTTATCGGAAAAAGCGGCTCTCGCCCTTAAGAAAGCAAGCGTGGAGCTGGAGGAGAAGGGCTATCGTTTCAAAATTTACGATAGTTATCGGCCGGCGAAGGCGGTTAAGCAGTTTGTGAGCTGGTCCAAAGCAAGCGGCGGCGAAGAACGGAAAGAAGATTATTATCCCAATATCGAGAAAGAGCTGCTGTTCAAAAAGGGCTATATCTCGTCGCGGTCCGGTCATTCTCGCGGAAGCACGGTCGATCTGTCTATCGTTCATGCGGATACGGGCGAAGACGTCGATATGGGCAGCGGCTTTGACATGCTCGATCCGATCTCGAACGAAGGCACTTCGCTTATTACGAAGGAGCAGGCGGCAAATCGCAAGCTGCTGAAGGATACGATGGTCAAATACGGCTTTAAGCCTTACAGCAAGGAATGGTGGCATTTTACGCTGGAAAACGAACCGTTTCCGAAAACGTACTTCGATTTCGATATCGAGTAACGGTCAACACGCGGATATGAATTAAAATTTTCTAATGATTTTAATAAACCGACATTGACGCATTTTGTTAGAAGATTGCCGGAGATAGACTCTTTGGCTCGGCACTCCCGACGGGGTGCCGATTTTTTTTCGGACGATCCTATTAGTGGACTCTACTATAGAAGTAGAGGACGCGGCTCTTTTCGGTTAAAAAAACTCATATTGCGCTTTTCTCGACATTTATAGCTGATTTAGGGCACGCAATGTTTGACACGCTTTTCAAAATCGCATGTGTACAATCTATCCATATCGCAAGTCGATGAAGGGAGAGATGGACGCATGCGAAACCATTGGAGCCGCAAGGCTTTTGTGTTTATTCTTTGCGCGGCATTGCTCATAACTTTGGGGATGAAATTCGATAATCGTAACGATAGAACGAACACATCTGCATTGGCAGCACCGGCGACGCTAGTTGAGCAGCAGGAGGAGTTGCTGCCCGCCGATGATTCGGAAGCTTTATTAACGGGATTAATAGAAAGGCAGTCAGAAGCGACGCTCAAGGAGCTAAACGAAAGATCCGTACATATAGCCGGTTTCTCCGGCTCGGAAAGTGCGTCAGACGAAGGTTCTTACACGGAACCAACGGGGACTGATGAAGGACTTGAATCGGATTCGGGATTGGAGGAAAGCAGCCCGGCGCCAGAACTCAAACCGGAAGTTATCGCTTATCGGGTTACCGCTCATTATTTGAATGTGAGGTCGGAGCCCAACGCCGATTCCGGCATTTTGGAGGTCGCGGAGCAGAATGACGTGCTGCAAGTGGCGGAGGCGCTTGCCAACGGTTGGCTAAAGTTGAAGGATAAAGGTTTTGTGCACGGCAAGTATGCGGTTCCGACAGTACCGCCTGGCCCGTCGTCTGATGCGGCGCAGCCCACACAAAATGCAGCTGCGGCATCAGTCAATTCCGGCGATCAACAAAACCCGCCTGCAGAGCGAGCGGATATTCCGGATGCATTGACGCTGCAAGATTTTATCGATCGGATGCCCGACCAGCCGCCTGCTTCGGAGGAGCCGGTTAAACCTACAGGCGATATAAGCAGCGATTCCGGCCTGACTCGCGAACATGTTGCGGCTATTCTGAAAAATACGGCGCTTGCTGGACATGGTCTGGAAGAAGCTATTCTCGATGTTGAAGAGGAATATGGCATTAACGCTTATTTTACGATCGCCGTCATGAAGCTGGAAAGCGGCAATGGCAAAAGCAAGCTGGCCCGAAACAAAAACAATTTGTTCGGGCTGAACGCGACGGGCAGCAATGCGCACGCCCGGGCGTTCAGCTTCGAAACAAAAGGGGACAGCGTCCGGAAGTTCGGACAGCTTCTCGAGAAAAATTATGTCAAGAAAGGCTATACAACCGTTCCGAAGGTGGCCAAAAAATATTGTCCGGCCAACCCGGATTGGGCGGGACTCGTATTGAAAATTATGAAATCGGATTATAAGAAGCTGTAGCCAGTTCTGCGGCTGGCCGCAGCAGCCCGGAGCGCTGCACTTCATCATGGAAGCGGCGGAACTCTTCAAGGTTAAGCTGCTGGGCCGCATCGGACAGCGCCACGGCAGGGTCCGGATGCACCTCGACCATAACGCCGTCAGCACCGGCCGCCAGCGCCGCTTTGGCGCAAGGCGCCATAATTTCTTTGCGTCCCGTTGAATGAGTGACGTCGACCAGTACCGGCAGGTGCGTCTCCAGCTTGAGCAGCGGAACGGCCGAAATATCGAGCGTATTGCGAGTCGCACGCTCGTAAGTACGGATGCCGCGTTCGATCAGCATAACCTGCTTGTTGCCGCCGTACAAAATGTATTCCGCCGCATGCAGGAACTCATCCAGCGTAGCTGCCAAGCCGCGCTTGAGCAGCACGGGCGTCGAAAGCTTTCCAGCTTGCTTCAGCAGCTCGAAGTTATGCATGTTTCGCGCGCCGATTTGAATGACATCGATATAGTCGCCCGCCAATTCCAAGTGGGCAGGATCGACGATTTCGCTAATCGTTTTCAGCCCGAATTCATCTGCGACCTCTTTCAATATTTTCAGACCGTCAAGGCCCAGCCCTTGGAAATCATAAGGGGAGGTGCGAGGTTTGAACGCGCCGCCGCGCAGCACGCCGACGCCGGCCTGCTTCAATGCCGCAGCTACCTCGCGCACTTGCTCGTAGCTTTCGACCGAGCAGGGACCAGCTACCATAACGGGAGTGCCGCCGCCAATATTGGTGTCTCCCAGTTTAATTTCCGTATTTTCTTTTTGTTTTCCCCGGCTGACCAGCAAATGATCGTAACCCATCGCAATCGCTCCTTTTTTTGTACAATGCACTCGCATTGTTTGTTTCGTATTCCCGCAACATAAAAAAGACTCCTCATCCGCAAAGGGACGAGAAGTCGTGGTACCACCCTAATTAGACCGGCCAGTCTCGAGCTCTAAGACGGATGCCAATCTCACTTTGACTCTTTAACGCAGAGGTTACGGGAAGCCCTAACGCCGCATGGGCGATCAAGTTCCGGCTCTGGAGTGAACTTCGGCGGATCATGGCACT
This sequence comes from Paenibacillus sp. NPDC058071, assembly GCF_042885235.1. NCBI lineage: Bacteria > Bacillati > Bacillota > Bacilli > Caryophanales > Paenibacillaceae > Paenibacillus > Paenibacillus sp. NPDC058071. The sequence goes on from NZ_JBHVSK010000001.1 coordinate 206,787, forward strand.
CGGCGGCTCTCAGTCGGTGGCGCGCCGTTCCTGTCAGTCATAAAATCCGCTTACTCTCTCCTTCGCTGCCTGTCAATGCTATTCGAATAACGATTGATTAAGGAGCATTGTATACGAACCATTCCGAATGCTGCAAGTTCTCGCTTTAACGCATTGACGCTTTAATTTTTCGATTCGAATAATGGGCTGAAATGGGATTGACACTAGCTTACCCGTCATGTAATATATGTCCTGTTGTTCAATTGCATATGGTTGATTTCGTATAGCCTCGCATATCGAAAAGCTCGAAGGGCGAGGGTTCTACAGGAAGCCTTAACTTCCTAACTGCGAATATAGAGTACTGTCCGCTGCTGATAGTCATTATATTCATGGTTAGGTTTTTTTGCGTTAGCAGATTGAGGAGGAGACAGCATGAAATACTGGATTTCCGTATTGGCGGGTGCGATGAGCTACGGCATTTTGTCTACAATCGTTGTGCATGCCTATGATCGGGGTTATAAGCTTGGAGAGGTGACCGGCAGCCAGCTGCTGTGCGGTTTTTTGCTGGCGTGGCTGTTCGCGGGCTTCGTCCGGCTGAGAGAGAGTAAACGGAAACGCGGAACTGTTACGACCGCGACGGATCCGCAAGTCAAAGGAAATGACCGCGAAAGACAGGCGAAGCTGAGCTGGAAGCAAAAGCTGCTGCTTATGCTCGCTGGCACGCCGATCGCGATAACAGGTCTTTTATATTATAAGTCGTTGAATTATATACCCGCTTCGCTGGCCATTATTATGCTGTTCCAATTCACCTGGATTGGCGTCGTCCTGCAGTCGGCATTTACGCGCAAGCGTCCTGGCGCTTCGGTACTGCTGTCGCTGGCTGTCTTGCTGGGCGGTACGGGGCTCGCGGCAGGTGTACTCGAGTCGAACGGCACTGTGTTCCATCCGGTTGGCATGGGCTTGGGCTTATTATCGGCCATCAGCTACTCGCTGATGATTATGTTCAGCGGCAAAGCGGTTCCGCAAGCGAATCCGGCTTACCGCAGCGCGTGGATGAGCACCGGGGCAGTCCTATTCTTGTTCATCGTGTTCCCCCCGCACTTTTTACTAAACGGACTGTTATGGGAGGGTCTCGTGTGGTTCGGCCTGCTGCTCGGCTTTTTCGGCGCTTTTATTCCGCCACTGCTTTATGCATACGGCATTCCTCATATCGGAGAAGGGATGGCAAGCATTCTCGGCGCGGTAGAGCTCCCAGTAGCCGTCTTGCTGTCTTCATTCGTGCTGCATGAGAACGTATCGGGCCTGCAATGGTTCGGCGTTTTGCTGGTGCTGTTCGGCATCGCCATTCCGGAGCTGCTGAAGCTGAGAAAGCGGGACCGGGGCGTTCCCATTGGCAAAACGGCTTAAAACAAAGTATGATAGAAGAATAAGCGACAATTTTTTCGTTTTCATTTCGACAGGTTTTTGAAAGGGGCAGCACATGAGCGAATTATCGAATTACGGCATTACGCTAAACGCAAATACGGTACACAGCAAGCAATTCGGCAAAAAATTGCGAGGCTACGATCCCGACGAGGTCGACGATTTCCTCGATGACATTATAAAGGATTATGCCCGCATGCAGGATTTGGTGCATAAGTACGAGGCGGATTTGGCGGCCATTCATATGGAGCTGCTGAAAAACAAGGAGTCTTACGATCAATTTATGATTAAGCGCCGCATTGAAGATCTCGAAATGCGCGTATTCGGCGAGAAAAGAGAATTGCTGCGTCCGCGAGTTTAACCGGAAGCATGCAGACAAGAAAACGGCGGCGTCAAGGCAATCAGCCTGGCGCCGCCGTTTTTTTTTGCGTGCAGTTTAGTTATATCATTGTCTCGTGAATACCAGCAGCGGTTGATTACAGCTTCGTAATCACCTTGTCGATAATGCCGTATGCAAGCGCTTCTTCAGATGACATGAAGTAATCGCGGTCGGAATCCTTCGCAATCCGTTCGACCGGCTGGCCGGTGCGCTCGGCGGCGATCCGGTTCAAGCGCTCGCGCGTATCGAGAATGCGTTTGGCGCTGATCGCAATGTCCGAAGCTTGGCCTCTCGTTCCTCCATGCGGCTTGAATCATAATTTCGCTGTTGGGGAGCGCATATCGGTGGCCTTTTTCGCCGGCAAGCAGTAAAATAGCGGCATAGGATGCGGCGAAGCCGAGGCATACTGTATGCACGGCAGGGGCGATGTATTGCATCGTATCGTAGATGGCAAAGCCCGCTGTCGTCGATCCGCCCGGACTGTTAATATAAAGCGTAATCGGTTTCTCGGGATCTTCCGCCGTCAGAAACAGCAGCTGGGCAATAATGCTGTTGGCGCTTTGATCGTCAATTTCGGTGCCTAGAAAGACAATGCGGTCCTTGAGCAGGCGGGAATAAATGTCGTAGGAGCGTTCGCCTTGTTTCGTCTGTTCCACCACATAGGGAATAAAATTGGTCATCTGTGAAAAACCTCCCGTATCCGTTGTTGGTTGTTACGCCAAGTAAACGAATGCGAAAGGCTGCAGGATACGCGGCGTGGGTAAATATTTTTTTTCGTAAAAATCGTATCTTTTGCCGATGCTTATTCGTTGAATAAAAAAGGAGGGATGCGCGTTGACGCCGACATTGAAACGTTCGCAGCCAGCTTCCGAAAAGTTCGAGGAAAGGGAAGCGAGATTGCATAAGGCCGTTCGCGCTTATTGTTTGCGTCTCACCGGCTCGGAGTGGGAAGCGGACGACTTGGCTCAGGATACATGGATAAAATCGCGTCCGAAGCTTAGTTTCGAGGGGCAGGGGCATCCTAATGCGGAAGCCTTCATGTATCGGATTGCGAAAAACAGCTGGATTGACTGGCGAAGAAGAGAAAGCCGGCTAACACGGTTACCGGATCGGATGGACCTGGAGGCGGACGCGTTCCGCGTTGACGGCATTGCAAATATCGAAGCGATGTTCCAGTCGCTGCTGCGGCATCTATCCCGGCAGCAGTTGGCCTCTTTTCTACTGCGGGATCTATTCGGCTATACGACAGAGGAAACGTCGGAGAAGCTCGCCATAACGCCGGGCGCGGTGAAAGCAGCGTTATTTCGGGCGCGAAAGTCGCTTGCCGAGGTCAGGCAGGAGCTGCTCCGCGAAGAGCAGCCTCGGCAAATAGAAGAGGCTAAGGCGACGGTGCGCGCGCTCGCTTCCGCTTATCAGGCGGCCGATATTGAAGGCTTGTTACGGATGCTGGACACACGAGCGGACGACGCGACGGCAGCGGCAGCTATTGCGCAGACGGCACTTATTGGCCGTCCAGCAATGCAAACGGCTCAAGAAGCGGGAACGGTTTACGCCGGCGGAGGCGGTACGCCAAGCCTTATGATGCTATGGGTCGCTTAATATATGGTATAATGGCGTTATCCTTGGACGATGAAATGGAGAACGCCAATGCCTAGAAAACTTATTTTCTTCGATATTGACGGCACGCTGCTCGACCACGAGAAGCAAATCCCGCCCTCGACGAGGCAAGCTGTCGAACAGCTGAAGGAGGCGGGGCATGAGCTGATCATTGCAACCGGCAGAGGTCCTTTTATGAGCCGCGATATTATGGATTCGCTTGGTATAGCCTCTTCGATCAGCTTCAACGGCTCTTACGTCGTCTACAAAGGCGAAGTGCTTCATAGCCTTACGCTTGACCCGGATCGCCTTCACGAGCTTGCGGTAGCTGCTGTAGCCAACCGTCATCCAATCGTTTATATGGCGCCGGACGGAATGCGCACAAGCGACTCGGATAACGCTTACGAGTCGACCGCAAGCGAGAACGAGATGATTCGTCTGCCTGCAAAGGACGGCGATTATTATAAAGGCCGTGACATTTTTCAATGCCTGTTATGCTGCACGGAAGAGCATGAGCACTATTACAAAGAGCGTTTCCCGGAGTTCGTGTATAATCGGTGGCATCGTTACGGAAGCGATATCATCCCGCCGGGCGGATCGAAAGCGAGGGGCATACAAGCGGTTATCGAGAAAGCCGGCTTTCGGCAGGAAGACGTTTACGCGTTCGGCGACGGTTTGAACGATATCGAAATGCTCGAGTATGTGCATCACAGCGTTGCCATGGGCAATGCGCCGGATGTCGTCAAGCAGGCCGCAAAGTACGTGACTCGCGACGTAACCGATGACGGCATTTGGCACGGGTTGCGCTTGGTCGGATTACTTTAAGTCTACGCCATAACGGGTTCCCCTAAGAGGTGCAGAGTAGGGGATTTAAAAATGACATTCAAACTGACAACAGTTTGGATGTCATTTTTTTCTTTACACACAAGATTACTGGTTGATGTTTCTTGATCACTATTAATCTCTGATAGAGGCCAATCGAGTGAAAATTGCGGTTTTTCATAGATAGATAAGTTCAAGTAGTTGTTACAAATGATAAAGATTTACAGACGGTTTGCCGATAAATAGATTCGTGACAGGCACGAAAACAAAATATATGACAAAGCGGAGAGAATTTTTATGACCATGATAGGGATTGATTTAGGGACTTCGAATAGTCTCGTGGCGTATTGGACCGACAATGGGCCGGCTATTATTCCGAACGTACTGGGCGAACGACTCACTCCATCGGTCATTAGCATCGATGAGAATGGCGATATTCTGGTCGGGCAGATTGCCAAAGAACGGCTGATTACGCATCCCGACCGGTCAGTGGCTGTCTTTAAGCGCTATATGGGAACGGAGAAAGTGTTCCGTCTGGCTCAACATGCCTTTACGCCGGAGGAGTTGTCCTCGTTTGTGATCAAGTCGCTCAAGGCCGATGCGGAAGCTTTCTTCGGGGAAGAAGTGACCGAGGCGGTCATCAGCGTACCGGCTTATTTCAATGATACCCAGCGGAAGGCGACAAAGCAGGCGGCGGAAATTGCAGGACTGAAGGTCGAGCGGCTGATCAGTGAGCCGACGGCGGCGGCAATTGCGTACGGGCTGCATCAGGAGCAGTCGGATACGAAGTTTCTCGTCTTCGACCTGGGAGGCGGTACGTTCGATGTGTCGATCCTGGAGTTTTTCGAAGGGGTGATGGAGGTCAAATCCATCGCTGGAGACAACTATCTGGGCGGGGAGGATTTCACCAATCAACTGGTCTCCTATTTTACCGAAACCCATGGCATCGATATCCAGGAACTCGATTATAAGGCGCGTTCGGCGCTCTTCAAGCAAGCGGAGCTGTGCAAGAGGGCTCTGGGCACAGAGACTGTCGGACACATGAGCTTTACGGAAGGAGACAAGCAGGCGGAATTAAGTGTGGACCGGCAACAATTCGAGAAAATTTGCAGTCAGCTTATGCTCCGTTTGCGTCATCCGATTGAGCGGGCCTTGCGGGATGCCTCACTGGCGCCTTCGGAATTGGATGCCATTATTCTAGTCGGCGGTGCTACACGAATGCCGATCATCAAGTCGGTCGTGAGCAAGATGCTAGGACGACTGCCTTTCTCGCAGATTAATCCCGATGAGGCGGTGGCATTGGGAGCGGCTATCCAAGTCGCGCTCAAGGAACGAAATGAGGCGCTGAGGGAAGTGGTGCTGACCGATGTATGTCCCTATACACTCGGGATAGAAACAGTCAAAAAGATCGGGGACCGTTATGAAGACGGCCATTACAGTCCGATTATTGAGCGAAATACACCGATTCCGGTCAGCAAGGTCGAGCGTTTCTACACGGTCAGTGACCAACAAACAAAAATATCTGTTGAGGTCTTCCAGGGAGAGAGCCGCCGGGTTGAGAATAATATCCGCATTGGAGGATTCGTGGTTGAGGTGCCGCCTGATTTGGCCGGCAACCAGCCGATCGATGTAAGGTACACCTATGATATCAATGGCATTCTGGAAGTCGAGGTAACCACGGTCACCACAGGGGAAAAAATGAAGCAGATTATCGAGAAAAATCCGGGCGTGCTAAGCCCGGCAGAGATCGAGGCCCGTCTGCTGGAGCTGAGAGATATCAAAATTCATCCTCGTGAGAGGACGGAAAACCGGCTGCTGGTTGCCAAGGGGGAACGGTTGTACGAGGAAGCGCTCGGAGAGAAGAGGGACCAAATCGGATTTTACCTGAGCCAGTTCGAACAAGCGCTGGCGACGCAAAACGAGCGGGTGATCCAAAAAGCCGCTTCCGAATTCAAGAAACAGCTGCTGCACTTCGAGAGGTGGCTTGATTACTAGTGATGATATGGGAACGGCTCGCTATTGAGCCTACGCAGGATGAGAAACAAATAAAACGAGCCTATGCTCGACAGCTTAAGCACCATCATCCCGAGGATGATCCGCAGGGCTACCAGCAGTTAAGGGAGGCTTACGACGAAGCGCTTAGACTTGCCAAGCAGTCTCAGCGCCAGGAATCCGGTGATGGCTGGCTCGATGATGGCACGGACCAGGATAACAATAGGTATGAAGATACGGACGAGCAGGAGGAAGAACTGCATATTCCGAGGCTTATATTAACGGAACAGGGCGACGAGCAGGAGGAAGAGTCACACACTCCAAGGCTGGTCGTATGGGAACAGCAAGGCGACTTTGCGCCTGACAAACACCCGGTGGACCGTTTCATGAAGCAAGCGGAGGCGGTGTACCAAGATTATTTCGCGCGCATCGACGTGAAACGCTGGACGGAGCTGTTGAGTTCTGATTTGATCTGGAATGTGGAGCACAGGGAATTGCTTAGCAGGCGGCTGATTCATTTCTTGCAGGATCATGACCAGCTGCCGTCTGAAGTGTGGAGGATACTGGATAGCAATTTCAACTGGCGGGAACGGATTAGCGAGGATATGGCCTTCGCCGAACCGTTAACGGAAGAGTTTATCAAACACCTGACTATTCAAGTCAGGTCGCCGGGGCTTAGATTTCCTTTCTTTGACTCAGAGGACAAGGTGGACTACGATGCTTTTCTGCGACTGCGCGAATTGGCTTTACAGGCGCTCCTGGAGGACGAGCTGGAGGCTGCGGAAGAGTATCTGGATGAAGCGTACTCTATCTATTCTAAAGATCCGGATCTTCTTCGGCTTCAGGCGGAGTATTACGAGCGTACGGGAAACTTTGATCTTGCGCTCGATGCCTGCACCCAGCTCATTGCCGGGTATCCGGATGAGATGGACGGGTACCTGTACCGGGCGCGAATCTGGTATAAGCAGGACCTTTATGACGAGGCGGTCCGGGAGTGCCAATTTATTTTGTCCCGGATGCCGGAGAACACGGCTATTCGCTGCCTGCTCGCTCAGAGCTACATGAAGCTGGGGTATACGGAGCAGGCTATCCTTTGCCTAGAGCAGGTGCTTGAAAGCAACCCGTATGATATGACAGCGGTTGTTCTTCTGGCAGAATGCCGGAAGAAGCGGACCCAAGCCATACGCAAGCAGCGGGACCCTGGACTGGAGCCGGAGCTGCGAAAGCTTAGAGAGCAGTTGGACTACAGCGGGGGTAAGAAAGAAAGATGGAGGATCGTCTATCTGGTTGCGCCGAAGATCAGGCTTGCCGTTTGTCTGATCCTGATCATCGGGATGCATCTGATGATGAATCATTCTTTTTTCCAAAATACAGGCTATACAGTATGGGAAGGGGTTAAGAAACAAGTCAGGGGGCAAATGACCGAAAACGTAGCTACTGATCCCCAAGATCAGTTGAAGGCAGGAAACCACCTTGATCCATTCACGCTCACCAAGGCTTCGGCCCTTGGTTTATACGAGTACAGGAGAAAGGACGGGCAGGGAGTCGAGCGGATGGAGTTTGACTCCTATCAGTCCCTGCATAAGAAGGGGATCAAGGTAGGCGAGGAAACTCCTACCGGATGGTTTTATGTCGGGTTTCGCGGTGATGAGGGTGTTGTTGTCGTGGTGGATGCCGAGCAGGCCGTCGAGTTAAATAAAGAGAAGAACGGACAGATGACAGCCGAGCTCACTGGCCGGGTGCGGGACGCCACCTCCGAGCAATTACAAGAGCTTGTTCAGGAGGTGTTTGAAATTAGAAGGCTTGCCAGATACAGAGATCTGCCCCTAATCAAAGATATATATATCGATGCGCGCATCGTGGATATAGAGGAATCGGAGAGCGAGGAAATGAATGTGGATGCTATGCTGCTTTTTTTCATGGTTATCCTGCTCCCGATGCTGTACTTGCATTTCATCTATGGACTCCTCGTTGTCTACAGAGCGGCCAGATTTTGATATAGAGGTGGAGGGACAACGGATGGCTGATAATGAGCAGCGCAAAAAACGGGATCGTTATGCGCGTGCGTTATCCATACTATGCTTCAGCGGTGAAAGTATATATCGGGCTGCACTAGAGAATAGACCGATTCGCAAGGCATGGTATCGCAGTATTCTTGAAACACGTACGAGTAAGCCAATCGAGGACGCAGCAAGTCTGAAGCATGCCTTGGAAGGGTTCAGTACTAAAGGAAACAGGTATGGCTTTAACCACTGGACCCGGATGCTATCTTCGTCCTCAGAAGCTGAGCGTGCGAGCTACATGAAATCGCACACTGAAGGGGAAGAGCTTACCATTAAGCTGCACATCGTTAATCATTATTTAAGAAGTCTTCCAGCAGGAGGCATCGCTGCATTTGATTATGCTTGGGGGGCTTGTTTTTGCCTGGCAGGATTGGCATTAGGGTATCTCACCCGCGAGGAATATGATGCTTATCTGCTGCAGTTTGCGGCGAGCGCTCAAAGGGACTACAAGGATTGGGGTGAATACGTCATAGGATTTGCCGCCGGCACTCAATACGTGAACCGGGATCTTTCATTTTCTTATATGCAAGAGAATAAAGTCGTCCTCACGCAGCTGCTCACTTCCAGACATAGCCCTTTTCAGAAGGTAAGCTGGAACCTGAACCTAGGGCAGGAGGAGTAGGCAATGGGAAAAATTCAAAGCTATTGAGCGATGTCATAGCTCGCTCAAAGATAGCGAAATAGAAGCGTTGGCCTCAGAGCCAACGCTTTTTTGACTTTCGCAGCGTTCAGATCAGTGTGACGCAGCGATACTCTCATGAACATAGTCGAGCATCTGTGGTCTACCGCTATAACGTGGGGTTAGGCTTGAAGGAGCTGTCCGGGTATTTGACGACAGGCCATTTCTGCTTTCGAAGCGCGTCCAGCAGCTCCGGTCCGGCGTTCAGGTTGCTGGCGACCAGCTCCCGTGGGGTTAACGCCATCCATTGATTAAGCGAAACGTCCTCGAAGCGTGCGCTTTTAAACATTTCGAGAAACCAAACCGCTTCCGTTCCTGTATTTTGAATGTAATGGCCGTAGGCAAACGGCACGTACCCGACGTCTCCTGCGCGATAGTCGAATGTCCGGGCAGCACCGTTGCCTGCGAATACGGTCATACGCGCTTGCCCAGTCAAATAATACTGCCACTCATCGTTGTTCGGATGCCAATGCAGCTCGCGCATAGCGCCGGGTTCAAGCTGTACAAGCGCGGCGGCGATAGCGACCGATGCTGGGAAATTGGTGGAGTCGACGATGCGCACACTTCCTCCCGGCGTAATTAATGGCGGTTGCGCCAAAAGTCTGTACTTGAAGCTTTGCGGAACGGTCCCGTACGGCGACTCGACCCGATCGCTATCGATCGGCCCGGGAACGCTGCATTGATAAATATAGACCTGTTCCCTCGGAAAGTCGCGAAAGGCGGATTCCGGCACGCCGAAGTTGGCGGATAGCACGTCTCTCGGTGTATGGGCAAACCAATCCGAGATCGAGAGCGTATTCAAGTCGGAGAAAGCGCCGTCGTCGAAAACAAGCAGAAACTCGCAGCCGTCCTCCAAGCCTTGAATCGAATGGGGGACGCCGGGTGGAAAATACCATAAATCACCTGGACCGACGTCGGCAATAAAATTTCTGCCGTTCTGATCGACCGCCGTGATGCGGGCGGAACCCAAAATCATGTACGACCATTCCGCCTGCTGATGCCAATGCAGCTCCCGGACGCCTCCCGGCGTCAGCCGCATATTCACCCCGGCAAGCGTCGTTGCGATAGGCAGCTCCCGGCTCGTAATTTCTCTGGACCAGCCGCCGTGATTAAGCTGCATATGCGTGTCGGAGAAGGAATAGCGCAAATTCGGGATTAAGCCCGCGTCGGTTGCGGGCGGCACGAGCAGATCGGGATTTTCTAAATCCCGCATCACATCTCTTGGTCCGAAATCGGTCGCCCCGGCGCCGTCTGGCCGAATTGGCTGCGGTACGGGCATCGCGCCACTGCTGGTCGAGCGATTGTCGTTGGTCACCGCTTCACTTCCTTTCGTAAACCATCTATTCAGCCTATGGCGATCATGTTGTCCATTATGAGAAGCAGCAGCATCGACGATTCAATCTGCCTATAACCCTTCAATGTTTTCTATTGGATAATTTCCGATACGAATGGTAAGGTATGGGTGAGGATAAAACAGGAAATGGAAATGGAGATGGAGAACGATGAGCAAGCCATTGATTGCAATTGTGGGTGCAGGAAGCGGAGTTAGCGCAGCGGTTGCGCGCAAATTCGGCGAAAACGGGTTTCGGGTCGCGCTTGTCTCGAGAAGCGGCGATCGGCTGAAGCAGCTGACGGAAGATTTGGCGGAATTGCAAATCGAAGCAGCGGCTTTCCAGGCTGACGCTGCGAGTGAGCAGCAAATAGCAGACGCTTTTCAATCCATTGCGAACACGCTTGGAACTCCGGACGTACTGGTCTATAATGCCGCGGCCATCTCCACGGTGAAGCCAAGCGAATTGAAGGGAGAGCAGCTGCTCGACGAATTGAAAGTGAATGTGGCAGGCGCGTTGTACAGCGTACAGCAAGTGATTCCGCAATTTATCGAAAGCGGCAGCGGTACGATTCTCGTAACGGGGGGCGGATTCGGGATACATCCAAACTTCAATTACTCCTCCTTGTCGCTCGGAAAAGCGGCCGTTCGCTCGCTGGCCTATTCGCTCGCGGACGAGCTCAAGCCGCACGGCGTTTATGTAGGAACGGTCACAATTGGAGGCTATGTTTCTAAAGGCACCTTCTACGATCCGGACATCATCGCCGAGCGGTTCTGGGATCTGTTCCAAAATCGGGATCGGGTCGAAGAGGTATTCGCCGACGACGCATCGGTTCCAGCCGTATAAATAACGAAAATGCCGCCCTTCCATAACGGAGGGCGGCATTGTTTTTATTCGCTCATTTGCAAGAGCTCCTGAATTTCTTGCTCCGTAAGCGAGCTCGGCTGATCGTCGTGAGAGTCCAACATCTCTTCGAATAGACTGAGCTTTTGCTGTTGAAGCTCGTACATTTTTTGTTCGATTGTGCCCTCGGCAACCATGCGGATAACCTGAACCGAGCGGCGCTGTCCCATCCGGTGGGCGCGGCTGATCGCTTGCTGCTCAACGGCGGGATTCCACCACAAATCGTACAGGACGACGGTGTCTGCACCCGTTAGATTGAGGCCGGTTCCGCCCGCTTTCAGCGAGATCAGAAACGTCTCTTTCTCGCCGTCGTTGAAGCGTTCGCACAGTTCGACCCGTTCACGGGCAGGCGTCTGTCCGTCAAGGTAAAAGCAGGATATGCCCCGGGCCGCAAGCTCCGCTCGGATCAGTTCAAGCATTTCGGTAAACTGTGAAAAAATAAGCAGCCGCCGGCCGGCCTGCAAGCATTCCTCCGTTATTTCCAGCAGCTGATCCAGTTTTGCGGATCTGCCGTCGTAGTCCTCGACAAATAGCGCAGGGTGGAGACAGAGCTGGCGAAGACGCGTCAAGCCGGCCAAAAAGGAAATTCGATTGCGCCCGAATGTACGGTTGTCCAGATGCTTCAGCGTCTCGTAGCGCAGCTTGGCCAAGTAAGAGGCATACAGCTTCTTTTGTTCTGGATAAAGTGCCGAGCTCTGCATCGTCTCGATTTTTTCCGGCAGCTCGCCGAGCACGTCTGCTTTCCGTCTGCGCAGCAGAAACGGACGGATGCGTCTTGCGACGCTCTCCTTTGGCAGTTCCCCGAAAGCCCGCTTATCGGGAAAGAGGGAGGGAACTACGACGCTGCATATCGACCACAGCTCATCTAATGAGTTTTCGACCGGCGTTCCGCTTAACGCAAACTTGTAGCCGGCTTTCACTTTTCGCACCGATAGAGCCGTTTGTGTATAATCGTTCTTCATATACTGTGCTTCGTCGATGATCAGCGTATGGAACTCCAGCTTGCCGTACAGCTCGCGATCCTGGCGCAAAAGCGGGTAGGAGGTAATGATAATGTCTGGCCCGTCCGGCTGGCGCCGCAGCAGGCGGCCTCGCTCTGCCGGACTGCCGTCGGCGATGGCCGTCCGCAGCTCTGGGGCGAACTTAAGCAGCTCGTTGCGCCAGTTGTAGACGAGTGAGGCGGGCGCTACGATAAGCGACGGAAGCTCTTGCTCGCGCATATCAGGCAGCATGGACAGAAGAAATGCTATGCTTTGCACCGTTTTGCCCAGTCCCATTTCATCAGCCAGTATGCCTCCAAACCGGTAGCGGGCCAGCATACGCATCCAGCGGTAGCCGTCCTTCTGATAGCTTCGCAGCACGGGTGAGAGACTGGCTGGCACCGGATCGTCCAAATGGTCCGGATTTTGCAAATGATCGAGCAGCAAACGGACCGGTTTATCGATTTTTAACGCAGAGCGGTCCGGCATCGCGTCCAACATAGCAGCGCCCTGCATAAGAGGCACTCGCCAGCCTGTGCTATGCAAATGAGCCGAATGAAGACCGGTCTCGTTCATAAAACGGACCATTTTGCGAAACTCTTCGTCTGTCAGCGGCAGCAGAGCGCCGCTTCGCAGACGGTAATATCTTCGTTTCTCCTCCAGCGCTTGCACAACGCCTTTAATCTCCGCTTCAGGAATCCCTTCCAGCGAGAATGTGAAAGCGAGCCATTCCATTCGCTCCTCCCAAGGAGCTACCTTGATTTGCGGAGGCGGTGATCCGCGGTGCAGACGAATTTTCACAGCTGTCGTCGCATAGACGGTCAACAGCTTTTCCAGTTCGGGCAGCAAATCATGCAAAAAGCCGAATTCCGTTTCCTCTTCCGCCGTAATATAGCCGCTTTCGGTTTGAATGAAGCCGCTTTGTTCCATGAAGCTGATAATTTGCCGCTCTTTGTCGCCTTCACGCACAAGTATCCGATCCTTATTCTTGCGCGACATGCCGCCGGCCGTTTCTAGCGGGTTAATCGTTAAATCGCCGTATTGAAACTCAAGCGAAGCGAGCAGTCGATCCCTAACCCGGTCCAAATACAGCTTGGCGCGGAGCGGCGTCCGAACGAGCCGGTCGGACACCGGTTCAGACAGACGGACGGCGCCCAACTTCATCAGTCCGGGAAGCACCTTATCGACGAACGTCTCCATTTGCTCGAAAGTGAGTTCAGCTTCCTGTCTGAGCAGCGGCTCGAACATCCTCTGCAGACTGTCGATCTGCTCACATTGCTCGCGATCCGCGCGCATTAGCTTGCCGTCCCATAAAATAAGCCTATACGCTTCGAACACCGTCAGCCGTTCCAAGCCGATAACCGTCATGCGGTACGCGCCAGGAGTTTCGGCATCGTCCGGCTGATCGAAATCGAAGCGAAGCGGCAGCGCCTCGTCGCTGAAGGAAGGGTTCGCAGTTGTTCTTCCATTATGCTCTAGCCTAACGGACGAAAGCCGGAGCAGCAACGGAAGCAGCATGTCCGCGCGGGCAGGGGGCACAAGCAGTTTCCTTGCCGTTTCGGAGGCGGCTTTGCTAGTACCGGCCGAAGCCTCAGGGCGATAGATGCGCTCGCTGCCAGCAATCGCGATTAATTCGCGAATGGCGGCCTCGTCGCCGGGCGAGAAGCGATGCATTTCGGGATCATAAGCGAATGATTTCGTCAATTCAAGCCGAGTGCCGGATTCCACCGCTTGCAGAAAAGCTTTCAATTGCTGCACGATATACGGCCGTCCCGGTCCAACCTTTAAATCTACGGCGAGCAAATAGCCGCGAAGACCGAACGGAACGGTAAAGAGACCGTATTCGACCGTCAGTTCCGTACGGGCGTCGAAACGGCTGCCGCTCGTTCTAAGCGGCGGCTTGCGTCCGAACAAATCGATAATCGTTTCCGGCAAGCCAAGCTCCGGTTTTTTATCCGGATACAGCAGCGAACCTCGAACGGCCGGCCGGGCGCGTTCCGCATCGAGAACTTCTAGCAGCGCTGCCGCTATATGTTTACAAAAAACAGTTTGCGAATAATAGGAAGGGCAGGTGCAATTGGCCGTTACTCCGTCATTGTCGCCGGTCAGTAACGAGACGCTATAACGGCTGCCGCCGCCCTTTACAAGTGCCTTATAGTAACCGCCTTCGCGGTCGGCGTTAGAAAATGAAACGGAACCGTCGCGCCGGAACGACTCCCCTTGCTGGAGGTTGTCTTGTCCGCATAACTGCGCGATGAGTTGCCGGGTGAGCGGATACGCCATGCTATCTCTCATTCCTTCAGAAGTAATAGGTTTCAAAAGCTCTTTTTATCATAACAGAAAGGCGGCGATTGATCTAAAATTGATCTAAAAAACCGGTCATGCAATTACAAGAAAATAACATTTTGATTCGGCCGCGAAATTGTAACCTTTTCCGCTCCTCCAGCGTTATATTCAGTATAAGAAACGAATATAAATCTACACCTCAATGAAGGAGCGTCTGCTCGATGAAAAAATATACAATTCCCGTATTAATCGCATTAGCCAGCCTCACATCCGTCAGCCTTGCCGTCGCGGGCAGCCGCGACTACGCGCCCGTCCCGAGGACGCCGTCTATGAAAACGGTTTACATAGAAGACGCCGCTCTGAAAGGCGGACATTACGTCTTCTCGACCGATGAGATCGGATGGTATGAGGGGAAAGAAGCGAATCGCATCTTCCGCGAAAGAGAAGCAGATTCCGGCTTGGACAGTCCTCCAGACGGCTACTATATAGTCAACGATGACCCGTCCGTTCAATCTTTACCCGTAGCAGACGATGCGGTCGTCTTGATGCAAATTTATAATCGAACCGGCAATGCGGCGGATGCCGATATCGTCTGGGACGAATCCATATCCTTGGAAAAGTTCGTTGATCTGCTGAACGACGATCACGATTTTGATTTGCACAATTTTCCTTATCATTTGACGATTGAGAACGGAAAAATTACGAGAATCGTACAGCAATATATTCCTTAAGCCAGACCTTTACGAAAGAGGAGACGCTATGATTTCTTTTGCCCTCAAATACTCCAAAGCGTTCATTGGTGCTGTAATCGGATTTGCTGCGTTCACTGCGCCGTTCGCCACAGTCACGAGCGCTGCCTCGCCGGACGCAGCCGCTGCACGGCCCGAACCGTCGTCGTCATCTGCCGCAGCAGCTGTATTTCAAAGATTCCAGCAGCTGCTCCGCAATCCGTCCGATCTTGCAAAAGCGAGAGCGTATGCGATTAACCATATTCGTGAGGTTGACCAGAAGCAGGCCACACTCATGACGCTTCACCTGGAAAACGCGCAGCTCGCTTATTTGCCAAAGCTGAAGAAGCAATTGATGGATGACGCGATTCAGCAGGAGTTGAGCGCTTCCGTCCTTGAAATCGAATATAACTTAGACAGCATGATTAAAATGGTCAAAAACGCCAAAACGAGAGCGCTGCTTCAAGAGGTGAAAAGCAAGGGTTACCAGCTTTGGTCGAGCGAGGGCGTTTATTATCCGGTTATGCATTACTCAGGCTACAAGCAATTCCGAAGCTACGTGAACAAGGATATCGCTGTTTATATCGATCTCAAAGCTGCCGAATACGATCAGCCGTCCTTCTCAGACGGGGCGCTGCTGCTCCCTTGGGACCAATTGCTAGAGCGGGCGCTTGCTTACGAATCGTTCGCGAAGCAGTATCCGAAGTCCAGCCGGGCCGAAGCGATTCGCCGGCATCCATTGTTCAGCCGCATCTTTTTCGGCTCGAGCAATACACCGGTTTACGATTACAGCCAGGAAACGAATAAAACGGTGATTTCGCCGGACGTGCGAAACGCTTATGAGAAAGCTGTTGCTAAGGGACCAAAGGACAGCGAACTGCTGTCCAAAATCGGGAGGCTTTTGACGTTGCTGGATCAAACGAATAACGAGTTTACGCCGGAGATCGAACGGTTTCTTGAACAATCCGTGAATGGCTGAATCTTTTTTACAATAAACCTAACTAACGGGGTAGGAAATGTCGATTTCGTGTCGAATAGCATGGGAAAGAATGTTATGACGACATGGGAGAGTGGCCTGGATGTTTTTGCACTTTTTGCAATCGAAGGAACAAAAAATAGCGTTTCTGGATTTGGCGAATTTGGTGGCGGAAGGCGATGGATTCGTCAATCCGAAGGAGCGAAGCTTAATCCGCGAGCTGATGGCAGAAATAAACATAGAACCAACGGAATATAACTACGACGGCAAAAGAAGCATGGAAGAGATTATCGGCTGCTTGGAGGATGTCCGGCTGAAGCAGTTGTTCTTTACGGAAATTATGTTGCTTATCTACGCCGACGGAGACTACAACGACGAAGAGAAGCAGCTTGCGGTCAAGCTGCAGCAGCTGTTCGGCATTTCGGATCAGGTATACAACGCGGTCAAGGATTGGGTAATTCGTCTCGATCGGATGAAAATTGAAGGCATTAAGCTGATCTTGTCTTAATTTCATAAGATTAAAAAGCACTCGCAGGAGCCGAAAGGCAGCTTGACGGGTGCTTTTTTATTTGTACGCGCTTGGGCTTGGACGTCCGTCGGCATGGTCCAGGCCGTCCCCCTCATATAATCGGATAAGCGGCCTCAGCGGCGTCCGAAGGAGGGAGGGCGATGCGGTTTCAACTGTCTGCGGAAACGGAGTTGGTTCGATCGGTCATACGAGAATTCGCCGAACGCGAAGTCGGTCCCGGCTCGTTTGAACGCGACAAGCACAGCCGGTTCGATAGGCGGTTGTTCGCTATGATGGGAGAACTCGGACTGACAGGCAGCCTTGTACCCGAAGCATACGGCGGAACCGGGGCCGGGGCTCTGGCTTGGGCGGCGGCGCTGGAGGAAGTGGCCGGCGCATGCGCGAGCACGGCTGCGAGTTTAGCGGTTCACGCGGTTTATGCGGCTGGAGCGATTGTACGCTTCGGAAGTGAGCGTCTAAAAGAAGAAACGCTGCCGCAACTAGCGGAAGGGAAGCTGCTAGGCGGTTTTTGTCCCCCTGCGCCGGCTGGCTCTGGCCCGTTGTTTGGTCGGCTGTCGAACGGAAACCGCCGTCTCGGAGGAAGCATTCCGATAGCGTTGAACGGGGCCGACGCCGACATTTGCATTGTGTTTGCACAGCCTGACGGAGATAGCCGCCGTTTAACCGGTTTTGCGTTGGATATGCGGGATTGCGAGCGTATTCCAATCAAGACGGCTCTCTCCACCGAGCTTAAGCTTGGACTCAGAGGGCTGACGACAACGGGTCTTACATTGGATGGCATGGAGGCGGCACAGGAACGCCGGCTCGGAAGAGCGGGACAAGGAACAAGCGTCTCGCAATCTCTGTTCGGCATCGCGAACCTCAGCGCGGCCGCCCAGTCAGTCGGAGTCGCAGAAGCTGCTTTGCGAGCGGCAAAGGGCTATGCCAAGGAACGGAGGCAGTTCGGCAAGCCAATTGCAAGAAGGCAAGGAATCAGCTTCAAGCTCGCCGATATGGCTGTCCGAACCGAAGCCGCCAGATTGCTCGTCTATCAAGCGGCATGGCGAATGGACAGCAGCTTGCCGTCCGCAAAAGAAGCGGCAATTGCTCGGGTTGCCGCCTCGCAGGCTGCTGTATATGCCGCCTCTGAGGCGGTGCAAATTTTCGGCGGGTACGGCTACATGGCCGAATATCGGATCGAGCGCCTGCTGCGCGACGCCCAATGCTTGGCATCGCCGCTCGGCGCCGGAGGTATGGACACCAACCCGCTGCGCACGATTATAACGGAATAGAGGTGATGTCGATGGGGGCGACATTTATCGTGGGAGGGGCCAGGACGGCATTCGGCAAGCTAGGCGGTCTTTGGAAGGATGTAGCGGCGATCGAACTCGGCGCTGCTGCGATCAAAGGGGCGTTGAACAAAGCGGGGATTGGCGTTTCCCGGGTGGACGGCGTTGTGATGGGCATGGTACTGCAGGGAGGAGCTGGGCAAAATCCGGCGAGGCAGGCGGCGGCGCTTGCCGGAGCGGACTGGAGCGTCCCGGCGGAAACGATCAATAAAGTATGCGCATCCGGTCTAAGGGCCATTACGCTGGCCGATCAAATGATTCGGGCCGGGGATGCCGAGCTGCTGGCAGCCGGAGGCATGGAAAGCATGAGCCAAGCGCCTTTCGCCCTTCCTTCCGCCAGATGGGGAGCGCGCATGGGCAATCGGACGATGATCGATTTGATGGTGCATGACGGTTTGTTTTGTCCGTTCGAGCACGTTCAAATGTCGACGCACGGAGAAACGGCGGCGCAGCGGTTCGGCATTGGCCGCGCCGAGCAGGATGAATGGGCGCTTCGCAGCCACGAAAGGGCCGTATCCGCTGCGGCGGCTGGGCGATTCGCGGAAGAGATCGTTACTGTTGCTGCTGCGACTTCCGGCGTCGTCGCTCAAGCGGATGAAGGGCCGCGTCCGGATACCGACGCTGCAAAGCTGTCCCGCTTAAAGCCGATTACCGGCTTAAACGGGACGATTACGGCGGGCAATGCGCCGGGCGTTAACGATGGAGCGGCAGCAGTCATCATTATGTCCGGGGAAGCCGCTAAACGCGGAGGCTACCGCCCGCTTGCTCAAATTGTCAGCCATGCGACCGTCGGTGTCGCGGCAAACCGGCTCGCCGAGGCTCCTGCTCTTGCCATTGGAGAGCTGCTCCGGCGTACCGGTTTGACAGTGGAGCAAATCGACCTGTTCGAAGTAAATGAAGCATTCGCAGCCGTTATGCTTACTTGCGGCCAGCTGCTTGCATGGGACGAAAACAAAGTGAACGTCAACGGAGGCGCGATCGCGCTCGGCCATCCGATTGGAGCAAGCGGCGCAAGACTTGTCGTCACGCTGGTCGAAGAACTGCGGCGACGCGGCGGCGGATTAGGCATTGCCGCGCTGTGCAGCGGCGGCGCGCAAGGGGACGCGCTGCTGGTGCGGGTGGAAGGCTGACGACTAGTTTTGTCGCTCTGCGTGTGTACGGCTGTCGAGTGAACGAAGGGGAAGAGTGTTTATCGACTGGACTGAGACAGGTGAACGAAGTTTACTTAGCGGTTGAATACGAGCACACAAGCTGTTTAGATGGCGGATAAAGGGGATACGGTAATTCATTTTCTACAAATTATGTATTTATATATGTACCTAGGGCTAGTGCGGCCGATAGTACCTGATTCGTCCCATTCTGTGCGCTCCGGCAATTGATAGCACCTGTTCCATCCTACTAAACGATTACCGCAAATCACTGCAATTGATAGTATCTGTTCTCTTCTGCACTGCTTTCGTTGGCAATCGATAGTACGGCTAGGTGCTTGGAGTCAGTAATAACTGCAAAAAGGCAGTTAATGCCCCGCTATGGCTCGATTTTGCAGAAAATAACTGCATAATCGCAGTTATTGGATCGACCTGAGAAGAATCGAGCGGCCAGCGCAACAAATAACTGCAAAAAGGCAGTTATTTCCTCGATAAGACCCGACTTTGCAGAAAATAACTGCATAATCGCAGTTATTGGAATAGCCATTGGGAGAAACGGGCGGCTGGGGCAACAAATAACTGCTAAAAGGCAGTTATTTCCTCGATAAGACCCGACTTTGCAGAAAATAACTGCATAATTGCAGTTATTAGATCGACATTGCATTGAACAATCTGATTGAACAATCTATTGGAGGTTATTCAATCGGACGCCGATGCAACAACATGGCAATCAGGCTCAGCAATAACTACAAAATGGCGTCATCGGACGCGGATACCTGGTTGTACGGAGGGATAAGTGCTGCAACATAGTTATTATGCGTGAAGTATGCGAGAAGAGCTTTGACTACGGAGGGCAGTGTATTCAGTAAGCATGTGTTTACATTATGTATGCTTTCTATCGCATCAGGATAATTGTGAAAAAACGCTTGAAGTTTGCTGCGAGACCTTGTGGTCGGTAATCTCGCTTGCGTTCATTTTCAACCGCACCGACGCGTGATGAGAGCTATTTGCTGTGTCAGTTCGCTGCGCTAGAATGGTGATCGCACTTGGTTAATTATCAATCGCACTGTCGCGTGATATGTGCGATCTATTGTGTCAGCCACGCTGTGTGGCGAGCTGTCGCTACTACGTAAGTTGCGGGCACGGTGCGAGCTAGCTCGCAGGCAGGGTCAAGTTGAGTGTTACGAATCGAGGTGCGGCAATGGTTCAAAGAAAGGAAAAAATCGCCGTGGTCGGAGCCGGCCAGATGGGTGCCGGAATCGCGCAAACCTTTCTTCAATTCGGCTATGAGGTGAAATTGTATGATATCGATCTCTCCGCCGTCCGCCGAGGATGCCAAGCGATCGAAGCGGCCCTAGCAAGGCTTGTCGCCAAAAACCGGCTGTCGCCCAGCCAGCTTGTGGCTGCATCCAGCCGGCTTTATTCGACCGACCGCCTGACGGAAGTCCGCGACTGTACGCTTGTCATCGAAGCCGCTCCCGAGCGAATGGAAATTAAACGTGCGATTTTCGGCGAGCTTAGCCGCATTTGTCAGCAAGACGCGGTATTGGCGACCAACACGTCATCTCTGTCGGTGACGGAGCTCGCTTCCGCCGTCGACAGGCCGGGGCAAGTCGTTGGCATGCATTTTATGAATCCGGTTCCGGTTATGCCTCTTGTCGAGCTGATCAGAGGTTTGCGCACAACTAACGACACGCTGGACCGTGCGAAACGGGCGGCGGAATCCATCGGTAAGACGGCGGTCGAGGTTAGCGACTTCCCTGGCTTCGTGTCGAACCGGGTGCTTATGCCGATGATTAACGAAGCGATTTTCGCCGTATACGAAGGTGTTGCCTCCCCTGAAGCGGTCGACCGGGTAATGCAGCTTGGGATGAATCACCGAATGGGACCGCTCGCTCTGGCCGATCATATCGGGCTCGATACTTGCTTGTTCATAATGGAAACGCTGCACAGCGGCTTCGGCGATTCGAAATACCGGCCGTGTCCGCTCCTTAGACAGTATGTCGCCGCAGGGCGGCTGGGCAAGAAAACGGGCGAGGGCTTCTACCATTACTCCATTGACAGAACGGAGAGGAGTGACTAGCCAATCGATCTGCAATTTACCGAGGAGCAAAAGAGGTGGCGACGATCCGTTCAGCAATTCGCCAGTGACGCTGTCGCTCCGGCCGTCGAGTTAATGGAGCGGGAGGAACGTTTTCCGAGCGAGCTAATTCGGCAAATGTCCGAGCTCGGATGGATGGGAATTCCGATTCCACGTATATACGGCGGTATGGGTTCTGATTTTATCTCATACATTATCGCCATCCACGAATTGTCGAAGGTGAGCGCTGCGGTCGGCGTCATTTTGTCGGTCCATACGTCTGTGGCGACGCTGCCGATTTTGCAGTTCGGCAGCGAGGATCAGCTACAGCGCTATGTAACCGCTCTTGCGCAAGGGACGAAGCTTGGTGCTTTCGCGCTTACGGAGCCTCAAGCAGGCTCTGACGCATCCTCGATTCGTACGACGGCCACGCGGGCCGGTGTAGATTATGTGCTGAACGGTTCGAAGCTGTTTATTACAAACGCTGGGGCTGCCGATTTGTACGTCGTATTTGCAGTTACGGACCCTACAGTAAAAGAGAAAGCAAGAGGTATCACCGCCTTTATTGTAGAACGTGACGCTCCCGGCTTGTCGATCGGACCGAGCGAGCGGAAGATGGGGCTGCACGGCTCTCTCACCTGCGAGCTCGTCTTTGACGGGCTCACTGTTCCTGTCGCGCAGCGGCTGGGGCAAGAAGGGGAAGGCTTTGCCATCGCGATGCAAACGCTGGACGGGGGCCGGATCGGGATCGCCGCGCAAGCGCTCGGGATCGCTGAAGCAGCCTTGAGACTGATCGAAGAGCGCTGCCGGCCCTCGGGCCGCGGAAGATTGACGCCTGAAGCAGCTGAGCAGGCCGAGCTGACCGCCGCATTCGAAGCCGCCCGTTTGCTCGTTTACCGTGCCGCTTATATGCGCGGGGAAGGAATTCCTTGCACGAAGGAATCGTCTATGGCCAAGCTTGCCGCTTCTGACACGGCCGTCAGACTGGCCGGCGCGGCGGTACGGCTGTACGGCACGGAGGGCTGTCTGCCCGGTTCACCTGCTGAGCGCCTGTTCCGGGATGCGAAGGTGACGCAAATCTATGAAGGAACGAATGAAATCCACCGTATCGTCATTAGCGGGAAGCTGCTGCAATAGTCATCGCGCTCCTCTCTCAGCACGCGTAATGGCGGCGAAGGCGCCGTACGTCAGAACGCAGCATGATGGAGGCGGTAGCAGCGCTGGCGAAGGATTGGACCACTCGAACGTACGGCCGTCTCAATTGCCATCGAATACCTGAAGGAAGGCGGATGATGCCATGTCGAACTTTTCCCCCGGACAGCAACTTAGAGAAGCGGTAGAGGCGGAGCGCCCGCTTCAAATAGCCGGAGCGATTAACGCTTATGCGACACTGCTCGCTGCCATCGAATACCTGAAGGAAGGCGGATATTGCCATGTCGAATTTTTCTCCCGGACAGCGGCTTAGAGAAGCGGTAGAAGCGGAGCGCCCGCTTCAAGTAGCTGGAGCGATTAACGCTTATGCGGCGCTGCTCGCTGAGCGAGTAGGCTTTCGGGCGCTTTATTTATCTGGGGCGGGCGTAGCGAATGCTTCCTTCGGCCTGCCCGATCTTGGCATTACGACGCTTGGCGACGTAGCGGATGACACGAGGCGAATAACTGCCGCCACGGAGCTTCCGCTGCTGGTCGACGCCGATACGGGATTCGGAGGCGCATTCCAAATTGCCCGCACGGTTCGTGAAATAGAACGGGCTGGCGCGGCGGGACTGCATATCGAGGACCAGGTGCAGGTGAAGCGATGCGGCCATCGGCCGAACAAAGCGATCGTCTCCTCGGCGGAGATGGTCGACCGGGTAAAAGCGGCCGCGGACGCCAGACGGGATCGTTCATTTGTCCTGATGGCACGGACGGACGCGATTGCGGTCGAGGGCGTCGACGCGGCGATTGAAAGAGCGCTCGCTTGCGTGGAAGCCGGCGCGGATATGGTCTTCGCCGAGGCTGTCTCGCAGTTGGCCGATTATACCTGCTTCGCGCAAGCGGTTGGCGTTCCTGTGCTAGCAAACGTAACCGAATTCGGCAAAACGCCGCTCTTTACGGCAAAGGAGCTTGGCGAGGCGGGGGTTCGGCTCGCGTTGTATCCGCTGTCTGCATTTCGGGCGATGAACGCAGCAGCCGTTCGCGTCTACACGGCAATTCGCAGCTACGGGACGCAGCAAAGCGAGCTTAGCTCGATGCAAACGCGCGAGGAGCTTTACGATTATTTGGACTATTACGCTTATGAAAGAAAGCTGGATCGGATGTTTGGTGATGGAAAGGGGGATGGGTAGCGTGAACAGCTTCAAAACCGGCGGTTTGGCTGACGTCGTGGCCGGCCAAACCGCAATATCGACCGTCGGAAAGGAAGGCAAGGGACTGACTTATCGCGGCTATTCGATTGACGATTTGGCTGCGGAGAGCACGTTCGAGGAAACCGCCTATTTGCTGCTATACGGCAAGCTGCCGGATGATGCCGAAATGATTGGCTATAAGCGGCTTCTGCGAGCATCTCGAGGTTTGCCTGCAGATGTCCTCGCTATTTTAGAGCGGCTGCCGGCAAGCGCACATCCGATGGACGTGCTGCGAACCGGCATATCCGCCTTGGCCTCCTTCGATCCGGAAGCGTTGGATAGCGCTGAGGAGGCGAGAAGGCTTGCCAGCCGGCTCCTGGCAAGCACGGGTTCGATGCTGCTCTATTGGCATCACTTCGTCCATGGGGGGCGAAGAATCGACCCGGAATCGCCGGACTGCGACGGGATCGCCGCTCATTTCCTGCATTTGCTGCAGGGCAGGCAAGCGGAGGAACTTCATGCACGAGCGCTGGACGTTTCTCTTATTTTATACGCTGAGCATGAATTCAACGCTTCGACATTCGCAGCCAGAGTAACGACGTCCACACTGTCCGATTTTTATTCGGCCATTACGACTGGGATCGGCACGCTGCGAGGACCTCTGCACGGCGGTGCCAACGAGGCGGCGATGGAGCTAATCGACCGGTATGCTAACCCAGATGAAGCAGAAGAGGGCATAAAACAGCTTTTGGCGGAAAAACGGCTTGTTATGGGCTTTGGGCACCGTGTCTATAAAGTGTCTGATCCGCGCTCCGACATTATTAAAAGCTGGTCGAGCAGGCTGGCGGAACATCACCGGGACACCCGGCTTTACCCTGTGTCAGAAACGATTGAGCGGCTGATGCGGGAGGAGAAGGGGCTGTTTCCAAACTTGGATTTTTACAGCGCTTCTGCTTATCGGCTGATGGGTATTCCGACGCCGTTGTTCACCCCGCTGTTCGTCATTTCCAGAATCAGCGGTTGGGCCGCTCATATCATTGAGCAGCGAAGCCGTAACCGCATCATCAGGCCGACGGCCGACTATGTTGGGCCGGAGCCTCTCGAATGGCCCCGTAACGCAAAATAAGGAGGGAGGCGTCCGATGGTTGCTGGAAATGGCAGTGGCAAAATCGAAGAAAAGCTTGCCTACGATTCGCTGATTCAAGAAATCGCCGAATATGCGGCTAATACCGTCATTGAAAGCGACGAGGCGTACGAAACAGCGCGTTATGTGCTAATGGACGCGCTTGGCTGCGGTATGCTGGCGCTTCGTTATCCGGAATGCACCAAGCTGCTTGGGCCGGTCGTACCCGGTACTATTGTGCCGAATGGCGCCCGGGTGCCGGGCACTTCCTTTCAGACCGACCCGGTGACGGCAGCCTTCAACCTCGGCGCGATGATCCGTTGGCTAGACTATAACGATACGTGGCTGGCTGCCGAGTGGGGTCATCCTTCCGACAACCTCGGCGGGATTCTGTCCGTCGCGGATTATGCGAGCCGTTCACGCCTCGCTTCAGGAAAACCGCCGCTGCTCATGCGCGACGTGCTGACTGCCGCGATTAAAGCGCATGAGATCCAAGGGGTGCTGGCGCTCGAGAACAGCTTCAACCGGGTCGGACTCGATCATGTGATCCTTGTCAAAATCGCTACGGCTGCAGTCGCGACCTCATTGCTCGGAGGGGGGAAAGAAGAGATTGAGCGAGCGCTCTCGCATGCGTGGATCGACGGCCATCCGCTTCGGACGTACCGACACGCGCCAAATACCGGTTCACGCAAATCATGGGCGGCAGGCGACGCGACGAGCAGAGCCGTTCGACTCGCCCTGCTTGCGTTGAAGGGGGAGATGGGCTACCCCGCGGCGTTAACCGCTCCCGGATGGGGGTTTAACGACGTCTTGTTCGGCGGACGTCCGCCCGTCGCCGTCCGCCCGTTTGGCAGCTATGTGATGGAAAATATATTATTCAAGCTCTCTTTTCCGGCCGAATTTCACGGCCAGACAGCAGTTGAATGCGCGATTCACTTACATCCGGCTGTTCAAGGGAGACTTCAGCAAATCGAACGCATCTTGCTGACGACGCAGCAGTCGGCCGTCCGCATCATCGACAAAGCCGGACCGCTGCGCAACCCGGCCGATCGCGATCATTGCCTGCAATATATGGTGGCGATTGGACTCCTTCACGGTCAGTTGACAGCCGATCATTACGAGGATGAAGCGGCAAGCGATCTGCGCATCGATGAGCTGAGAAACAAAATGACAGTGAAGGAAGATCCGCAATATACGCTTGATTATTTGGACGAGACGAAGCGATCAATCGCAAATGCAGTGTCAATTGAATTTGGCGACGGAAGCAAGCCGCTGCGAGCGGAGATCGCCTATCCGATTGGTCACCGGAGGAGACGTGAAGAGGGCCAGCCGGTGTTGCTGCGCAAATTCGAAACCAATCTGCGCAGCCGCTTTCCATCCGTCCAGACCGAAGCGATTACGGCGCTGTGCATGGACGCGGAACGTTTAGAGAGGACGGCGGTCAACGAGTTTATCGACCTTTGGACGATCTGACGGCGAATTGGGCTGAAAAAACGATGGCGCATTCGACCTGAACGAGCTATGATGGCACTACAGCTTGCCTGCGGAAGGCGGGCTACTATCGCAGCTTAGCAGCAGCCAAAGGACGGATGAACATAATGACAGTCAACTTTTGCGTCGTATGCGGACACCCCATGGAAACAAGGATTATAGACGGCACGGCGCGCAGAGCTTGTACGGCGGCTAACTGCAGCCATGTGCATTGGGGCGATTACAGCGTCGGAGTGGGCGCGCTCGTCCGAAGAGACGACCGGATTTTGCTCGTTCGCCGGGCTATTCAGCCAGGAAAAGGGTATTGGACAAATCCTGGCGGCTATATCGAGCAGCATGAGCCGATCGACAAGTCCATTGAGCGTGAGGTGCTGGAAGAGGCTGGCATTCGCGCGAAGGCGGGAAACATCCTTGCGCTGCGCGATCAGCCGAGAGATATCCATAATGTATATATTGCATTTGAGATGGAGTATGTAGAAGGCGAACCTACGCCTGACGGCGTCGAAGCCGACCTCGCCGGCTTTTTCTCACTGGAAGAGATGGCGGAGATGAACGTTGCTCCATTTACGAAGTGGCTTATCGGCGTTGCCTTAGGGCATAATAGCGCCGGACTTGAAACGGATCCCGAACCGGCGACGCCGGATAACGCCTCCGTGTTTTTCCGAGCGTGACCGTTCCATTGACAAAAAAGCGGCGCAGGACAAATTCCTGCGCCGCTTTTTTATAACTTAGAAAGGTTTAGGAGTAACTTGCCCTTGCCCTTGCACAAACGGCGAAGCTTGATTAGACAACGGGTTGATGTTGGCGTTTGCGTTCGGGTTCATCTGCGTGTTCAAAACGGCATTCGCATTGGCGCCTGCTTCATCCTCATTATGTTCGATATACGTTTTATGGCAGTACAGATGCGAAATGCGCGGAATGTAGACGGAAGCTCCGTGCTGGAGAGGCATATGTTTGCTGTAGCCGGGATTTGCTTCCTCGAGAATAGGAGAAGGGATATTGTACTTGTGGGAAATATCGTGCAGCGACTCTCCGGGCTGCGCCTGATGGTGCGCGAAGTATTGATCGTCCCGGAATTCCCGCGTCCCGTCTTCACGGAAAAACGGGAAGAAGAACG
The DNA here is from genome assembly GCF_042885235.1 of Paenibacillus sp. NPDC058071. Classification (NCBI taxonomy): domain Bacteria; kingdom Bacillati; phylum Bacillota; class Bacilli; order Caryophanales; family Paenibacillaceae; genus Paenibacillus; species Paenibacillus sp. NPDC058071. The sequence goes on from NZ_JBHVSK010000001.1 coordinate 234,063, forward strand.
GAGAGAAGAAAAAGAACGGGAACAGGAAGCGTCTAGGGAAGAAAGGATGCGGAAAAGGCCTGAACGGAGGACGGAAACCTCCGCCAAATTGATTAAAACCACGGTTCATTGAAAATACCTCCATGTCGTCATTTGTCTATATAAAGTATGGCAGGAGCCTAAAATGGTTACAGCCGCCTATGAAAATAGGCTTATTCGGCCCGAACTGGACCTAGGCATCTGTTTATTTGTGAAATCTATCCATATTTAGAGGCGGAAATAGGAAAAATGGCCTTAACGAACAGATAATTTGGGTACACTCTTTATCGTATGGTATAGTTAAAGAAACGAAGTTGCTTTTACTGGAGGGAATAGTCATTAATACCGTTGTCCTGAATGATGCCATGACGATGCTGCAGCAAACGAGCCGTACATTCTACATTCCGATCAGCCGCCTGACGACAAAGCTAAAGGAAGCGGTTACTTCCGCTTATTTATGCATGCGGGCTATTGATGAAATCGAAGATCACGAGCAATTGCCGGATGAACAGAAAGTCGAGCTGCTTTACGGATTGCACGACGCTATGCTTGCGCCGAATATGCCGGAAGCGACTAAGCAGCTTTTGGAGCCTTATCGGGAGGTTCTGCCCGCTGTTTCTATGCAGCTTCCTGAGTGGGCGCTGCTGTGCCCGAAATCAATTGCCGATACCGTCTATCGCTATACGGCCAAGATGTCGAAAGAAATGGCCGAGTGGGTCGAAGCGAAGTGGCAGATCCGCACCGAGGACGATCTTGACCGATATACGTACAGCGTAGCGGGGATGGTCGGCGAGCTGTTGTCCGAGCTGTGGCTTTGGTATGACGGGACGAAAACCGACCGTGCGAAAGCGATCGCTTTCGGACGCGGCCTGCAGGCGGTTAACATTTTGCGTAATCAAAAAGAAGACAGCGAGCGCGGCGTTAACTTTTTCCCGGAAGGCTGGGGCCATAAAGATATGCTTCGCTATACTCGCCGCAACTTGAAAGTAGCGGATGAATATATCGCCGATCTGAAGGAAGGGCCAGCCTTGTCGTTCTGCAAAATTCCGCTGCAGCTGGCTCATGCCACAACGAATCTGATCGCAGCCGGAGGCAATAAGCTGACGCGCGACGCGGTGCTCAAAATCGTCAACAAAATCGGCGGATAGCCGGGCTGATTATTCATTTGGACAAGCCGGTCCTTCGCGGACCGGCTTGTCCTGTATTGCAAGGATGGGAGGAGACGGACTTGCAGCCAACCTATGAGGATAAAATTCCGAAATCGCTGCTGAACAAAGGAACGGGGAGCCTTGTCGCTTACACGCATACGCTCAATCCTTATGCCGGCTGCGTGTACGGTTGCTCTTACTGCTATGTTCGGCAAATGCCGGTTTCCTTGTTTCGCGGCATGCCTTGGGGCAGCTGGGTGGATATCAAGCGGGAGGCTGCCGAACTGCTCCGCAAAGAACTGCTGAAGGCGAGACGCAAAGGAAAAGTGACAATCTTCATGTCCTCCAGCACCGATCCTTATCAGCCGATTGAATATAAAGAGGGCGTGACGCGTTCTTTGTTGGAAGCGATGCTGGATGAGCCACCCGATTTCCTGCTTGTCCAAACTCGCAGTCCGCTCGTAACGCGGGACATCGATCTACTGCAAGCGATGGGAGATCGCGTTCGCGTTAGTATGACGGTCGAAACCGATCTGGAATCGATTCGCAAGCGCTTCTCGCCGAGCGCCCCGCCGATACCGGCTCGCATTCGGGCGCTGGCGGCGCTGAAAGAAGCAGGCGTTCCGGCACAGGCGACGATTGCTCCTCTCCTCCCAAGCAGTGAGGCGTTCCCGGCCATACTAGCCTCAGTTGCGGACCGCATCTGCATTGACGATTATTTTATGGGTGACGGCGCGGGCGGCCGAAGAACGGCGAAGCTCGGCATTGCCGACATTTATAAGGAGCTCGGCATGGAGGAGTGGTACGGAAGAGACGCTTACCGCTTCCTATTGGAGCGAATGAAAACCATTTTCCGAGAAGAGCAGATCCGGATCGGCCAGGCAGGCTTCGCTCCTTAACGAAACCTATGCCTCAAGCCGCCGAAAACGGCTATTTTTTTTCGGGAAACATTGAGTTGACCCCCTTCAGCGTATATAATGAAACGAGAAAAAATAGCGAAAAGAAAAGGTGTCATTGATGAGCGTATTAAACGTAGAGAGATTAAGCCATGGCTTCGGCGACCGCGCCATTTTCAACGACGTATCGTTCCGCCTTCTGAAAGGGGAGCATATCGGATTGATCGGCGCCAACGGCGAAGGAAAGTCCACTTTCATGAACATCATTACGGGCAAGCTGCAGCCGGACGACGGTAAGGTCGAATGGTCGAAGCGTGTTCGGGTCGGTTACTTGGACCAGCATGCAGTGTTAAACAAAGGAATGACGATCCGCGATGTGCTTCGCGGCGCTTTCCAATACCTGTTCGACATGGAGCAGGAAATGAACGATATGTACGGCAGAATGGGCGAAGTATCGCCTGAAGAGCTTGAGCAATTACTGGAGGATGTCGGCACGATTCAGGACACGCTTACGAACCAGGACTTTTATATGATCGATGCTAAAATCGAAGAGACGGCTCGCGGCCTCGGCATTACCGATATCGGCCTCGACAAGGACGTTCACGATTTGAGCGGCGGCCAGCGCACGAAAATTTTGCTGGCAAAGCTGCTGCTTGAGAAGCCTGACATTTTGCTGTTGGACGAGCCGACCAACTATTTGGATGAAACGCATATCGAATGGCTGAAGCGCTATTTGCAGGAATACGAAAACGCCTTTATTCTTATTTCCCATGATATTCCTTTCCTGAACAGCGTCATTAACCTGATCTATCATATGGAAAATCAACAATTGAACCGTTACGTCGGCGACTACGATCATTTCCAGCAAGTTCACGAAATGAAAAAGCAGCAGTTGGAATCGGCCTTCAAGCGCCAACAGCAGGAAATCTCCGATTTGAAAGACTTTGTGCAGCGCAACAAGGCGAGCGTAGCGACGCGCAACATGGCGATGTCCCGCCAGAAGAAGCTCGACAAAATGGACATTATCGAGCTGGCCAAGGAAAAGCCGAAGCCGCAATTCAACTTCAAAGAAGGGCGGACGTCGGGCAAGCTGATTTTCGAGGCGACCGACCTCGTTATCGGCTACGACAGCCCGCTGTCGAGACCGCTTAATTTGCGCATGGAGCGTGGACAGAAGATCGCGCTCGTCGGCGCGAACGGCATTGGTAAAACGACGCTCCTCCGCAGCATTCTGGGCGAAATTCCGGCCGTATCCGGTACGGTGCAGCTCGGAGACCTGCTGAATATCGGCTACTTCGAGCAGGAGTCGAAGGATGCCAACTACAATACGTGCATCGAGGAAATCTGGAATGAGTTTCCTTCGTACACGCAGTTCGAGGTACGTGCGGCGCTGGCTAAGTGCGGCTTGACGACGAAGCATATCGAAAGCAAAATTACCGTCCTGAGCGGCGGCGAGAAGGCGAAGGTTCGACTGTGCAAGCTGCTCAACAACGAAACGAACCTGCTTGTGCTTGACGAGCCGACCAACCACTTGGACGTCGACGCGAAAGACGAGCTGAAACGCGCTCTTAAAGCGTATAAAGGCAGCATTCTGCTCATTTCCCACGAACCGGAGTTTTATCGCGACGTCGTGACGGAAACGTGGAACTGCGAAACATGGACAACGAAAGTATTTTAATGAACGGCAGCGAAGCCGCATAAAAAACCTTTTCCGAGCCGGAATGAACGCCGCAAGTGTTCGATCTGGCCTGGAGAAGGTTTTTTCTATAAACAATATGTTCGGATAGAGGGAAATTGGGCGGGAAGAAGCGAGGGACGGCTTCCCATGAAAATACGGTTTACAATTTGCGAGGAGAGGCATATAATGAGTTAAAAGTTGCACTAGGTAAACAAATATGGCTGTGGGAAAATGAAAGAAGGAATCGATTATGACAACCGGACAACAATCGGCCGCCGTTGCAAGAGATGGAGCTATCTCCGTTCAGCATGCGTTTCGCAAAGAGGCGCGCGGCATTAAACGGCTTCTGCCTTTTCTAGGTCCCGCTTTTATCGCCGCCGTCGCCTATCTCGATCCAGGCAATTTCGCGACGAATATTACTGCCGGATCGCAGTACGGATATATGCTGCTGTGGGTCATCGCCGCATCCAACCTAATGGCGGTACTCATTCAAAGTCTATCGGCAAAGCTGGGCATTGCGACCGGCAAAAATTTGCCGGAAGTCGCCCGCGATCATCTGCCTTTCGTAGCATCCGTTTTTTTATGGATTCAAAGCGAGTTAGTGATTATTGCGACCGATCTTGCCGAATTTATTGGCGCAGCGCTCGGTTTGCACTTGTTGTTTCATATTCCAATGCTGCCCGCCGCGATTATTACAGTTATTGCTTCATTCGCCATTCTAGAATTGCAGCGAAGAGGAGTAAGGACATTCGAATCGGTCATAGCCGGCATGGTGCTGCTCGTCGCATTAGCGTTTGGCTTTCAAGTTTTTCTCGCGAAGCCGGATCTCGGCGCCGTAGCTGCCGGCATCGTAACGCCAGTGTTCCAAGGCGTCGACAGCGTTCTGCTGGCGGCGGGCATTCTTGGAGCAACGGTCATGCCGCATGCCATCTACTTGCACTCCTCGTTGACGCAAAACCGGATCGTAGGACGCAACGATACAGAGAAGAAGAAGATATTCAAATGGGAATTGGTTGATATTGTGATCGCGATGATTATAGCCGGCGCCGTTAATATGGCAATGGTCATCATCGCAGCAGCTTTATTTCATAAAAGAGGGCTGGTCGTGGACGACTTGGCCGTCGCCTACACGCAATTCGGCGAGCTTGTCGGTCCAATTGCAGCCGTTTCATTTGGACTTGGTTTGCTGATAGCGGGTATTTCCAGCTCCTCCGTAGGAACGCTGGCTGGAGACGTCGTCATGCAGGGCTTCATTCGGAGACGAATCAACCTGTACCTGCGCCGCGCCATTACCATTATTCCGCCGCTTGCCATCATTATTGCGGGCGTCGATCCGACAAGAGCGCTTGTCGTCAGCCAGGTCATACTTTCATTCGGGATCGCTTTCGCGCTTGTGCCGCTGCTCGTTTTCACTGGCAAAAAATCGGTCATGGGCGCGCTCGTTAATCGTCCCGTTACGCAGGCGCTCGGATGGCTGATCGCTGCTATCGTTATTTTGCTAAACGGATTTCTGATCTATACGATGCTGTTCTAAAAATAAGGCTTCGGGTTGCATGCCGCCCGAAGCCTTATTTTTCATACCGGTGGCTGTTCCCCAAAACGTCTGCCTATGCTAAAGTTAAGGGATGTATAGGACATAATTTGATGAGGTGAACGGCCATGACTTACAACTTTGATGAAATCATCGACCGCAGAAATACGAATTCGTTCAAATGGGACGGCAACGAGCAGCTGTACGGAGATGCCGATCTTTTGCCGCTATGGGTAGCGGATATGGACTTTAAAAGCCCGCCGGCGGTTATCGAGGCGCTAACTAAGCGAGCTCTGTTAGGCAACTACGGCTATACGCTTCGTCCAGAAAGCTATGAGCAATCGATTATCGGCTGGTTTGGCAGACGGCATGACTGGCAGATCGATCCGAAAACGATGCTGGATATGCCCGGCGTTGTGACGACACTCAGCTTGTCCATTGCCGAACTGACACAGCCCGGTGACGGTGTCATTATACAGTCGCCTATATATCCGCCTTTTTATACCGTCGTTACGGACAATGACCGCAAACTGTTCGACGTGCCGCTCACTATCCAAAATGAACGTTATGAGATGGACTACGAAGGGCTTGAGGCGGCCATGAAGAACGGCGCCAAAATGATTCTGCTTTGCAGTCCGCATAACCCGGTAGGCCGCGTATGGGAAAGAGAAGAGCTATTGAAGCTGGCTGACCTTTGCGTGAAATACGGTGTTATCGTCATATCAGACGAAATTCATTGCGATATTGTCTTGGCAGGTCATAAGCATATCCCGTTTACGACGCTCTCTGAGGAGGCGGCGAAACTGACAGTTACGGCAATGGCTCCTTCCAAAACGTTTAATATACCAGGCCTGCAAGCCTCATTCGTCGTCATCCCGAACGAAAACCTGCGAAAAAAATTCGATGCGAAGCGCCAAGTGCTCAGCTTGAATAACTTGAATTACTTCCACGTCGATGCGGTCAACGCCGTATACAACGAAGGCGAGGAATGGCTGGACGAGCTGCTGACTTACGTCGAAGGAAATATCGATTTCGCTATCGATTATTTGCGGGAGCATTTGCCGCAGGCGAAAACGATACGGCCAGACGGCACTTATTTGCTGTGGGTCGATTGTCGCGCCTTTGCTCCAACCAAAGCGAGCGTCAACGAGCTTATGCTTCGCAAGGCGCGCGTCGCGTTCAGCGAAGGATCGGCGTTCAGCCCAGCCGCTGAAGGCTTTCTCCGTATGAATTTGGGCTGTCCGCGCCAGACCCTCGAAGAAGCGCTGCGCAAATTTTGCGACGCCGCCCGCGCATGAACAGAATAGCATAGCGGCACCTGAACCCGGTTGAAACCGGGTTCTTTTTTTTGCTCAGCGCCGGAAGGAATGTCTGACAAACCGTTCAGCATACGATCTAACAATGAGCAGCCCGAAAGGGGATAGTGTCCATGAATCAAGTCAGAAGTTATCACCCGTTTATCGGCCCGTTTGATCCGTGTCCTCCGATTCGAACCAAATACTACAGTACCCCGCCGCACTTGTTCATCACGTTTCAGCCGCCCAATCTGCCCCAGTTCAGCGCCTTTGAGGCTTTGAAATACGGGACGCTTTGGCCAGCTCTCTACAGCCCGTACGACAAAATGAAGACGTAAGGATGTGATGACGTGCATGAAGCCTTAGATGAAGCTTATTACCAGCAGCTTCACGAGCTGCAAGCTATCGATTTCGTCCTGGTCGAGCTTACTCTTTATTTGGATACTCATCCAACGGATTCGCAAGCGATTCAACAGTTCAACGCTTATGCTCATAAAAGAAAAGAGCTCGCTCATCGCTATGAGTCGCAATACGGTCCGCTTATGCAATTCGGACACAGCTACTCAGGCGACCCGTGGAATTGGAATGAAGTACCGTGGCCGTGGCAGGTATGACATGAATTGACCGAAAAAGAGAGGGAACGGCAATAAGGAGGGAAAAGGAGCGGTTCGATTATGTGGATTTACGAGAAAAAGCTGCAATACCCGGTTCGGGTCGGAAAATGCGACCCGCTAATGGCGAAATTTTTGCTGGAGCAATACGGCGGCGCCGACGGAGAACTGGCAGCGGCTCTACGCTATTTAAACCAGCGGTACAGCATTCCGGATCGCGTGATCGGTCTACTTACGGACATCGGAACGGAAGAGTTCGCCCACTTAGAGATGATCGCTACGATGGTATACAAACTGACCAAGGACGCGACGCCGGAGCAAATGCGCGCCGTCGGCCTTGGCGATACTTATGTCTCGCACGACAATGCGCTGTTTTATCAGAACGCGTCAGGAGTGCCGTGGACTGCGGCCTATATTCAGGCCAAAGGCGATCCGATCGCGGATCTTTACGAGGATATCGCGGCGGAGGAGAAGGCGCGGGCGACTTATCAATGGCTGATCAATATGACCGACGACGTCGATCTGCAGGACGGCCTGAAGTTTTTGCGCGAGCGTGAAATCGTGCATTCGCTTCGTTTCCGCGAAGCGGTGGAAATTATTAAGGAAGATCAGGCGCAGAAGAAAGTGTTCTAAATAAGCAGATACCAAGAGACGTAAAGAGCGTTGGCCGCATATGCGATCAAAGCGCGCTTTACGTCTTTTTTATCGTTAAGTTACCTCCAGATGTACCAAATCATCGGTCCATCTGACGGTAATTGCGACGGTGTCCTACAATCCGTTCTAAGGATGCGAGGCCGGAGCAAATGCGTGCTGTAGGCTTTGGCGATAGGGCGATCTGATTCCAAGCTGGAGTGAACATTACGATGAGCCTCGCATTTTCTGGGATGAAAATGATCACGCGTGGTATGTACAGTTTAAGGATAGGAGATCATCGCAATGCAAGTCAGTTAGCATTGAGAGGGACATGGCTGTGGGTTATTCCGGAGATTGTGAAGCCAATCGCAGACTTATTGAAAAGTAAAGCAAATGACTTTTCCGTCATGCGGCTCGTAATCGGACTGGCTGGCGCTTGTTCAAATACAGCGAAAAAGTTATAATAGACGAGGCATGTAATGAACGAATAAGCAGATTCATAAAGGAAAGAGAGCGAAAATCATGGGTCGTAAATGGAACAATATTAAAGAAAAGAAGGCGTCCAAGGACGCCAATACTAGCCGTATCTACGCGAGATTCGGCCGTGAAATTTATGTCGCCGCGAAGCAGGGCGAGCCTGACCCGGTCTCCAACAGCGCGCTGAAATTCGTGCTGGAGCGGGCGAAAACGTATAACGTTCCGAAAGCGATTATCGATCGCGCGATCGAGAAAGCGAAAGGCGGCGTGGATGAAAATTACGTCGAGCTTCGTTATGAGGGCTTTGGCCCGAACGGCGCAATGGTTATTGTCGATGCGTTGACGAACAATGTGAATCGTACCGCATCGGAAGTGCGCGCCGCATTTACGAAAAACGGCGGCAGCCTAGGCGTGAGCGGTTCCGTCGCTTACATGTTCGATTCGACTGCGGTCATCGGCCTTGAAGGCAAAACGGCCGACGAGGTATTCGAAGTTTTGGTTGAGGGCGGCGCGGATGTACGCGACGTGTTGGAAGAGGACGAAGCGGTAATCGTATACTCCGACGTCGATCAGTTCAGTGCGGTGCAGGAAGCGCTGAAGGGCGCGGGCGTAACGGAGTTTACCGTTGCTGAGATTACGATGATTGCGCAAAACGAACTGCAATTGTCGCCTGACGTGCAGCCTCAATTCGAGAAAATGCTCGACGTGCTGGAAGATTTGGAGGATGTTCAGCAGGTCTATCATAATGTCGATTTGGGTGAATAAAACGAAATGCCGATACGGAACCATCGCCGTTAGCTGCGATGGTTCTTTTTCTACAGACGGGAAAGGGGAACTATGCAAATCATAAAATGGACGCGTACGTTGTTTGGAATCGTTCTGGCCTTGCTGCTGCTGGCCGGATGCGGGGCGAACCTGCTCGATTCTTCGAACTCGCAGCCCGCAGATGCTTTAACCGGCTTTGAGGAAGTGGCCGGCTATGTGAAAGCGAACGGTAAGCTGCCGGATAATTTCTTAACCAAGAAGGAAGCGCGCGAGCTCGGCTGGGATGCCAAGGAAGGCAATCTCAATACTGTTGCCCCAGGTAAAAGCATCGGCGGAGACGTTTTCTACAATCGAGAGGGCAAGCTGCCCGCCGCGAAAGGCCGAACATGGTACGAGGCAGACATTCATTATGTATCAGGCCATCGCGGCAAGGATCGGCTGCTCTATTCAAACGACGGATTAATTTATAAGACGGAAGACCACTATAAAACATTTACGCAAATAGAATGAAGGAGGAAACAATGGAACGTCTAGTACTGGACGGACGGAGCTTGGACAGCATGGACCAAGTGCACCGCATGTTAAAAGAAGAGCTCAAGCTGCCCGACTATTACGGCGCCAATCTCGATGCGCTTTGGGATTGCCTCACTGGTTTTGTCAGCCTGCCATTGACGATTCAGTGGATACATATAGAGGATAGCGAGAGAAGGCTGGGCGACGATGGACGCGCGCTGGTGAAACTGTTCGAAGAAGCGCAAGAAGAGCTGGACGGCTTTCGGTTTGAGACGGAGCTTTCGTAAGGCATCATACGAAAGGCGGTGAAATGCGATGACTAAGCATAGCGATACAGCCGAATGGCCAAAAGGACTTAGCAAGCCTGCCCTGCGCGCGCTCGCTTCCGCCGGTTACACCCGATTGCAAGAGCTGGACGGCGTCAGCGCAAAGGAACTGCTCCAGTTGCACGGCATGGGGCAAAAAGGAATTTCCACGCTTCGCGAATCACTTGCTGCGAGCGGACTAGCGTTGTCGGAGTAAGAGTAATAAGGATATACGAAAGCAACAACGGCGGCCGGTCTTAACCGGTCGCCGTTGTCCGTATTATTGACGGAAGAGACAATCTGTTTTATATTGAGTATACCTGTATGGGTATGTTAAGCGTGGATTACCTACATTTTATATACAATTGTGTGCGTCAGTGTACAGCGCTGTTCTATGCGAATTCGATTAAAGCCATCTTGTCGAGGAGGAGGAAGCGAAATGCAATACGACGATAACGTAAAAAGAAGATTGAAGCGTGTGGAAGGCCAAATTCGCGGTGTGCTGAAAATGATGGAAGAGGAGCAGCCGTGCAAGGATGTCGTTAGCCAGCTGTCGGCGGTCAGAAGCGCGGCGGATAAAGCAATGGCCTATATTGTAGCTGTTAATTTGGAGCAATGTATCTTGGAAGAGAGAGAGGCCGGACGCGATACGAGCAAGGTTGTGCAGCAAGCAGTCGACTTGCTTGTAAAAAGCCGTTAATCAACAGGCGCCTGCGTCCGGAGAGCTTTTGCTTTGTACGTTCGTTGTCGTTCGTCAACCGCAGCCGCTGCTGGCAGCGGTTTTTTTGTTTTCCCGCTTGTAGCCAAACAGCTGTTGGGTTACGATAAGGGCGAATGGGAAAGGGAGCAGGCATACCTGCTTAATTTTACGGTAATCCTACGCGGGTTCCTTGGAAGAGCGGAAAAGCAGTAAGTACTGGGAGGCGTTGCCGAGTGGATGTTGAGCTTGCGTTAGCGGCTGCGGAAGATGCGGAGAGTCTGTACGACATACAGACGAGAGCGTTCCGGCCCTTGTACGAGAAGTACAAGGATACCCAGACCAATCCGGCAAACGAGTCATTGGGCCGGATGCGGGAGAGAATAGCGAATCCGCACGGCGTTTTCTATAAAATCATGGCCGAAGGCTGCCTGGCAGGCGGTATTTGCGTGCTCTGGAGTGAAGAGCGGAAACGGTGCCGGATAAGCCCGATGTTCATCGATCCGGCCTTTCAGGGCCAGGGAATCGGGCAGCTGGCGATTGCACTCGCCTTTGATCAGTTTCCTCAAGCCATCGTTTGGGAGCTGTCCACAATAAAGGAAGAGAAACGAAATTGCCATCTGTACGAGAAGATGGGCTTCCAATGCACCGGCATGCAGCGTCAGATGAACAAACGGGCGACACTCGTCGCCTATGAGAAAAAAATATAACGTCAATGGCCTCCGATTACGATCGGCGGTCTTTTTTTGCCTAAAAACCAAACAAGAAGCAAAAACGTTTGCCAAATAACAAACATTCGTATATATTGTTTACTATAATAACTAACGGATGACGGAGGTGTTTGGTTTTGGAGTTAAACGAAAGGTTTTGGTCGGCCAGCCTGAGCGATTTGAAAAACGGCTATGAGTACGATGAGGCAACTGGCTCCTACATCTGTCTCGTCTGCGGCGAAACGTTCGAGACAGGCGTCGTTTACCGCGTTCCCGGAATGGATGATCGCATGTACGAGGCCAGCAAGTTCGCTTCTTATCACATTCAATCGGTACACGGGTCCATGCTTGCTTATTTGCTTGGTCTGGAGAAGAAGTCGACGGGATTGACCGATTTGCAAAAAGAGCTGATCGCCAGCTTTGCCGCCGGTCTGTCGGACGCTGAAATTGTCAAGCGCTCCGGCTCCGGCAGCGCATCGACGGTTCGGAATCACCGTTTTGTACTGAAAGAAAAGGCAAGACAAGCGAAGCTGCTGCTGGCCATTGTCGACCTGATGGAGAGCGGGGTTTCAGGAGATGCCCGATTTATGCCGGTCCACCGTACGGCGACGCAGGTTGACGAGAGGTATGCGCTGACGGAAGAGGAGAACGCCAAGCTGCTGCGGCAATATTTTCCGAACGGGCCGGAAGGGCCGCTTGCAGCTTTTCCGCGCAAAGAGAAGCGAAAAATTGCTGTTCTCAGGCAGATCGCGGCTACTTTCGAGACAGGCGCGACGTATTCGGAGAATGAAGTGAACGAGCGGTTGAAGCGTTATTGGGAACAGGACTATGTTACATTGAGACGTTACTTGATCGAGTATGGGTTTATGGATCGGACTGAGGATTGCGCCAGCTATTGGTTAAAGAGTTGATGGAAGGAGGCATGGAAATGAACGAACATGATGGCAGTCCGGCCGGAGCTGCGCAGAAGCTGCCGCGTTTGGCCGAGCGATACCCGATTACCGAAGAAGATCAAGCGAAGTGGACCCGTATCTATCTGCCGGACGGCCCGGATGGCTCCTTGTCGCAATTTCCCCGAAAGGATAAACGTAAAGCGTTTGTTTTGCGGCATATCGCCGCTTCGTTTGAACCGAATCGGACGTATACGGAGAAGGAAGTGAATGAGCTTTTGAAGCGCTACTGGGCGCCTGATTTTGTTGCCATTCGCCGTTATTTGGTCGATTGGGGCTTTCTAACCCGTACGGATGATTGCCAGATTTATCGTCTAAACGACTCTCATGATCGATAAGAGAAAGAGATAGCAACCGAGTCCGAGAGAACGTGCGGAATCGGTTGCTTTTGTATGTCATCAAAGGGGCGATGGAAAGCAAGCTGATTGGCCTCATAAAGCAAGCGCTGCCCGATATACTTATAAAGATTGAGTGCGAGCGAATGCGAATTAGGTTAAGGAGGGAGAGCTTTGCCATTTATCCTTCGCTATACAGGCAATGACACGGGAGCAATTACGTTTACGGGAAATACACTCGGACTGAGCCGGGACGATCAGGTAGGTATCCCAGGCACGCGTGACATTATCGGCGCATTTGTGACGACCGATACGTCGATGCAGTTCGGCAGCTATCCGCCAGGAACGACCTCCGATTTTCAAATGGACAGCGCTGCCGCTATTCTCAGGCTACCTGCCAGGAGCAAAGTGCTGTACGCGGAGCTTGTATGGGCAGGAACTTATCGGGTATCGAACGGCACAAATAATTACTTTGCTTTCATTAACAAACCTGTGACGATGCAAACGCCTCGGGGAGATGTTGTGACGATTGAGCCCGATCCGGCGACCGCGCAAGAATCGTACCGCAACGCAACGTACAATTATTTTCGTTCCGCGAACGTGACCTCTCAGGTGCAAGCGGCTGGGGCGGGGGAATACATCGTCGGCGGAGTTGTTGGCAATATCGACTTCGGCAACAGCACGGCCAATAATTGCGGGTGGACGCTTTGCGTCGTGTACGAAGATACGAAGATGGCTTTCCGCAATTTAAGCCTTCGGATCGGCATCGTCGAAATTGCCTTTGGCAGCGACCCGTCCGTCTCAACGGAGCTGACGGGCTTCGCGACTCCAGTCAGCGGACCGCTTCACGGACGCATGGCAATTTGCGCACAAGACGGCGACGCGAATAAAACGGGCGACCAGGTCGCGTTCGGACCGGATGAGGCCAATCTTAGCGTGCTTTCCGGACCGAACAATTTCGTTGACAATTTCTTCGCGTCGCAAATTAACGGAGATAACGGCGAGTTGGACACTTCCGGGACGTTTGGCGATCGCAATCAAATAAACGGCAGTCCAGGCAGCAATATCGTTGGCGGCAGGCAGAGCTGGGATATTACGAACGTAGACATTTCGCCTACGCTTGCGAACAATCAGACGTCCGCTGTCTTGCAGTTAAGAACGGTCAATGACGGCTATTCGGTCATCGCGGTTGGTATCTATATCGACATCAACTCGCCGCGCATAACTGTCTTGAAGAGCGTGAATGCCGAAGCCGGCGCTGTCGGTCAAGTGCTGACCTATACTGTAGTCATATCGAACTCCGGTACGGTACCTGCAAACACGACGCTGCTGCTTGATTCGCTGCCTAACGATACTGAATTTGTTCAAGACAGCGTCCTTATTAACGGCGTGCCGTCGCCTGGCTCGAATCCTACGACAGGGATTGCTCTTGGTTCAATTGATCCCGGCGAGTCGATTGTCATTTCGTATGGGGCGAGGGTAGTCAACGCGCCTGCCGATGGCGTTATCGTCAATAATGCACTCGTCGAATTCGAGTACGAAAGCGTCCCCGGCGGTCCCATTCTTACTGGAGACATCCCGTCCAACGACGTTGTGACGCCCGTTCCGCAGCCTCTTTACCAATTGGCGATCTCCAAAACGGCGGATCGGACGACTGCATCTCCGGGGGAGACCATTTTTTATACCATTACTGTCGTTAATTTGTCTGAAGCCGTCCTAACACAAGTTCAAGTCATTGACGAGCAGCTCAGCTTATTTGAGACCATTTCGGAGCTTGCTCCAGGAGAGTCTGCAACTTTCCGGGTAGCCTTCGTAGTACCGTCCGGGACGTTTGCCGGTACGGAACTGACGAATATCGCAAGCGCCTCGGCCACCGAAACGGAGAGAGTGTCGGATACAGCCGTAGTCGTTGTTGCCGCCATTCCGAGACTCGCGGTTCGCAAGACGGTTGATCGTACAACCGCTGCGCCGGGAGATACGGTCCAATTCCAAATCACGGTTGCCAATACGGGAAATACAACTTTGACAGACATTCAAGTAACCGATCCGTTTTTCGGTTTTGTTCGCCTCATCGACAGGTTGCAGCCTTCGGAATTTCAGACCATTCCATTGCCGTATTTAATCCCATTCGACACGCTTAATGGTACGGTGATCGGCAACGTCGCGACCGCGGTTTCGGTTGAAACTCCGCCGCAGCAAGCCGAGACGGTCGTTACGATCATTGGCAACCCGATTTTATCGCTTGTTAAATCGGCTCCGGGCCAAGTAGCGGTAGACAGCTTCTTGACCTATACGCTGCTGGTACACAATCGAGGGACGATTCCCGTCTTTGACGTCTTGTTGAGCGATATTTTGCCTGCCGGAACACGATTCGAGCCGAATAGCGTCCGAATCCGTCAAACGAACGTTCCTGGAGCGGACGCCAGACTTATCGTTATCGGCACGATCCAGCCGGGGGAAAATGTTCGCGTATCGTTTGCCGCTAAACAGCTTAATATGCCGGTGAACGAGCGTGTAGCCAATCAGGCGACGGCTCAATTCCGAACGGTGCCGGGCGGGCCTGTCTATACGGTCAAATCAAATGTGAATACGGTTGAAGTGACCGAAGAAGAAGAATAGTAGATTAGGCATGGAGGGGTTCAGCTATCTTAAGTGAAAGTGTTCAGCTATCGCTGTAGAGAGCTTCTATTTCGCGAATCTCCGCTTTCATCCGATCCACCAGCGCCTGCGGGGCGAGAGCCCGAACCGCTGTACCAAAGCTTAACAGCAGCTGGCAGGCCGATTCCTCTGTGTCAAAAACGACCTCCGCTTCGATCATGCCTCTCCGCGGCTCGCCGGTGCGTTGAATGTTCACGTACCGGCGCCGCGCGAAAGCTTCCAACGCTTCTTCGCGAATCGCCACAGTGGAAGCGTAGCGCGGAAGCCGCTCCATAAACTGCTTCGTCGATTGCTCCCAATATTGCGCCAGATTAAACAATTCTGGGTAATCGAAAGGGTTGGGCAGCATTTCCGCACCATTCAGTCGGGAAATCCGATAGCTTTTGACTTCATTCTCCGCTTCAGCTGCCAAATACCATATGCTTTGCTTGGCAACCAACCCGAGTGGACGGACAACGCGTTCAGTTTCCGTACCGTCCCGTGTGTATCGGATTGCCAATTCTCGCTGCTCCCACAACGCTTCCTGAATAGCAGGCAAGAAGGGGAAGCTCTCCTCCGAGCGCCGCCAGCCGGCGCCGTCTACATGAATTTTGTTGCGCACTCGCGTCGCATGCTCTCGAATGACTTCGGGAGAGGCGGCCAGCAGTTTCTCGAAAGCGTCCTCGAAAGGCTTGCGCATGCCTAAGTCTTGCATGACGCGGCTTGGCGCGCCGAACAGCAAGGCGAGCATTTCCTCTGTTTTCATCCCAGTCAGATCGGTCCGGTATCGTTCCGACAGCGCCCAGCCGCCGTAAGCTCCCCGCTCCGCAAAAACGGGAACGCCAGCGGCGCTTAACGCATCCATGTCGCGATTGATCGTTCGTTTAGACACTTCGAGCCGCTCGGCAAGCTCACGCGTCGTCAATTTTCCGTGGTTTTGCAGCAAAAGCAAAATAGCGAGCAAACGATCGCTTTTCATCCTGTATCTATCCTTCCTTTATGTATGACAAGTTTATATTTCATATTTTATCAAATAATGATGACAGCAGTTGTCATCTTTAAGGAATTACAATAATGAAGCAAATACAGTAAATCCATAACGGGAAGAGGAATGGGACATGCAGCCATTAAAGGGAAAAGTAGCGGTCGTCGCAGGCGCGACTCGCGGAGCGGGAAGGGCAATCGCCGTCTCACTGGGAGAAGCGGGAGCTACAGTCTATTGCACGGGACGAAGCATAAGAGGGAGCCGATCGGATTTGAATCGTCCGGAAACGATCGAAGAGACAGCGGAACGGGTAACTGCGGCTGGAGGGATTGGTATTGCGGTCCAAGTCGACCATACCATTGAATCGCAGGTGAGAAGTTTGTTCGAGCAAGTAGGAAGGGAGCAGGACGGCCGGATCGATGTGCTCGTTAATGATATATGGGGAAGTGAGAAGCTGATTGATTGGGAAAAGCCGTTCTGGGAGCATTCGTTAGCCAACGGCATGCTGGCGCAGGATCGGGCGGTGCGAACGCATATGTACAACAGCTACTATGCAGCCCCTTTGATGATTGCCCGCATAAGCGGGCTGATCATCGAGGTGACCGACGGTACCGATTACCGGTATCGAGGCAATCTTTATTACAGTCTGGCTAAAATATCGGCGATCCATCTAGCGGCGGCAGCGGCAGTTGACTTAAAGCCGTACGACGTAACTGCTCTTGCCGTCACGCCAGGATTTTTGCGCTCCGAGGAGATGCTTGAATATTACGGCGTCACCGAGCAAAATTGGCGAGATGCAGTGACGGGCGAAAAACCGCACGCCGAGCACTTCAGCGAGTCCGAAACGCCATATCTGCTGGGCAAAGGCATTGTTGCGTTGGCTGCGGACCCGAACGTCGCCGATAAATCCGGTCAAACGTTGGCCAGCTGGGATTTGTCGGTCGAATACGGTTACACCGATATCGACGGACGTTCTCCTCATTGGGGCAATTACGCGAAAAAAATAGGTTTTCTATAAGGCGGGGTTATACCTCGCCTTCTTGTTCATTCAAGTATCGAGACGTAGACGAGTAGAGCTGATCCGCTACCAGATTGCCATCATGGTCGAACGCCCGGATGACCGCGTTGTCGATCGTATAGATATCCCATACGAACAAGGCATAACGATCTTCTACTTCCTGCCATTGATAGACATCTGGATTGCTTTTTACATCATCAAATGTCAGAACATACGGCTCGGTCGGGTTTAACGGCTCGATGTGGTTGCCGACCGCCACATAACGAATGGGCGAAACATCGGCTGTTTTAACGGCTAAAATAAAGTTTTGCTGCTTGTTGGCAAAGCCGCCCGAACCGAAAGGCATTCCTTCCTCCACACTATGTCCGTTGGACCCGCCTCCGTATTGATAAAGAAAGCGGAATTTCACCCTCATATCGGTTACGCCGAAAGTACCGTTCTTGTTATGCTCGTAGAGCACCGCCGTCTCCGCATCGTTCATCGGAGCGGTTTTGACGATGGAAGCGTCATGAGGAATCGCCTTTTCCATTGTAAAGTGCAATCCGTTTACGAATAGCAGCCCGAATAAAAGGAAAATAAATAGCGCCGACAGTGTGATGTAATGAGTTTTCATTTCCATATACCTCCTTTTAAAAGGTTACTGTGACTATATCATTTTTTCTTAGTTGAATCCAACGCTGCTACAGAATCGTCATTATTTTACTCCGCCAAAATGGACGGTCTCGCATAACTTTCTCGTCTTCTCGTTCGTCTATAGTGTTTGACTAGGAAACGGGAAAGGAAGGGGCAGAAGCATGAATACGCGCATGACTAGTAGCAAAAAAGGGGTTTCAGGCATCTTGGCTATTCTCGTTCTTTGCCTGTTATGGCAAGGGGCAGTTACTGCATCAGCTGTGGCGGCGGAATCCAGCGTCGTAATTGGCGACCGGGCGCTTGAACTGGCTATTAAAGAGACACTGGGCAAATCGGAAGGCGACAGTTTAAAGATAACCGATATGGAAAGTTTAACGGAATTGCAGCTTGCTGGGCGGCATATTAAAAAGCTCGATGGTCTGGAGAGTGCGAAAAATATAACTCGTCTCGATCTGTCCGGAAACGAACTGACTGAACTCAAACCGCTGTCGGACTTAACTCAGCTACGCGAGCTGGACATCACCAATAACCAAATCGTGTCTCTAGAGTCGCTTTCGGCAATGACGGAGCTGGAGAGCTTCCGTTTTTCCCACAACCGAGTGACGTCGTTGGAGGCGTTATCGGGGCTGAGCGGGCTTCAAGCCATTACGGCTTCGAACAATGCGCTGAAGTCGCTTGAACCGCTTGGGAAGCTGACGGAGCTGCAAAAAATCGATGTGAGCTACAATCAAATACATGATCTGTCTCCATTGAAAAAGTTGAATCGTCTCGACTCGCTGTCTATTTCGGGAAACCGCGTTTCCGATCTGTCGGCGATCGCAGGAACAGCCAGCTTGAACGCGCTTTGGGCGAGCCAAAACCAGATTCAAAACTTGAAGCCATTAAAGAATCTGAAGGGTCTGCGATATCTTGAGCTTTCTTCTAATGCGGTGTATGATCTAGAGCCTTTGAGGCAGTTGACGGCATTGGAAAAATTGCGGCTTAACGATAATCGCGTCTGGAATTTGGAACCGATTCAAAATCATCGGTTCGTGATCGACTATGATACGGGAAGAATCGATTACGGTCTGGAGCTGAACGGCAATTACTTGGACCTTGCTGCCGGGACGAAGACAGCTGACATCTTCAAGAAGCTGCAGGCGGACGGCTATGGCCCTTCAATGGGGCAAACGATACGACTCGCGATTGGGAGCAAGGCTGCCAGCACGGGAGAGGGTAAGAGCTTTCAGTTGGGCGCGGCACCATTCGTTAGAGACGGAAGGACGTATGTGCCGGTGCGGTTCGTTTCGGAGAAGCTTGGCGCCAAGGTGAACTGGAACGGAGCGAAAAAAGAAGTGAACATTCAAAAAGGCACGACGACAATCCGTTTGAACGTCGACAGCGGCAGCGCACTTGTTAACGGCAGCGTAGTCAAGCTTGATGCACCGATGCGGCAGGTCGGCGGCAGTACGTTCGTGCCGGTCCGTTTCGTCTCCGAGCGCCTTGACTCTCCGGTTGAGTACATCAGTCAAGGACGGAAGGTTATTATTTTCGTGGAGCCAGAGAAAAAATAGATGATGCTATGAGGCGGTAATTGGTGTGTACTGTGCGGTCATCGTGCTACGTCTTGATGCAATCGCGCACGGCTCCTTCGGAGCCATAGCGTGAGAGGGGAGAGGCGCTCGAGAAAGAGGGGCGGCGATTATGAGCAGTAGTATGCGGTCGTGCGGCGTTGGTCGCATGATGAGGGGTCCTATAGAAGCAGGGTTGCGCTGTCCCTGAAAGTGTCTTGTGATGAACGTACGGCTAAGCATGCTATGGTTCGAAGTTACGAACCATAGCATGCTTTTTTAATATCTGGTCAAAGTGAATGGCCAGAGACTTGTAACGACCAGTGCGTTTCTTTATACTTTTAACTAACTTAAGAGGGTCGGCGATGCCGATAGGAGGAGGGAATGCTGCTTGAAGATCAAGCTGGGTTACGTCGGCGTTGAAGATACAATGGAGTTCGTGACCGCTATCATCTCGCAATATGCCGAATTCGAATGCATTCCTTTCACGCACGAACGATTTGAGGAGATCGGTCCGCTAGTTTCCAGGCATGCCGATGAAGTCGATATGTGGCTGTTTTCGGGTCCGCTGCCGTACCGAGCCGCGAAAGAGCAAACGCCGCACGTACAAGAGCCGATGTTTTACATATCATACAGCGGAACTGGGTTGTATCGGACGCTTTGTCAGCTATTCTATCGGGAGCGAGTCGACATTGATCGGCTTAGCTTCGATATGTACACCGATGAGGAGCTGGCGAAGGTGGCGGATGAGCTTCAGCTATCGGGCAGCCGCTTGCACGGTAAAGCATTTGAGGGTTCGTATCAGGAGTTAATCGACTATCACGTCCGAATGAGAAATGAGGGCAAAACGGATTATGCTGTTACTTGCGTCTGGTATGTGCAGGACAAGTTGAAGTCGCTAGGGGTACCGGTTTTGCGGGTCGTGCCGACTGAATCCTCCGTACAGGCAGCATTAACGGAAGCTTCCCGGACAGGCGAAACGCTTCGTTATATGGATGCACAAATCGCGGTTCAACTGATCGAAACTGATCCGTACGCGGGCATTATGAAAGATACGTACGGATCGGATGAGCTGTACAGGATGGAATTGGCCGTTAGCGAATCGTTGATGGATTACTCCAGACATGTCCATGGGTCCATGAAAATCGTTTCTCCAGGCAGATATGCTATTTTTACGACACGCGGCATTTTGAAGGCGGCGACGCAGAACTTTACGCAAATTCCCGCTTACCCTGAGCTTGACGGGATGGGAGCAGAGCTGACATGCGGAATCGGCATCGGACAAACCGCCTATGAAGCCGAGCTGATGGCCGGCCGCGCTCTGCTCCAGACGCGCCATTACGGTAAAGGCACTTGGATGGTCGTCTTCGACGACAAAAGTGTGCACGGACCGCTCGGGCGGGAAGAACGGCTTTCCTTTACCTATTCCTCCGAAGGTCTGCAGGAAACGAGCGAGCGGACGGGGCTTAGTACGATAACATTGGCGAAGATCGAAGCGGTCATAAGCAAGCTGAAGACGGACGTTATCCATTCCAATCAATTGGCGCAGCAAATGATGATTATGCCGCGCAGCGCAAGACGAATATTGATTCAGCTGGAAACGAGCGGTTACGCCGAAGTGATCGGCGAGGAGACGGTCGGCACAAGAGGCAGGCCGTTGAAGTTATATCGGATTTCATTGAGACGGGCTTAGGAGCCCGTCTTTTTTTTGTGCACCGCGCTCTCCTCCCGGCGCATGGTTCCATCGCGACACGCGGTGATTGGCGGTGATTGATCGGGATCGTTGGGGGATCGTTGGGTGAAACTAGCTCTTCTTCGTGAATGTTTAGGGGATTTATTGAGGAGAAAATTTTATTGTTAGGTTTGTTGACATCGCTAAGTTTTTTTATTAATATACGGTTATGACCTTTAATCAGCCGTAAATAGGAATCATAATACGATTGATCGACGTTTTGTTATGGAATACAACACGCTCAAACGACCTCATGCTGCGAAATAACACACGCTGGGAGTTGGAGCTGGGTTGAATGGGGTGCGAAAGTCAGAAACATTTATGGTGCGGTAGATATGGCTGTCTGTAGCGAGTTGTTTGAACTAGATGTAGTTATGTGGAGAGGAGAGGATCACGGTGAACATTATCGCTTTCAAACATTTTTCATTCGATGACGAGAGTGCCATTACTGCCTGGGCGGTACGACAAGGACACACGCTGTACGTGTTGACTCCTTCTGACTTGGAAAGCTATCCGAACAGTGATGCATTCGATATGCTTGTTATTTTAGGCGGGCCGATGAGCGTGTATGAAGAAGAGCGCTATCCGTGGCTCGTTGAGGAGAAGCGATTTGTTAGACGGTGCATTGACGAAGGGAAGCCGGTGCTGGGAATTTGCCTTGGTGCGCAAATGCTGTCCGACGTGCTGGGGGGAACGGTCTATCGCAATGATAGAAAAGAAATCGGCTGGCACGAGATTAACCGAACGGCCGACCGCCATCCAAGTCTCGAGAATCTGCCTGAAACGTTCGTCAGCTATCAGTGGCACGGCGATACGTTTACGCTTCCGGAAGGAGCGACCAGGCTCGCTTACTCGGAAGCTTGCGGCATTCAGGCGTTTGCGTACGGCGACAACGTATTGGCCTTGCAGTTTCATCTAGAAACGACGCCAGCTTGTATCGACGAGATGCTCAACACGTGGTCGTCGGAAATCGTCGACGCACCGTTCATCCAGCATCCGTCCGCAATTGTCGCGCAGGCGGACAGAAGCAAGACGTCACATGCGATGCTGTGCGGCATCCTCGAACGGCTCGCCACCACGGTAGGCGCCGTTTGATCGGAGCCGGAGGGAAGCGGACTTGGCAGTAGATTTAGCAGACTAGTGTGATGCGGGTGCAGGGAGAGTTGGGCTGATCTAAGCCAAGCTGGCCGGAAGTCGCTGCGAGGCGATGTTGGGGAGTGCTACAGGATGGAATGTTTGTAGAGGAGTGAGTGCAGCGCTGCATTGGTGCTCCGTAAGCTGGAAAACCGCCTTACGGATGCAAAACCGGCCACTTCGGTGCTCTGTAAGGCGGAAAACCGTCTTACAGACGCAAAAATAGTCGCATCGATGCTCCGTAAGGCGGAAAACCGTCTTACAGACGTAAAACCGGCCGCGTCGAGCCTCCGTAAGGCGGAAAAGCGTCCTACAGGGGCAAAACAGTCGCATCGGGCCTACGTAAACCGGAAAAACGTCTTACAGATGCAAAAAACAGCCGCAGTTGGTGTTCTGTAAGACTCCAAAGAGCCTTACAGAAGAGAAATTGCCGCTTTTGGAGCACTGTAAGATTCCAAAGAGCCTTACAGAAGAGAAATTGCCGCTTTTGGAGCTCTGTAAGACTCCAAAGAGCCTTACGGAAGAGAAATTGCCGCTTTTGGAGCTCTGTAAGACTCCAAAGAGCCTTACGGACGTGAAAGCGACGCATTCGGGGCTCTGTAAGACTCCAAAGAGCCTTACAGGCGTGATAGTATTGGCTAGCAACAAGCAGCCTCCAAAAAATAGAGATAGACAGCTAGAAGACGGAGAGGGGAAACATCAGATGGAGATCGGCATTAACAGTATGTGGACGATGCTTGGCGCTATATTGGTTTTATTCATGCAGTGCGGTTTTATACTGCTCGAGGCAGGCTCGACTCGAATGAAGAACGCGGGCCATATCGCGGGCAAAACCATCTTCACGGTCGGAATCGTATCGGTCGTTTTCTGGGCCGTCGGCTATGCCTTTATTTTTGGCGGAGAAGGCGGACCGCTTCTTGGATGGGGCGACTATTTCGGTTTTAACGTTATGGGCGTATCGGAAGGCGATGCGGTGGCGCCAACGGTCATGTTCATTTTCCAGTTGTCATTTGCGGCTATTTCGATGTCCGTTGCATGGGGCGGTTTTGCGGAAAGAGCCAAGCTTTCGGTTTATCTCATTTCGCGGTCTTGTTTTCTGCCATCGTTTATCCTGTTATCGCACACTGGATTTGGGGCGGCGGATGGCTGGCCGAGCACGGCAAGCAAGATTTCGCTGGTTCGACCGTCGTTCATTTGACCGGCGCTATGGCGGCGCTTGCAGCAACGATTCTCTTAAAACCGCGTATTGGCAAATACAACAAAAACGGTACGGCGAACGATATGCCCGGCCATAACCAAGTGTTTACGACGCTAGGTGTCATGATTTTATGGATTGGCTGGTTCGGCTTTAACGCAGGCAGCACGTTGACTGCGGATGACGGCAGCTTCTTCGGCTTCGTCGCTATTAATACGCAACTAGGTGCGGCAGGCGGGGCTATCGCAGCTCTAATCATAAGTTGGCTGCTGCTCGGAAAGTCAGATATCGGAGCGATGCTGAACGGGGCACTTGCCGGACTTGTGGCAATTACAGCTTCGTGTGCGTTTGTAGAATCTTGGGCAGCAATCGTGATTGGACTCATCGCAGGCGTCGTTGTCGTTCTGAGCATGCGTTTCTTCGAGAAAATGCGTATCGACGATCCGATTTGCGCTTTGTCAGCTCACGGGGCTGCCGGTATATGGGGCACGCTGTCCAATGGACTTTTTGCGACGCCTGAATTAGCCGAAAAAGTTGGCGTAGGCAACGCCGGACTGTTCTATGGCGGCGGCTGGGGCCAACTCGGTATCCAAGCGCTTGGTATCGTTGCTTGTGGCGCTTTCGCTTTCGCGGTATCATACGCGATTCTGTACGTCTTGAAGAAAATGATTGGCCTTCGTGTAACGGAGGAGCAAGAAATTGTCGGTCTTGATCTTAGCGAGCATGGCTCTTACGGCTACCCGGAGCAAATGAGAGAATTGCAGAATAGAGGGTAAAATGTCATATGAAAAATGAGGCGTCCTTGCGAGGGGATGCCTCATTTTTTTGTTTATAAGACTGGCCGCAAAACCAGGCTGCAGAAAATAGCGGCAGTCGCACATCATAAGTAGTAAGGGCAGCAGGGCGAGCCTTATTACTCGCAATACAAATACTCAAACTAGATTACTGTCATTAATTTTTAATGCCGATAAATAAAATGATTCTACCGGCGGGCCGGGAATGTGTTATAGTAATGCCCAGATTCCACTAGATCAAACAAGAGAACAGGGAGGCCTCCTTGCGATGAAATGGCGATTCAGCTACCGGAACAAACTCATCGTATCGTTTATGGCTGTCAGCTTGCTACCGGTCATTGTTGTGCAATTGTTTTCCTACTATGTCTCCACAGACGCGATGAAACGAAAGACCGATGTACTGGTACAGGCCAACCTCATCCAAACATCTAAAAACTTGGATACATCGCTGCGTGCATACGAGGATATTTTGTTCCAAATTATTACGAACGACGATGTCGTCGGGCTGCTGGGCGAAATCAACCAGCCGACCGAAAATGTAGAGCTGAGCAAGCGCAAGCTAATTAATATGCTCGCCTCGTATTCCTATGCGAATGACGGCATACGCAGCGTCGCTATTTTTACGAAAAACGGCGTGCAGATCAGTTATGACCGGCAGACAGGATCTCCCTACAATAACCTATGGACAAATGTACCCGATGTGACGCGTTTGCCGGTGTACGAATCGGCGGCGGCCAATCGTACAGGCAGCATCATGACGGTACCCGAAAAAATGAACTCGATCCGAGCGGAGGAACAATACGGCTTCCATCTGGCCCGGAAATTGACAGACTACAACAAGCTCAGTCTGGACAGCATCGGCGTTGCTGTAATTACCGTATACGAGTCGGTGCTTGCGCAAGCGGTCAATCTCGAGGAGCCCCAGTCCGGCGGAGCCGGGCAAGCCAGCCAGATCGACAACCGGAACTTGCTTACGGATCACGACGGAATAATCATTTCGTCTGCAGATAAAAGCTACATCGGAAAGCGAGTTTCCGATGCGCTCAGCGCATCGACGATAAGCAATAGTTATGTGAACGCGGAGAGCGGTTGGACCATTTACAATCTGATCGATGAGAATAAGCTATTCAGCGAGATGTACGGCATGCAGCGACTGACGCTGACCGTTGCGATAGCAGCTGTTCTTTTATCGACCTTACTTATCTTTTATTTCTCAGCACGTTTGTCGGCGTCGATCCGAAAAATCGTCAAGGCGATGAGGAGTGCCAGCCTAGGTTCGCTGACTGTTCATGTCGAGGAGCAGTCCAAGGACGAAATCGCCGCCATCGCTTTCAACTTCAATAAGATGATGAATACGATCAACGAGCTGATGAACGAAGTGAAAGAGACGAGCGAAAAGCGAAAAGAAGCGGAAATTCGAGCGTTGGAAGCGCAAATCAATCCGCATTTTTTATACAATTCGTTGGATTCGATCAATTGGCTCGCTATCGAAAAGGACGAGCATCAAATTAGCCAAATGTTGAAAGGGCTTGCACAAATTTTGCGGTATAGCATCAAGGACAGCAACAAGCTCGTCACCGTCAAAGAAGAGCTGGAATGGATGGATCGTTATATCTATTTGCAGCAGTACAGGTTCCGTTCATCCTTTTCCTGCACGCTTGAGCTGGATGAGCGAACACACAACTATTTAGTGCCAAAGCTGATTCTTCAACCCTTTATTGAAAACGCCATCATTCATGGTTTCGAAGGCATTAAGCAAGGGGGAGAGCTGCATATCGGCGTTTCGATTGCGTCAGAGGGATCACTGATCTGGACCATTCGAGACAACGGCGTCGGCATGGATATAGCAACGCTGGCAGCCATAACAGACGACCCTTCCGTACATGGAGGCAGGACTACGGCCCATCTGCCTGAAACCGCCAGTACAAGCAAACACGAAGTGTTCGGGCATTCCAGCGCAAACACATCTGAACAGCAAGTTTCAGCAGACAAATGGATGGCCGATAAGCTCAAGCAGCCCGGCAAAATCACGATTAATGAGCTCCGTTCATCCGGAGAAATCGCTGCAGCCGACGGATTCATGTCATACAACAGCATGGAAACAGAGCATTCTGCTAGATCGGCAGCAAAGGCGGCTAAGACTTCCAAGCGGTCCGATAATACGGGCATCGGCGTGAGCAACGCTATAGGGCGGCTTCGTATGTACTACGGCGACCAGGCTGAATGTGTCATTACAAGCCGGATTGGAGAAGGAACAATAGTAACGATCAAAATGCCGATCCAAGAACATGAAGAAGAAGATAAAGAATGAACTGCATTCGATTCACAAGGTATCTGATTCATGAGGCATGAGATTTACAAGATATTTAAGGCTCATAGGCCAGAGATACATCAATAAGCGATTCTTAAGGCGTGAGGTTCACTGCCTAAGAGATTCATGAAGCTTGAAATTCAAGAATGGGAGGATGACACAGGATGAGAATCGTCGTAATTGAAGACGAAGACAATACCCGATACGGAATTATGAATCTGATCGGTAAAATAGGGACGCCTTATGAAGTAGTAGGAGACGCCGATAATGGAGAAGACGGTCTTGCGCTCATTGAGCGCCTGCGGCCGGACCTTGTCATCACCGATATTAAAATGCCCCAGTTCAGCGGCATCGAAATGCTGGAATCGCTTAAGCGGAAAGGCCATCGTCATCAAACGGTCATTCTAACCGGTTTCTCCCAATACGAATACGCCAAAAAAGCGTTCGGGCTTGGAGTTCTGGCTTTTCTCGAAAAGCCGATTACGGCGGCTGATTTAAAAGAAACGCTGGAAAAAGCGGACGAGGAGCTGAAGCTTCAGCAAATGGCTGGACTGCCGCGTGGTGACGCGGCCGGAAGACTGGAGCACTACCTGCAGCAGGCGCTCTCCAACGATCGGCTGGATCTTAGCCTGATCGCGCCTCTCGCCGAGCAGGCGGCAGGCTTGCGGGCGGACCGGCCGCATTGGGTCGTATCCGCGTATGTCGGCGCCGCATTCGAGGATCAATCCGCGTCACTAAAAGCTGCAATGGAATCGGCGTTGGCTCAAACCGGCCGCTATTCCGTCTTTGCTGTGCCGTTCGACCGTTCGGTCGTCGCGTTATTCGATCCATTTGATCCAATCGATCTAAACGAAATAAACGAAAACGGAGAAGTGCGGTCTGGCGATCGTTCGGCCGTCGGTATCAGTCTAGAACAAGCGATCCGGCAGGCATTTCCGCAAGCAGGGATCGTCGAAACGCGGATCGACGGTCTACAAGAGTTATGCATTACGTACCGAAAGCAGCGGACGGAACGTAAGTGGCTCATCCCGTTGAACGAAAGCAGCGGCGTCCTGCAAGCAGATATTCCAGCGGCTCGACAATCCGAGGCGCTGCCGTTTCCGCAGGCGCTTGAAAACAAAATACTCGCCGCGGTACAGGATAGAAAGCTGAGCGAGATCGACTCCATGATCAAGGAATGGGAGCTCCTGTGCTTTGAAGGCCGCCACGATCCACGGCATATCATCGACGGCTCCGTTCGGTTGGTGTCTTCTTTATTGCGCGCAATCGGAGAAACATACGGCGACGAACCGGTATTCCGCTACCAGACAGAGTGGCTGGAGCCAATATTAACCGCGCAAACGCGTTCAGAGTTGAACGATGCGTTTGCTCGCATCGCACATGACGCTGCCTCTCTAGATAAGACGATTCCGCAAGCGCCCGCTTACAGTTACGTCGTGCAGAGAGCGGTGAGGCTCATTCATAACCGTTACGGTGAAGGCATATCGCTGGACGAAATCGCCACTTCGTTGAACATTACGCCGGAATACTTAAGCGGACTGTTCGCGAAGGAGGTTGGCAGCAATTTTTCGGCTTACATGAAGCAAATTCGGGTCGGAGAGGCGAAGCGGCTGCTGCTGACGACTGGTCTGAAAATGTTCGAAATTGCGAAAACAGTCGGCTATCCCGACCCGAAATATTTTTCACGCGTGTTCAAGGAAGTGACGGGGTTGTCTCCAGCTGAGTATCAAAAGGTGCATCCGGGAAAAGCGTAAATCGTCTTAACATCGTCCACCTTTATTAAAATATTAGAATTTTAACAGCGCTTACATTGCCCTACACTTAGGGTGTCGACAAATAATATCGCTTAGGGGGAAACAAGGTGAGACGTTCAAGTTTAATGCTGCTCAGCTTTATACTCATCATTATGCTAGCGCTTACGGCTTGCGGTTCGAGCAACAACGGCAAGGGCAACGGTAACGGAGACGCTAATAGCAAACCGGCTGAAGGCACAAGCGCGACCGACAATTCGGGCGGCGACGCAGCGGTGAAAAAGAAGCTGACGCTTTGGTTTTATTTCGAAGGCAAATCGCAGTTCGACATCGTCAAATCGCTGACGGACGGCTTTACGCAAAAAAATCCGAACATCGAAGTCGAGCCCGTCTACATTCCGTTCGCGGATTTCAAAAAACGGCTTTCCGTCGGCCTTGCGGCTTCGGACCTGCCGGACATCGTCATTATCGACAATCCGGACCATGCCGCTTACGCCGCTATGGGATTGTTCGCAGACATCACGGATCAACTGAAGGACTGGCCGGATAAAGACCAATACTTCGACGGTCCATGGAAATCGGCTTCCTACGATGGCAAGCAATACGGTATTCCGCTTGGAAGCAACAACCTTGCGTTGTACTACAACGAAAAAATGCTGTCGGACGCAGGCGTGCAGCCTCCGCAAACGTGGGATGAGCTTCGCGCGGCAGCTAAAGCGCTGACGAAAGGCAATGTGAAAGGTCTTGGCATTTCGGCTCCGCAAAACGAAGAAGGCACATTCCAATTCCTGCCTTGGCTGCTGTCCACCGGCGCAACATTTGATCATGTCGCTGGCGACGGAGCGAGAGCTTACGGCGTGCTGGCTGATCTGATCAAAGACGGTTCAATGAGCAAAGAAGTGATCAACTGGACGCAGTCCGACGTGATGAAGCAATTTGCATCCGGCAACCTCGCGATGATGATTAACGGTCCGTGGCAAATTCCGGATTTGACGAAATCAGCTCCCGATATGAAGTTCGGCGTCGCTTTCGTACCGAAAGACAAACAATTCGCATCCGTTCTTGGCGGCGAGAACCTCGGCGTTATCGACGGTGACAACGTCAAAGAAGCAATCGAATTTATCAAGTATGTCGCAACGCCTGATGTGACGAAGAAGTTCTCTCAAGATTTCGGCTATTTCCCAGCTAGAAGAGACGTCGCAAGCGATCCATACTGGTCAGAGAATCCACAGCTCAAAGTGTTTGCGGAAAATATGGAAAACGCGCAGCCGCGCGGTCCGCATCCGAAATGGCCGGAAATTTCCAGCGCCATTATCGAAGGACTCAGCAAATCGCTGACGCTCGGCACATCGCCGGAAAAAGCGGCCGAAGAGGCGCAGGCGAAGATTGACGGCATTTTAGCTAAGTAAAACGCAACTCATCAAGGGAAGGGTGGAGTACGGGGCGAGCAAAAAGCATCCGGTACTCCACTTTTTTTGAAAGGACGTGCACCCATGTCGCGAGCGAAGGGACGCCTCGCCGGTTATTTATTCGTACTGCCGGCGCTGCTTTATATGCTTGTTTTTGTAGGGTATCCGATTATCGACAATATTCGTTTAAGTTTGCTTGATGTCAATGTCATGAACATATCGAAGGGCCATCAGCCATTCGTCGGACTAGACAACTACGTCTTGCTATTCAAAGAAGGCACGCTGCAAAAGGTGCTCGTTAATACGCTCGTATTCACAATTGCTTGCCTCGTACTGCAATTTATCGTCGGCCTCGCGTTCGCGCTGCTGTTCAACCTGCAATTCCGGTTTTCTCAGCGGCTACGCGGCTTCGTAATGATCAGCTGGCTGCTGCCCGCTACCATTACGGCGATGATGTTCAAATTCATGTTCAGCAATGGAGGCATCGTCAATGATTTTCTGATGCGCCTTCATCTGACTAGCAGCCCGGTCGAATGGCTTGTCACTTCCGGAACGGCGATGTTAACCGTCGTCTTGGCCAATACATGGGTCGGCATTCCGTTCAACATGATTTTGCTGACGACCGGCTTGACGACGATACCGAAGGACATTTACGAAAGCGCCTCGATTGACGGGGCCAACACGTTGCAACGTTTCTTCAAGATCACGCTGCCGCAGCTGAAGCCGGCCATCATGTCGCTGCTCGTGCTCGGTTTTATTTATACGTTCAAAGTCTTCGATCTGGTGCTTATCGTGACGAACGGGGGACCGGTCAATGCGACGCAGATGATGTCCACATTCGCTTACAAGCTCAGCTTCGATCAATTTAAGTACAGCCAAGGCTCAGCCGTTTCCAACGTCATGTTCGTCCTTCTGCTCATTGTCGGCATCATTTACTTGAGACTGCTTAAGAAGGAGGAACAGCTATGAGGACGCTTCGAAAACATTCGCGCTGGCTGCTGCCGCTCGTCTCTATCGTCATTGTCGCCATCTTTTTATTTCCGCTCTACTGGCTCATAGTTACCTCGTTTAAAACTGAGGCGGAAATTTTCCGGACGCCGTTAACCTGGTTCCCTCAGGAGTGGCAATTCAAATCGTACACGGAGCAGTTGACCGGCTCCTCCTTCGATATTATCGCGGGCTTCCGCAACAGCTTGTATATTTCAATCGGCGCGTTAGCCATTTCGACCGTTTTGTCGATTCCGGCCGCGTACGGGATTGCCCGTTTCCGCTTCCCGGGACGCCATTCGTTCATTCTCATTTTTCTCGTTACGCAAATGCTTCCAGCATCGCTGCTGTTGACCCCGCTGTTCATTCTGTTTAAAACGATGGGGCTGATCGGGCCAAGCTACTGGAGCACGATTTTGGCAAACGCTACAGCTGGCATTCCTTTTTCAGTCGTCTTCTTAAGAACGTACTTTGCGACGCTGCCGAAGGAGCTGGAAGAATCGGCTAAAATCGACGGGTGCAACACATTCACCACTTTCACCCGCATTATGCTGCCGATTGCGATCCCAGGCGTTGTCGTCGCTATCGTCTTCTCGTTCTTGTTCGCATGGGGCGATCTGATCTACGGCATGACGTTTATCGGCAAGGAATCGTTGCGACCGATTACGGCGGGCATTTACAACTTTCTGGGCTTCCAGAGCACGTCTTGGAACAATACGATGGCTTTCGGCACGGTCAGCATGCTGCCGGTCGCGTTATTATTCATCTTCGTACAGCGTTATATCGTCAGCGGTTTGACGAACGGCGCGGTGAAAGGATAGGGGATATCGATGGAAATGAAATCAACGGCATTGAATCAGCCGATCAACATGAGCGCCGATTTCGAAGAAACGGCCGATCAATACTTTTTCGCTTCGCATCTCGTATCGATCGATTCCGAGCAAGCGTCGGGCAAAGTACAGTGGAAGCGATACACGCGCAAGCCGCGGTTAAGCTTCAACCAAATCGACTACCCGTTTGCCGAGACCCCTTCATGGGAATTTCCCGAAGAGTATGAGGATTCGCCGGTAACCGGCTTCGAGCTCAGCTTCGTTGATGAGAGAACGATTAGGCTGAGAATCCGTACGCGGCCGGGATCTGGCGGCAGTTTCAAATCATCCGAACCGTCGCTCATGTTAAGTGAGAGCTATACGGAGAATCCTGGCAGCTGGACAAGGATCAGTGGCGCGGAAACCGATGAAATTGTGTTCGCCAGCGCGGAGGGGTCTGTCGTGATTCGGCGCGACCCGTGGAAAATCATTGTACGCGACGTATCTGGCCGTGTACTGACTGAGACGAGACATTTCAGTGATGTATCCAGTCTGTTGAACGCGAACGGCTTGCCTTTCTCATTTAAACGGAGCTCGGCGGACATGAGCAATCGCCTTGCGGCTAGCTTTATGCTTCGTCCTAACGAGAAGCTGTACGGCACTGGCGAATCTTTTACCCGGTTAAACAAACGGGGACAGCGCGTTGATTTGTTTACGACAGATGCGCTTAGCGCGCAAACGAACAAAATGTATAAGCCGATTCCGTTCTTCTTGAGCAGCGAAGGATACGGGATGTTCATTCATACGTCTACGCCGCTGACGCTTGACTTCGGCGCAACGTATGACGATACGCAAACGATGTATACCGGAGAAGAGGAGCTGGACTTATTCCTGTTTATCGGGTCGCCGAAGGAAGTGCTGTCGAGTTATACAAATGTGACGGGCAGAAGCCCGCTGCCGCCGCTCTGGTCATTCGGCCTCTGGATGAGCCGCATTACGTACAGCTCGGAGACCGAGGTAAGAGAAGTTGCCGCTAAGCTGCAGCAGCTCGACATCCCGTGCGATGTCATCCATCTCGATACGGGCTGGTTCGAGACGGATTGGCGCTGCAATTACCGGTTTTCAGCGGAACGGTTCGACGATTCGGCTAAGATGCTATCCGATTTGAAGGAGCAAGGCTACCGCGTATCGCTTTGGCAATTGCCGTATTTCACGCCGAACAATTCGTTGTACGATGAAATTTTGGAAAAAGGGCTCGCCATCAAAACGACAGACGGCAGATTGCCGACCGAGGACGCTATTTTGGACTTCAGTAATCCCGAAGCCGTAAGATGGTATCAAGAGCATTTGGCCTCGCTGCTGAAGCTCGGCGTTGGGGCCATTAAGGTCGACTTTGGCGAAGCGGCTCCGCTGCAAGGCATGTACGCCTCCGGCCGAAGCGGTTTTCACGAGCATAATTTGTATCCGCTGCGCTATAATCAGGCGGCTGCAGAAGCAACGAAAGCGGTCAGCGGCGAATCCATCATTTGGGCGCGGAGCGCATGGGCAGGCAGCCAGCGTTACCCGATTCATTGGGGCGGCGACGCGGAAAATACGAACAGCGCAATGGCGGCCAGCTTGCGCGCCGGCCTCTCGCTCGGCTTAAGCGGCTTCTCCTTCTGGAGCCATGACATTGGCGGCTTCGTTCATAGCAGCCCAGAGGAGTTGTACGAGAGATGGCTGCCGTTCGGCATGCTAACCTCGCATAGCCGCTGCCATGGCGCGCCGCCGACGGAACCATGGGCGTACAGCGAAGCATTCGTGGAATCTTTCCGTAAAAGCGCGAATTTGAAATATGAGCTGATGCCTTACGTATACACCCAAGCGAAGCTATGCTCCGATCAAGGATTGCCGATGCTTCGGCCGTTGTTCCTCGAGTTTCCGGAGGATGAAGGCAGCTGGCTGGTCGAGGATCAATATCTGTTTGGCGCTGACTTGCTTGTCGCGCCGCTGTTCGAGGACGGCATGACAGAACGGTCCGTTTATTTACCGCCTGGCGTCTGGATCGACTATCAGTCTGGCGAGCGCTACGAAGGGGGCTGGCGGCGAATCACGGCCGGTGAGCTTCCGATTGTGCTGCTTGTCCGCGCAGGCGCAGTCATCCCGCATGCGAAGACAGCGCTATCGACTGAATTCCAGGACTGGAGCGAGCTGCAATTTGTTGTTTACGACGCGATAACCGAAACTGTGGCAGATGCAAGTGCCGCTGCAGCGGAGGGTAATCAGTACAAGACAAAGCTATTCGATCCGAGGGATCAAATCTTGTACGAGGTGAGCGTCACTAAGCAGGGAGAGAAGAGAGACCAGAAAAAGCTGGAAGGCTGATTGACGGAACTCATTAGTATTGCCGTTTGGCAATCGAATAGGCTACTATAGAAGTAACAGCGAAGCGGCACAAGATGGAATTTCCAATCTTGTGCCGCTTTTTTTTGCTTCTATGCTCAAGTAATTGACTCGAAAAGAGAGAATAGTGCTCACACTTGAAGCATGCGCTAATTTAAATTTTGAGCCGGTATCTACATACACAGGAAGGAGCATTTTATGATGGCATCCATGCTGGCTTATGTAATGATATTCGCTTATATCGCGATTCCGCTGTCCATACTCGTACTGATTCGTGCGATTCGGATAAAAGCGGGGAGGCGTTGGATTCGCGGCAGCTCGCTGCTGCTTGCCGTTCTTACCGTCTATGCAATGGTTTATTATTGGCCGACGACGGTTCGTGTTTCACCTGTTGCAGGGGACGCAGTCATCATCGACGACAATTTCAACCGTGTATCGGTTTTGGAAGACGATCTGAAAGAGGAATGGGCTGAGTTTATAGGCGGGCGTCGTTACGTCCGCAGCGTCTCCCGTACACTGTACTACCCGCCGCCTGCGCAATCGGGCCTGCACTTTAATGTGAACGTTATGAGCAAAAGCAAGCCTCATTTTTCAACGATTTACTTCCGAAAGGATAAAGGCAAATATACGCGGCTGGTCGCAGACGGGCAGGGGTACTCCATCCGAGACTCCGCCGGATTCGTCAATGATGTAAAAGCGTTAGCCGCCAAGTCGCTCCCAGAGATGAAGTAAGCTAATTATAGCGATAAAGTTAAAGTCGGAAATCCCATTCGACCTGTACTACACCTTGCTTATTATCTACGGCATAGAAAGCAAAAGGCAGGAGGATGCTTGAAATAAATGCTGCAAAGACGTTATTTTTCCTTATTCCAGTCGAATCAGCGGAAATATATGCAATCAGGCAGTTATTGACCGCATCATAATCGTAAATAGCTTGAGATTACTTGAAATAACTGCCTCAAAGCATTTATTCCTCCTTTTCCCAGTCAAAACCGCAAAAATAAATGCAAAAAAGCAGTTACTGCGCAAAAAAGATCCCGCCTCACTTTAAAAAGTGAACGGGATCTTTTTCTCTCTATATCAGGGAGCTCCTCAAACCGTGCCAAGCTTAGGGTCGGCTCCTTTGGCGCGTTGTTACTATAAGAAGAACCATTCAATCAGTTTGAAAATAAGAGCGGCCAATCCCATGGCAATCGGTATTGTAATAATCCATGAGATGACGATTCGTCCGGCCATGCTCCATTTGACATTGGCAAACCGTTTGGCGCTGCCGACGCCGAGAATGGAAGAGGTAATTACATGGGTTGTGCTGACCGGGAAGTGGATAAGCGTCGCTCCGAAAATAACGATCGCAGAGCCGATATCGGCTGCGAAGCCGTTGATTGGTTCAATTTTAAAAATTTTCGTTCCCATCGTCTTAATAATCTTCCAGCCGCCAACCGATGTGCCGAGCGTCATAGCGGTAGCCGCCGACAATTTAACCCATAGCGGGATGTCCAGATTTTCCTGTACGCCGCCTGCGACAAGCGCGAAGGTGATAATTCCCATCGCTTTTTGCGCGTCGTTCGTGCCGTGCGTGAACGATTGAATCGCTGCGGTTAATATTTGGCTTGTGCGGAAGCCTCTGTTCAACTGATGGGGATTGCCGCGGGCAAATATTTTTTTCAGCGACCACATTAGCAAAAAGCCGAATGCGAATGCAATCAGCGGAGAAAAAATCAATCCTTTGACGATCCCGGTAAAACCTCCGCCATTGATTGCGCCGAGTCCTTCGGCTGCTATAACCGCTCCCACCAACCCGCCGATTAAAGCGTGAGAAGAGGAGGACGGTATGCCGAACCACCAAGTAACCAAATTCCATATAATGGCGCTTAACAAGGCAGCTATGACGATTTGCTCGCCGTTTGCCAGCTTGGACGGATCGGCTATGCTGCCGCCGATCGTTTTAGCCACTCCGGTGAAGCTGATGGCGCCAAGAAAGTTCATACAGGACGCCATAATAATGGCGACCCGAGGCTTGAGCGCTCGGGTCGATACCGATGTGGCAATGACATTGGCCGTGTCGTGGAAGCCGTTGATGAAGTCGAAGCTTAAAGCGAGAAAGACGACGGCTGTCATAATGAGAAAGGTTGTGTCCATGAGCTGCATAATTCCCCTATTCTTTGCTGTACTAATAAAAATTATTACAGCGTAGTATGGCGAACTCGATTTCTTTCGTTGTGTTCGATTGAAAGGGGGCTGCCTTTATTTATCATAACTCCAATAGCTGCACCTTACAAATGCAAATGAATTAACCTCATGTATAATTAATGCAGTAAAATAAGATGCCAATAACCGGAAACTACACAACTAGCTGTTCTAGCCGCAAAAAAAGCCGTCCGCATTCCGCGGTCCGGCTTCTTCAAATCGCAGATATTATCAGCACATGCTATAACTCCTCAGGAGTATTATGTGTCCACGTATTCAAATACTCGTTCACACCGGCGACAATCGCCTTGGCGACGCGTTCCTGGAATTCGTCGCTCCACATTTCCGTCTCATTGCCCGGATTCGTCATATATCCGAGCTCCAGCAGAACGGAAGGCATGGTCGTTTCCCGAATGAGGAAGTAATTTTGTTTTTTAACGCCGCGATCCGTAAAGCCGGTAGCTTCAGTTACATGTTTGTGCATGATTTCTGCGAACGGAAGCGATTCTTTATGATAATAGTAAGATTCCGTGCCTGCAGCATCAGATGACTCATACGTATTGCCGTGAATGGAAATAAATAAGTCCGCGGACATATCGTTGGCGAAGTTCGGCCTGAAATGACTTTCCGTCGAAAGAAACACATCATCATCCCTGGTCATAAACACTTGAAACCTTGGGTCCTGTTCCAGCAGCTCGGCCAGTATTAAGGATTGACGAAGCGTAAAATTTTTCTCAAACATTCCGCTTGCACCTGTCGATCCGGGGTCTTTGCCGCCATGACCTGGATCAATGACGATCGTGTAAAGATTGTCCGCACCGCCGTACGACTCCGTCGTGACTGTTGCGGACTGCTCCGGTGAAGCAGGGATGGCGGAACCATTTTTCTTATCCGTTGATTCGAGACTCGCGCCGCCGCAGGCGGCGACTAGCATCATAAGCATACTTGCCACAATAACCGTCATCTTTCTCCACATGAACGAAAAGCACTCCTCGGCCAGTCAAAATTGGGAAGACACGTTAAAACGTTTAGCAGCCATGATAGAAACACGATTCTATTTGTGTATGAAACCAACATAAACTCTACTTATTTGTATACGATGAATAAAAAATAGATTCTCAAGATATAATCATAGCATTATTTCTAAAATGAGCGCATTATTATTTTTATGGAAGGTAAATTTCCCTATAAAATGATTAGAAACGGACATAAACTCGATATAATGAGATAAGAGAATGAAATACGATACCGAAATAACATTCACATAACATTTATTATGTAAACTGACATTAAATTAGCTGCTAAGGAGGGAGTATGGCAGGACATGGCCAACCAGAAAAAAATGATCTTAGATGTAGACACGGGCATTGACGACGCGATTGCGATTTTATAAGAAGCAATAGAAGGGAGACGTTCTATCATGGAGTACAGATATGCTCGCGAATCGAAATGCTATAAAACGTCTCGCGTATTTCCAACAGACGTGAACAACCACAATACACTGTTCGGCGGAAAGCTGATGGCCTATATCGACGATATCGCTTCCATCGCCGCAACGAAGCATTGCCGCCGTTCCGTCGTAACGGCATCGACCGATTCGGTCGACTTCCTGCACCCAATCCGGCCGTCCGACTCCGTAGGGCTTGAATCATTCGTCACCTGGAGCGGCAGAACGTCCGTCGAAGTATTTGTTAAGGTGGTTAAAGAAGATTTGCTAAGCGGTGAGAGAGTTGTGGCCGCCACTTCGTTTCTCACTTTCGTGGCGTTGGACGAGAATAAGCGTCCCGTACCCGTACCAAACGTCGTTCCGGAGACGGAGGAGGAAGTGAAGCTGTTCGAAACCGCCCCTCATCGTGCGGAAATGCGCCGAATCCGGCGCGAGGAAAGCAAAAAATTCGCCGGTTACCTGACGGTCAAACAGCCGTGGGATTAGCCGAACAAAAAAACTCAAATATTAAAAAAACAAGGCGCAGCATCATTGCTGCGCCTTCATGACGATCATTATCATCGCATAAACACAAATAGACAATGCGGCGCACACGCCGAAGATGATCAAAATCGCTTTGCTTCCTTTCATGAAGCACCAACTTTCCGCATTCTAAGTCCCTTCCTATTATATCGGACTGCACAGACAAAATCCCGTTTCATCCGCACAGTTCACGAAATCGGCGAATTTATAGGAGGTTCGATTCCTACTTTGGAAGCGTTTTTGCCGCAATTCGGCCCTTTTACTTGTATCCTGCATCCAATCCGACCTATAATATAATTTTAAGTACTATAGTAAGCTCCTCTTGTTGCAACGAGATGAAGGTATGACGGCCAGAGAGGGATGAATCGGATGGAAACGGAAGAAATGGTTATGACACAAGAGGACTATGCTTCGGTATCGGAGCTGTTCCGGGCAGCCTATCCGTCTTTTGTGCAGG
Organism: Paenibacillus sp. NPDC058071; assembly: GCF_042885235.1. Classification (NCBI taxonomy): domain Bacteria; kingdom Bacillati; phylum Bacillota; class Bacilli; order Caryophanales; family Paenibacillaceae; genus Paenibacillus; species Paenibacillus sp. NPDC058071. The sequence continues at coordinate 272,565 of NZ_JBHVSK010000001.1, forward strand.
AAATCGAGAGAGTGGAGAAGGAACGGGGCAAGTTGAACGATTTTCAGCTCATGCGCGCCGTTTCGAACGCTAAGGAAAGCCTAACGATACTGAATTGGGATTATCGCAAAGCGGTGAACGCTATATTCGATACGTATGTCGAATTGTATAAAGAAAATGGAAAAGAAGAAGCCGACAAATGGGCTATCGTCACATTCGGCTGCAGCAGGTTTAATCCGCTTGCCGCACAGTCCTCCTCAGGGCAGGAAGAAGGGCTCGGCGATGCTGGTCAGATCGAGACCGTTCATGCGAGGATCGAGGAGCTGGCGCTGCTGCTGCAAGCAAAAGAAGCGGAATTGATGCTTCTGTACAAAGAGCTAAACCGTCTCCAGTCGTTTACGGCTCGCAGCTCAGGCAAGCCCGTACAAAAACTCGAGACGCCTAAACTGGCTGAAATCGCAGCGAATAAGGTTGATGCGCCGGTTGCGGAAGGAAAGAAGAGGACAAATAATACCGTATCGCATGAATCGGACGACAACCGAGACAACGGCCAAGACACTGAGCTGCATCATGTGGTTATGCATGAAGATCAGAAGCATCATCAAGCCAGCGCGGCCACACCCGAATAAAAGAAAAGGCTGTCCGCCGTCATTATCGAATGACGGCGGACAGCCTTTTGTATTGCTAATCCGTAATATTCTAGAGTACACGGCGAGCCGTTACATAAGTCTTGTCCCACGCGCTGCCTTTAAAGTTGGAAATCGTTACGCCTACGCCCACTTTATACGTATGAAGCAGTTTTCCGTTGCCGAGGTACAGGCTGACGTGGTTTATTTTACCGTCGCGATTCGTATCGGAGAAAATCAAATCGCCGGGCTGCAGGTTCGCTCTCGACACGAACTTGCCGACCTTCGACTGCTGCTCGGAAGAACGAGGCAAACTCACGCCATGCTTTTTAAAAATATATTGAGTGAAAGAAGAGCAGTCGAACGAAGCCGTGCTTCCAGATGGTGCTCCGAATTTGTAAGGCTTGCCGAGGAACGTTTTGCCTGTTGCGATTACGCTGCTTGCTTTCGAGCTCGTCGCAGCATAAGTCGTTTGCGGCTGAGCAACGATCGTTCCGGTAAAGGCAATCGATAGGCTGATGCCGACTCCCGCAATCACTTTTATTAGAGAAAACTTCTTGTTGTTTTTATTCATGATGTATAGCCTCCTAGTCTAGTATGCAATGGTAGAACAGCTTTGCCGAGCCGCTTCCAATGCGCTAAAAACAGAATAACACAGCAAAAATGCCCACTATTTACTAATAGGAGACGAAAAGCCCAATTCTCTTGATTTTTACCGTCATTATTAAAATAAAATGATAAATCATTAATGTTGGCTAGGTTGACAAGATTTGATAATGCAGTGGATGACGTTGCGAATAGAGGAAATAGAGAGGAAAGGAGGCCATATTTATACTTTTGAAGAAACGGGGCGGAGGAGCTGCCTCCAAACCGCAAAAAAAGCCCGAAACGACGCACCGTAGTGCGAAAGCGTTTCGGGCTTATTAATGAGAAAAGGCTCAGAAAGAAATTAACGCAGCGTCTTCAGCGCGCCGCTCCATGCGAGCACTTGATCGAGCATGCCGTTCAAATTCGTCAAATGCAGGTCGGCAGGCTTGAACACCGAGCCGTTCTCGAAATCGGTGAATAGCGAAAGCGCAGGGTGAACGCGTACGTCCGCCACCGAAAGCTCGCCCAAAATACCGCGAAGATGCTCGGCTGCACGCGCTCCGCCTACGGAACCGTAGCTTACGATGCCGGCTGCTTTATTGTTCCAAGCTTCACGAGCGTAATCAAGCGCGTTCTTCAACGCACCGGAGATGCTGTGATTATATTCTTGCACGATAAAGACAAAACCGTCCAAGCTGTTCAGCTTCGTATTCCAAGCGGCAGCTTGCTCCGAAGCGTCGGCTTCGCCAAGCAGCGGAAGCTTGTAGTCCGCGATATCTACGATTTCATAGTTAGCGTCGCCGCGCTGGTCAGCAATGTTTTTTACCCATTCCCCTACTTGCGGGCTCAAACGGCCCTGACGCGTGCTTCCCAAAATAATTCCGATATTCAATTTAGACATCGTTAACTTCCTCCTAATCGGCATTCCTGCCAGTTCATTTGTCGTGAAACCCGAAAACCGCTTAAAATCCATGCTGATACTGCCGGAAACGGATGCTGCACCCGCGTCTTAAAGGCCACTACTTAATAGTAATGCCATGCGGGTGACGTTTTATTCCAGGCGGAGGTCTTAACTCAACTCAAATTCAAGCGTTGCGCAACTATCTTAAATTTGAAACAATTGAAGACAACATCATCATAATCAATGCGGTTATTAATGTCAAGATACTTACATAAAGTTTGTATAAATATTTATTTAAATAGTTGAAAACGACCGCTTATTGCGGCTCTGCCCTCATAAATTCAATCGGCGTTTCGTCAAATAACTCTACCCATTCCGGACGAGTCCCGCTGTCGGTAATCACCGTTGCCGGTGAATCGGAGGGAGCTATCCGAACCAAATCTCTAATCCCCATCTTACTGCTGTCGATTAGAAAAAACACGTCGTCGGCAATGCCAATCATCTGCTTTTTGACAGAAGCATGCGCCTCGTTGGAGTCGCTGAAGCCTCTATCGGGATGCAGGCCGGTGCAGGAGAGGAACGCTTTGCCGACATGATACTCTCGCAAAATTCGTTCCGTCATCGAGCCGTGGAAAGAATGCGATTGTCGCAGCAGCATTCCCCCGACAGATATGACGTTGATGTGATCGCGGGAGCTTAATTCAAATGCCACATGCATCGAGTTCGTCACTACCGTAAGCGGCATGTCCGGAATGAGCTTTGTTAAAAATGAAACTGTCGTGCTGCCATCCAGCGCGATCGTGTCATGCGGTTGAATATGCTGCAGCGCCGCTTGAGCAATCGCTTGTTTTAGCTCAGCGTTCGCATTTTCCCGTTCCAAATGCGGCGTTAGCGATTGGACGTCGAGCAATGGAATGGCGCCGCCGTGCGTCCGCCGAAGCAGACCTTCGTCGCTGAGCGCGTCCAAATCCTTGCGAACCGTCTCGTCCGAAACGTCTAATAACGGCGCCAATTCAGCAACACGGACGCTCCCTTGCTGACGCAGTAAATTCATGATGCGATGCTTTCGTTCTCTATAGGACATGTCGATCTCCTTTTCAATAAAACCAAATATAATCCAATAATACAAAATTAAAAGCCAAATTTAAATAGACAAAACCAATAAAACCATAAATAATAGAGTTGTTTAAAACCAACGAAGCGGAGTGGTACAGCCAATGAGATCAAATAATAAGGATTTGAACCAAATCTTGTCCACTGAAGGAGAGGCTTTCGGAGGCGCGGCAGCCGATACGATCGATCCAGAATTGTATTTAACGGTTGATAATTGTTTTGCATCCAAACGATGGACGAAACCGGATGAGTGGATGACGCTGCTGCAAGATATGGGCGTCGGTTATGCGGAAGCAAGCGCCGACAACGAATGCGACCCGTTGTACATGGGCGAGGACTATATGGATCGATGGGTGCGCGAGGTGACCGAAGCGAGCGCTCGAACCGGCGTTAAGATCGCTAATCTGTATTCCGGTCACGGCACATACGCGACGCTTGGCCTTGCGCATCATGATAAGACGGTCAGAGACCGCATGCAGCGGCAATGGCTGCTGCCGCTCTCGCAAGCAGCGGCGCGCGTTGACGCGGGAATCGGCTTCTATTGCCACGCCTTCTCTGACAGCATGCTGCAAGACCCGGACGCTTACCGCCAAGCGGAGGAGGAGCTATACGATCGGCTTGCTGCGATCGCGCAGCAAGCCGGCGAGCTTGGCATCGTCACGCCTGGCGTCGAACAAATGTATACGCCGCATCAAGTTCCATGGACAGTCGATGGTTCCCGGAAGCTGCTGCAGGAGGTCAACAGCAGAGCTGGCACGCCGTTTTATATTACGCTTGATACGGGGCATCAAAGCGCACAGCGTAAATTTCGGAAGCCCGATGCTGCAAGTTTAACGGAGTGGGCAGATTATTACGCCGAGCATGGACAGCTGCCTTCCTGTTGGGTAGGCGCTAATTCGACGAAGGCACTGCTGAAGGCAATGGCGGCCGCTCCCGAAGGAGAGAAAGCGACGTATCTCCATGCTATTGAAGAAGAAATGACCGAACGCTATCCGTATTTGTTTGCGGATGAGAAAGACGGCGATACGTATTATTGGCTAGAGCAGCTCGGCGGATACTCGCCGATTATTCATTTGCAGCAGACGAACGGAACGGCGTCCGCCCACCAGCCGTTTACGGAAGCAAGCAACCGGAACGGCATCATTTTCGGCGAACCGGTATTGAAAGCATTGGAGACGGCTTACCGGAATTCGGCGGAGCCTGGTATGCCGCCCAAATGCGGCAAGCTCTATTTAACGCTCGAAATTTTCTCCGGCACAAGCGAGCTGTACGACGATATTTTGCGGAAAATGGAAGAGTCCGTTCGCTACTGGCGAACGTTTATTCCAAGAGACGGAATCAAGCTTAGTGAAGCGCTGCAGCTTCTTCGGGGATAGCGTCCTGATATGTCACTTGTACCTAATGGATCGGCCTTTTATAAGGTTGATCCATTTTTTTTATAGACAGAATCGAAGGGATTCGTTATAGTAATGTTACAAACAAACATTTATGTTACAAAACAAAATCAAAGGGGATGCGCCAAATGACGGTAAAAGCAAGAATGCAACGGATGTTTAGTGAGGAAGGCAAATGTTTTGATGTGGCAATCGATCATGGCTTTTTTAACGAATACTCTTTTCTCGCATCGATTGAAAATATGGAAAAGGCTGTTGAAACGGTCGTTCAAGCCGGGCCTGACTGTATTCAGCTAAGCTTGGGGCAAGCCGGCTGGCTGCAACAGCTGCCAGGCAAGAACAAGCCGGGTCTCGTTCTGCGGACGGACGCCGCCAATATCTACGGTTCCGTACTGCCATCGTTTCTGTTCAGCGAAGTCGCTGACAATGCGATCGAGCACGCCGTTCGATTGGATGCCGTAGCCGTATGCGTCAACCTGCTGCTGCTTCCGAACCAACCGGAGCTCCATCATCAATGCGTGAAGAACGTGATGAAGCTGAAAAGCGAAGCAGAGCGCTATGGGATGGTGCTGATGGTCGAACCGCTCGTTATGCTTCCGAATGAAGCCAAGGGCGGCTACATGGTAGACGGCGATATTCAAAAAATTATGCCGCTCGTACGTCAGGCAGTCGAGTTGGGCGCGGACGTCATCAAAGCGGACCCTTGCGATAACGTCGAGGAATACCATCGCATCATTGAGGTTGCATCGGGCGTTCCCGTACTCGTACGCGGCGGAGGCCGTGCATCTGATGAAGAAATCATCAACCGTACCGTAACGCTAATGGAGCAGGGTGCTGCCGGCATCGTCTATGGCCGCAACGTCATTCAGCATCCTGATCCGGCCGGCATGACGAAGGCGCTTATGCAAATCGTTCACAAAGGTGCGAATGCGGAAACGGCGTTGCAAGTATTGAAAGGGGAGGCACGCGTACATGGCTAATTCACAAACGAAGCAAAACATTATTCGTTTCGGCGTTATCGGCTGCGGTCTGATGGGGAAAGAATTTGCGAGCGCCGCTGCCCGGTGGCTCCATTTAACCGGCGTTAATTTCGCACCGCAAATTGTCGCGGTTTGCGACGCCAACCCGGACGCCGCCGCATGGTTCGCGAATGCCATTCCGACCGTTGCCAACACCTATACGGACTACAAGGATTTGCTGGCTAATCCAAATGTCGATGCGATCTACTGCGCGGTGCCTCATAATCTGCATGAACAGATTTATATCGATATTATTGAATCCGGCAAGCATCTGCTCGGCGAAAAGCCGTTTGGCGTCGATCGGGAAGCGAACAATCGGATTTTAGAGGCGATGCAGCGTAACCCGCAGGTGCTCGTTCGCTGCTCCTCGGAGTTTCCATTCTTCCCGGGAGCGATGCAGATCGCAAAATGGGTGAAGGAAGAGCGTTTTGGCCAAATTATCGAAGTGGAGGCCGGTTTCTGGCACTCCAGCGATTTGGATCCTCGGAAGCCGATCAATTGGAAGCGTCGGATCGCCACTAACGGTGAATACGGCTGTATGGGGGACTTGGGATTGCATGTGCTTCATTTGCCGATGCGATTCGGCTGGCAGCCACAAAGCGTACGCGCGCTGCTCAGCAAAATTGTCGATCAGCGTCCGGATGGATCCGGCGGCATGGCCCCTTGCGAAACTTGGGACAACGCGATTCTCGCTTGTGAGACGTCGTCCGGCGGCCAGCGCTTCCCGATGGTCTTATCGACGAAGCGCATTGCTCCGGGACATGCGAATACATGGTTCATTCGCATTCAAGGGACGAAGTTTTCGGCCGAATTTTCGACCAAAAATCCGAAGCAGGTCGCATCGCTTCCGTATGAGCCAGGCGGCTCGCAGGCTTGGCATGTAACAGACGTTCCGTATCAATCGGCATACGGCACGATTACCGGCGGGATTTTTGAATTCGGCTTTTCCGATTCTATCCTGCAAATGTGGGCCGCTTTCTGCGACGAGCTGACGAACGGGCGTGAAGGGATGCTTCAGCCATTCTATTGCGCAACGCCGGAAGAAGCGGCAGGCAGCCACGCGCTGTTTACAGCAGCGCTCGATTCACAGCGCAGCAGACGCAATATTACCGTGATCTAGCTGCCTCGTTCGTGTATACTCAAAGTAATCCTTGGATTAGGGAGTTGCATACGGGTGTCGGAACTAAATAATAGACAGCAGCTGATTCTGGAGAGAATCGAGGCTGAAGGTGAAATAAAGATTAACGAACTAAAGCTTGTTCTTGACGTGACGGAGATGACGATTCGACGCGATCTGGAAAAGCTGGAGCAGGCCGGACTTATTCGGCGCACGTTTGGCGGAGCCATCCCGATAGTGAAAGATGTGGCGATCAAAGAACGTTTGCGTATTCATGTAGAAGAGAAAGTACTCATCGGGAGAGAGGCAGCCGCTCTGATCGTTCCCGGCGATTCCGTCTTCATCGATGGAGGAACGACGACGCTGGAGATCGCCCGTGCCATGAAACCGGGGCTGAAAGCGACGGTCGTGACGAATGCGCTGAACGTAGCTATTGAGCTGCTCGATAAGAAAATACCGACAATCGTCGTCGGAGGCAATGCGCTCGAGACGACGGCTTCGCTCGTCGGCCCGTTAGCGGCCGAAGCGATCGGATCGCTTAGCTTCACACGCGTTTTTCTGGGAGCGACCGGGCTGTCCGCCATACACGGATTCAGCAACTCCAACGCCTATGAAGCCGAGATTAAGAAACTGGCCATCGCAAAAGCCGGTGAAGTGAACATTGTAATGGATCATTCCAAGTTCGGAGCGATGGAGCTGTTTTCTTTCGCGGCGCTGCCGCAGGTCGATCGAATCATTACTGACAAGCTTCCAGACGAACAATTGCTAAGTGCCTGCCGAGAAGCCGAAGTGAAGATCGTCAAAGCCTCAACGTAATACGCCAAATGTTGAAAAAGAAGCCATGAACGCCTCTTGCAGAGAGCGGTTCATGACTTCTTTTATTGTCTGCTATATTACTTCTTCAGCCAGAGAGCAGGAACATTAGACGGCTCCCAAGTGACAATAGAGGTATGCGCTTGACGGCATTCGTAGACGGAACCGTTGTAAGTGACAAGCGCACCTACAGCATATGCCGTGTTCGGCGCCCAAGCCGACGTTGTCGAGGTGGAAGCGGTGGTACCGCTAACCGTGCTGGCAGCAGATTGATTGCCTGCAGCATCGATCGCATATACGCTGAAGGAATAAGTTGTGCCTGCGCTTAGACCGGTCACTGTGTAGGACGTCGCATTGCCAGCTGTTGTTGTAACTAGTGTTGTCCCGCGATAGATGCGATAGCCCGTTACGCCAACATTATCGGTCGAAGCACTCCACATCAGCTGGATGCTGGACGATGTCGGCGTGCCCATGACATGCAGGCCTCCAGGCGCTGTCGGCGGTTGCGTATCGTTGCCTACAGGAGCATTCGTCGTAACGGTCAGCGAGTTGCTGGCAGCGGATACGTTGCCAGCCGCATCGACCGCTCTAACGCTGAACGTATAGGCAGTGTTGCCGGTTAAGCCGGTGACATTATAACTGAGTGTGGTGCCGGAAACGGACGCTATTTGGTTCGCCCCATTAAAGACTCGGTAGCCGGTGACGCCCACGTTATCGGTTGAGGCGCTCCATGCGAGCGACACGCTTGTCGAGGTTTTTGAAGGCGAATTCAGTGCGCCTGGTGCGGAAGGGGCTGTCGTATCGACCGGATTGGATCCGCTGAAATTAACGTCGATGACATTATAGAAAGCGTTAGCTGTATCAGCGATCTCCCAGACGGCCAGAATAACATGATAGCCGCTCCGTTGAGGCACATTACAAGTATTCGAGTAAGAGAAAGGAGGCTGTGCGCCGTTGTAATTCACCGTACAGAACGGCGTTAAATCAAACGAATTCCGAGTCAGAGCCGCATTCGGATTCCAGGTTGGCTTCGTAATGTAGTACTTCCAGCTTGCCGTCGAGTGAGCTGCGGTCAGCTTCCAGTTGAACGTGACCGGCCCTGAGGAAATGTTCACTTTCGACCAGCGCGTTGCAGATTGTTCGTCCAGCTTTGGAAAAGCTCCGTTTGCGCTGGCAATTTTACCATCGGCCGGACCAGCGGCAGGAAAGCCTTTCGGCGCTTCCAAGCTTTGCGGCTCGTAAACAATCGCTCCACAATCGGTGTTTTGACCGGATTTACACAATGCGGCGCGGCTGGCCGGATTTTCAATGTAACCATGTGCGGATGCCCGAGGCGCATAAAACATCGTAATGACGAATGAAACAATCAAAAAAGCACCTACCAGTTTGTACAGGGAGCTTCGTTCTTGACCTAAAATCATTTTCACTCAACCTCCTTCAACGTTTTGACGCAAACGCGAGGAAGATTCCCGCGATGCGTTAAGAACCAATGTTCAACTCCTTTCGAAAGGGATGAAGAATATGGCGGAAAGGACGAATGAGCGAGGGTCTCTAGTACGACCGGCAAATCCATTATATGACATTTACAAAAACAAAATGAGAGGCTTATGGAGCATAACGTCACAAAAATGACTAAAAACTTCAAAAATAGGTCGTTATGCCGCATAATTGTCTGAAAATTCAGCTTTTTAATGCGGGTAGACGTAAAAATGAGTTTTCAGTCAGGGGAGTTGCGGTTCATGCGGAATGCTGTAGAATAGATAGATTTGGGTAGCTTCTCCTAGATGAGATTCGACAATCTGAATCTTTTCGGCTAAACTTCACGACTTCGTCACAAGGCTGCGAATAGACGCCATTCCTCGCTGAAGCTTATTTTTCAACGAACATTGCATCGTGTATGATTGTAGTAAAACGTTTTCAATAAGGGGGAGCCGCTGTGCCAAACGAACAAGATGCAGACCTGCGCGTTCGCCGGACTAAAAAAATGCTGCAGCAGGCCTTTATTGCAATTATGCAGGATAAAGAGTTTTATAAAATTTCGATCCAGGAGCTCGCACGCAAAGCCGACGTCAACCGCGCCACCTTTTATTTGCATTATCGGGATATGGACGATTTTATCGATCAATTGCTGGACGAGCTCTTCTCTGATATTGAAGAAATATTCCGTAACGAATCGGTTACTCCTTATCGGCTTGGCAGCGAAATCCGGATGCTTGTTGCTTTGTTTACTTACATCGGGCAACATGCTCAAATCTATAAACTTTTGATTGTATCCAAGAGCATTCCGAAATTTACGAATCGGCTCATTAAAAGGATTCAGGAATTATCTTTTCAACATGTTCAGCAAGAGGTGACGGGAATTTCCGTTTACTCGGATCTCAACATTTCGCGGGATGTAGCTTCATGGTACGTGTCTTCCGCCATGATCGGGACGATCGCATCCTGGCTGGAACAGGATATGCCTTATTCGCCGCAGTATTTGGCCGAACAAATCGTAAATCTAAATCCGTTTCAGCTGCTTCGCGAGATCCATTAATTGCTCGTTTTATGTCTATGATTGCAACGATTCTATACACATAAAACGAAAGTGTCGCATATTTGACAATCTGTTTCTGACTGTGGATTGCCCGCTGCTTGTAAAACGCTTACCATACAGGTGTAAGAAAAAGCAGAGGAGGAATTACACATGATGAAAGTCGGGATTTACTATGGTCAAAACGATGTGCGCGTCGAGGAAAGACCGATTCCGGCCATTGGACCAAAAGATGTGCTCATCCGAAATTTGCGCGGCGGTATTTGCGGTACCGATATTAATATCGTTAAAATAGGCAGCTCGAATATGGGCATTCGATTCGAACAAGAATTCGGACATGAACTGTTCGGAGAAGTGGTAGAAGTCGGTGCGGAGGTAAAGGATGTTACGGTCGGCATGCGCGTTGGCGTGAATCCCATTACAGCCAAACGCGCCGGACGCCATTTCGCGTGTGAAGTCGGCGGTTTTTCTCAATTTTTGACCGTTGAAGATGCAGCATTAAATTATAATTTGTATGAAATGTCCGATTCGGTAACGCCGGAGGAAGCCGCCTTGATGGAACCCATGAGTGTTGGTTTTCACGGCGCGTTCAGTGTAGCTCCCAAGCCGGGCGAGCATATCGTCGTCATGGGTGCAGGGCCGATCGGTCTATCAGCGGCCGCCAGTTTGATAGGGGAAGGCATTACGAACGTTGTCGTTGTCGATATTGATGATTTCCGATTGGCCAAGGCGCGCGACATTGGCGCAAAAACGGTCAATACGCTTCATGAGGATTTGGCGCAATCGTTAATCGGGTACTTTGGCTCGGCTTATATTTACGGGACGGAAGTGCCGAACGTCGACGCTTTTGTCGATGCAGCCGGAGCGCCGCCATTATTCCAGCAAGTGTTCAATATAGCTAAAAGCGGAGCACGGATTGCCATCATCGCCGTTTATAAACAAGAACTGCCGGTCAGCCTGGCGAACATTATGAGCAAAGAGTTGAAGATCATCGGCGCGAGCGGTTACTCCGACTATGACATTACAAGAGTGATCGATCATCTTGAGAAGAAGAAAACGCCGATCGCCTCGATGATCACGCACACGTACAAGCTGCACGAGTTGCCTGAAGCGTTCGCAAAAGCGATAGAGGCCAAAGAAGCGATCAAAGTTCTGATTGATTTGGAGGATTAAATGGAGAAACACCCGCTCAGATGTACATGGGCGGGTGTTCTTTTTGTAAGAGGGGGATCGTATAGTTGCTTGGTTGGTTAACATAATATTATATATGTAAATTTTAGATGATTAAATCAATAAATCATTCCGCCGGATATTTCATCCAATTGACTCCAATCCAATACGATAAAGCCGTCTCGTTTTTTCGATAAGACACCGGAATCAGCCATTTTCTGAATTAGACGGTTCAGATGCCTTGGCGTCGTGCCGATTACCGAAGCGATTTCTTGCACTTTCGACGACTGAATTTCTTTGCCGAAATCGTTCGGAAGCCGCGTGGATAACAGATAAGCAGCAAAACGTTCTTCGACGGAGGAGAGCAGGTTGATTTTTGAAGCGGATGTGCAGGTTTGCAGCTTATAGGCGAGATGCTTTAGTAATTCGTTCAAGAATAAATGATCCTGCATCAACGACATCTCAACGGTCTGCTTATCAATAAACAGGAAATGAGTATCCGAAACCGCTTCGACTTTCGACTGAATAACTGTTTTTTGCACAATCTCCAAATCGCCGAAGATCGATAACGGGTGACAGAACCGAAGCAGAAGCGTTTTTCCGCTCTCAACGCTTGCCGTTACCTTCGTCTGACCCTCTACCTGCAAGTAAAGGCCATCCAGCGCATCTCCTTCATGCAGAATGCCTTCATTTTTCTCGTAGGTGCGAAGCTGAAACGGAACAGAAGGGAGATCGGAAAACATTCGTCCCAAATCTAATCGGGTAATATAGGTATGGAGCTTGTCTTTATCAAAAATAACTTTCATTTCATTCCTCCAAAATCGGACATCGGTCCTTTTCATTTTAAATCATTTTGATAAGATTAGAAGAACCGAGGGGGAATTCAAATGAAGTTCGTATTCGATTTGGACGGGACGATCTGCTTTCAAGGGAAACCTTTAAGTGAGCAAATCGTTGGCGTATTAGATCAACTGGCGCTTGAAGGGCATGAAGTTATTTTCGCGTCCGCAAGGCCTATTCGCGATCTTCTGCCCGTGTTGCCGTCTCACATGCACCAAGCTCCGATGGTAGGAGGGAACGGGGGCTTTGTTTATAAAAGCGGTGGTTATGTTGCTTCCTTTCAATTAGAAACCGCTGTAGCAGATCGTATTGTTGACTTATTAAACGAATATGCAGCCGAGCATCTCATAGACAGCTTATGGAATTATTCGTATTCAGGCGATCCGGAGCATCCTATTCGCAAAAATTTAGATCCCAAATACCGGGCTAAGAACGTTCGTATTGAGGAATTAGAAGAGATCGTTAAAGTCGTTGTCTTGAGCAGCAGAGATCAACTTAAGCTTCTAAGCGAGCTAGAAAAGCTGCCCGTCAAGATGTATAAGCATGGCACTGAAGATATTATTGATATTAGTCCGGCTGGCATTAACAAGTGGAGCGGCCTGCAGGCGCTTGGCCTTCAGCCAGGCGAGTATATCGCGTTTGGCAATGACGCCAATGATATTCCTATGTTTCAGCATGCTCTGCGTTCGGTTTGCGTGGGCGATCATGCGGAGCTGAGGGAGATGGCCAGCGAGAGCATAGTCAGTGGCGAATCTGACGTTATTCGAAAAATTAACGAGATAATCGAAGAGTTGAGAAGGGACGCGTCGATTGTTAATTAATTAATGATGTTAAAAAATAAGGATAGTAAGAAAAGTGCCGATAGGGTCTGATGACCTTACCGGCACTTTGAGTTACATAATAGGCGCTATTTGTTTAACCCGTTATTTGCTCCAGTATTTCTCGATGATGGCATCGCGGCCAGAATAAACACGGGATTCTTTGTAAAACTCCGGATTTTTACGATGGTAATTCTGATGGTATTCTTCGGCAGGATAGAAGACGGAAGCTTCTTCAATTGCCGTTACTACCGGTTTATCGAACCGTCCGCTTTGATCCAGCTGTTCACGGGACTTGGCCGCCAATTCGCGTTGCTCTTCGGTGTGATATAGGATCGCAGCCCGATACTGGCTCGTGCGGTCATTTCCTTGCCCGGTTGCATCAGTTGGATCGATTTGTGGCCAATACAGCTCAAGCAGTTTTTCATAAGGAAACACTTCAGGATCGTACGTAATTTGTACGACTTCGAGATGTCCCGTTTCTCCCGTTAACACTTGCTCATATGTTGGGTTCTCGACATGGCCACCCATATAACCGGAAATAATCCCGTGAATACCTGGTTGTTCCTCGAATGGGGTAACCATGCACCAGAAGCATCCGCCGGCGAACGTTGCTTTTTGCAGCATCTTCATTCCTCGTTTCTAGTTGTCTGATGACTATTGATGACGTTCCTACTCAAAACTCATTATAAAGATAAATGAATGAAATACAAGATAAGCACTAGCTAAATTGGAATGATAACGCTTTTTTCTAATAAATTATTGTTATAAAGGATATTTAAATGAGTGGAACGAATACATTTAGCAATCGATTATGTATGAAAGGGAATGATTATGAAGATCATCACTTTATGCGGCTCTACAAAGTTCAAGCAACAATTTGAACAGACGAATGCATTTCTTACGCTACAAGGCAATATTGTCATTAGCCTCGCGTTCTTTGAGCAGAGCGAAGGGTTTGATATCACGGAAGAACAAGCTGAGCTGCTTGGAAATCTTCATTTCAGAAAAATTGATCTTTCTGATGAGATATTCGTAATTGATGTAAACGGTTACATTGGTAGCAGCACAAAACGAGAAATTGAATATGCCAAAGATAAAGGAAAAACAATTCGATATTATTCTGCTGCTTCGAATGCCAGACCAGCCCAATAAGCCGTTTGACTTAATGAATAAGGGCTGATATTTTAATCATCATAGCAATAGACGAGTGAACAGCAAGAGAGGTGAGCGATCTGAGCAAAGTGCTTATCGTGGAAGATGAGAAGGAAATCCGCAAGGGATTATGCGGTCATCCTTTGTGGAGGGAATTAAATATTGGCCCTCTCTATGAGGCCGATGACGGATATACGGCTCTGGAGATCGTGAGACAATTGCCCGGCATCCGGCTGATCATTACAGATATTAGAATGAAGAACATGTCGGGTCTCGAATTGATTCAGAAGCTGTACGAGGAGCTCGCCTTCGACGGCAAAGTCATTATTATTAGCGGCTACGACGATTTTCAATATGCACGCAAGGCGATGAGCTACGGGATCGTCGATTTTTTGCTAAAGCCGGTTAATATGGCGGAGTTGGGCCAGGTGGTTATGAAAGCGCTATTCCTGCTGGAAAAGGAGGACAGGCAGCAGTATAGCCTGAGTATTATTGAGGATGCAATGCCTAAGCTGCGGGAGAATATGCTGCAGGAGATGGTGGAGCAGCCAGCCCGAGGCAGCGCTGTACCGTCAATTCATCATTTGCTGGATCAGTATGAGGTCGGCTGGATTAGTTCTGATAAGCTGATGCTATTGCTGCTTGAGGCGGATAATTTGAAATCATACGTTCATCAGGGCTACTCAGCGACAGAACAGAACCGTATTATGTTTGCGATGGGCAATGTGCTGGAGCATTCCTTGCTGGAACAGGCCGAGCATGCCGGCCGTTATGTGCGCTTCCGTACAATGTCCGAAGACAGATGGGTCGTTCTGTTCAGCGTTCCGCAAGGCTCGTCAGCTGTATTTTCCAATTGGATGGGTGCCTTTAAGTCGACGCTGACCTCCCGGATCAAAAAGTTTGTAAAAGTAACGGCAACGATCGTCGTGACACCAGAAGGATCGATGGAAATGCTCCCGGATTTATATAAAGACGCACTCGACAGATTGACCCAGACCAAAATATACGGTGACGCGGAATCAGCCAACGAGCTAGAGCTGGAAGCCTTGAATGCGTTCCGGGACGTCGATTTGTTGCTGGAGACGAAGGCGCTTGCAGATTTACTGAAGCATGGCGAGGAGCATGATGTCCGGGAGGCGATGTCCCTCTTTCCCATCATGGTTCGGGAGCGGGGCGTCAGCCTGCTGCGGGATGTGCATCATCTCGTGTTCGAATGGCTGCTTGAAGTGTTCGACGATGCGAGAAAATTAGGATGGAAAAACGAGGAGTGGCGCAAAAAACCTCTGCTTGTGTGGGAGAAGATCGAAGCGTTCGATACGGTAGAAGCGCTTCATCTGCTGGTGCTCGATTACTTGTTGAAGGTGAATGCCGAGTTGCAAGGAAGTCCGCGCAATCAGATTTTGCAAAAGGCGGAGCAATATATCCAGGAGCATTATTCGGAGCCAATTACGGTGCAGATGGTTGCGGACTATGTCTATTTGTCACCGGAATGGCTCAGCACATTGTTCAAAAAGAACGTTGGCATGACTTTTCTAGATTATGTAACGCATCTCCGGATGGAGAAGGCTAAAGAGCTGCTGCAGGATGTTTCCCTGAAAATCTACCAGATTAGCAGCGAGGTGGGCTACCGGGATACCGTTTATTTTTCCAAGCTGTTCAAAAAGAAATTCGGCTATACCCCCAATGAATACCGCAACTTAAAGGGGATTGACGGGAATGATTAAGCGATGGCTCCGTTATCCGATGTCGATGAGATACCGGTTTATGTTCGTGTTTTTTATTCTGATCGCCGTCCCTTTTGCACTGGTCGGTTATATTGCGTTGTCCAAATCGGAGAAGACAATTCATAACAGCAATCTGGATTCGGTCGTGCAAACCAGCAAAAACTTGGACAACTTCTTCTATTACGTAAGGAATGAGCAGGACAAAATTATGGCGTCGGATGAAATGCAGACGTTATTCAATGACGAATTAAACGGGCAAATCGACGAGATCGATTACGCCAATAAGCTGATCTCGTACACCGACACTTTGAATTATGCCAATAAGCTGTTTAAAATCCGTCTGTTTCCGCTCCGTCCGGACGAGCATCCGACCTATATGAAGTCGGCATACGACGTTGTTGATCTGAACCATGTAGCTTGGTTTGAGGATATTGTGGCGAACGGCCGGTCCTTCTGGAAGGTATTCGGAGCTGAGGATCATTCCAGCCAGTTCGTTCAATCGGCGCTTGGCAGCGTGAAGCGGCTTCACAGCTTAAAGACCTTCCAGCCGCTCGGCATCGTCGTGATGGAGATCCGCCCTTCCATTCTTGCCGAGTTTATATACCCCGTTAAGCAATTGGACAACCAGAAGCTGATGCTGGTCAACAAAAATAATGAAGTCATCTACAGTACAGATGACAAGTATGGGGGAATCGAGGATAGCTTGAAGCCTGTGCTGCTTGATTCGCAAATCTCGAAGACGATGGACTACGAGGGTAAAAGCTCGCTCATTAGCGCTTCCGCTGTAATGGATGGAGAGCTAAGGCTGGTCAGCATCGTGCCGCTTAAGGATTTGAACAATCCCGTTGCTGTCTTGAACAAATTGACACTGGCATTCCTGATTTTCTATTTCCTGCTGTCCATTTTTCTTGCCGGGTACCTGACGGTGAAATATACGAGTCCCATCTCATCGCTGGTCCGGCAAATGAAGGTGCTGGCCAGAAACAACTTCAAGGAAGACAGCCTGTCCAGCACGAATCTGGTGGAGAGAAGTGATGAGGTCGGCTGGCTCTATCGCGGCATGCACAATATGATCGGAGAAATCAACAAGCTGCTTAAAGAGACGAAGGCGTCGGAGAAAAGAAAAAAACAGCTGGAGTTTCAAGTGCTAGCCTACCAGATCAATCCTCACTTCCTGTACAACACACTCGATACGATCCGCTGGAAAGCCGAAGCTCATCATATCGATGAGATTAGCGAAATTGTCAGCTCACTTGGTTCCTTGTTCCGGCTCAGCTTGAACGGAGGCAAGGAAATTACGAATGTACGCCGGGAGCTGGAACTGTTGAAAGCTTATGTAAATATCGAAAAGGTGAGGCAGTCGAGCCTCGTTCGTATCACTTACATGATCGAAGAGGAGATCCTGCATCTGCCGTTTATGCGTCTGGTGCTTCAGCCGCTGGTAGAGAATGCGATTCGGCATGGCATTGCGGACAAAGGGGATGCCGGTATGATCTTAATTCAAGGCGGGCTGGAGGAGCACGGCATTTGCTTCCGAATTACTGATAACGGTCCTGGCATTCCTGATGAAATAAGGCAAACGCTGCTTGATCCTGCTGCAGAAACAAGACATGGCCGCGAGGGCGGGCTTGGTCTGATCAATGTCCATGAACGGTTGAGGCATTACTTCGGAGACGCTTACGGTCTGGAGATCGAGAGCGAGATCAACAAAGGAACGACAATCGTGCTGAGGCATCCTGTATTGCCTGAAGATATAACGGAGCTTGACGGCTGACAGACGAACGAACAAACGAAAAAACGGACGGACGGCTAATGTTGGAACAGAATAAGCGGAGTGTTGTCTGTCTAGATGGCAGGCAGTCCGAAGTTGCGGGAGACTCATGCATGACGCATGGGTCTTTTTTTGTTTTATAGGGGGCAGGGTGATTCCTTAGATTTATAACAGTAAAGCTTAGAGTTGTCTCATAGGCAGCTATTAGCCCCGCTGGTATCCTTGTTTACAGGAGGGGAACGCCATGAAGCAACTGGATGCATCATTGAAACCTAAGAGCAATCGAACCTGGAGAATATTCAAATCACAACTAACGTTGCAAATGATGATTTTGCCCTGCATGTTTTTTCTGCTTATATTCGCCTATATACCGCTGGCAGGCAACATTATCGCTTTTCAGGATTTCAAAATCATTTCCGGATTTACGGGAAGCGAGTTTGTCGGGCTGAGTCATTTTAAGGAAATGTTCTCCGATCCGACTTTCTATATGGCGATGAAGAACACGGTCATTCTAAGCTTGTTTTATTTGCTGGTCGTATTTCCCGCGCCATTGCTGTTTGCACTGCTGATCAATGAAATTCCATTTGTACGGTTTAGAAAAATACTGCAAACGACAAGCTATTTGCCGCATTTTATTTCGTTCGCGATGGTCGCTTCCATGTGGATTATTTTGCTCGACTCTCAAGGAGTCGTCAATCAGTCGCTGCTGACGCTGCAATTGATTCAGCATCCGATCGAGTTCTGGACGGACCCGGATCTGTTCCGGCCGTTGTCCTTGCTGGTGAGCATCTGGAAGGAGACCGGATGGGGAGCGATCATCTTCCTGGCTGCCGTTGCCGGCATTAATCCCGATCTCTATGAAGCAGCAATGATGGACGGGGCTGGGCGAATCAAACGGATCATTCACATTACGCTGCCTAACCTCATTCCTTTGTTCGCGATATTGTTTATTTTGAAAATCGGCACGTTGTTTACCGGCAATCTGGATCATTCCATTCTGCTTGGTAATTCATTTAACAAAGAATCATCCTATGTCATTGAGTATTATTCCTTGCAAATGGGACTGGAGCTTACCCGCTATTCCTATGCCACCGCAGTCAGCCTGTTCCAAGCTGTAATGTCGCTGCTGCTCGTATTGTTCGCGAACTGGTTCTCCGGCAAAGTATCCGGCAACCGCTTGTTCTAAAATTACTGATGGGAGTGACTGCGATGCGTTCACCTATAAAGCTGACGCGAGAAGACAAGATCGTGAACGTTACCGTAATAATCGTTGGTTTAATCGCTTTTATAGCGACCTTTTACCCGCTTTATTATTTGCTTATCTATTCATTGAATGACCCGGTGGATGCGGCCAGCGGCCAGCTGTACCTGTTCCCGCGGCAGTTCACCTTGTCGAACTACAGCGTCATTTTTCTGGATAATCAGCTATTGAATTCCTTTCTCGTAACGGTTGCCCGCACTCTTATCGGCACGGTTACGGGCGTATTATTCACTGCAATGGGAGCATACGCGCTGTCCAAGGAACGGCTGCTGTTCAGAAAAGCCTATTCCTTAGTGGGGCTAGTTACGATGTATGTGAGCGGCGGATTGATTCCTAATTACTTGTTGCTGCAAAAGGTGCATTTGTTAAATTCCTTCTGGGTGTATATTATTCCATCCCTGTTCAATATTTTTAATGCCTTGTTGTTTATGGCTTTTTTCCGGCAGATGCCGAAAGAGCTCGAAGAGTCGGCGAAGGTGGATGGCGCTGGTGACTTTTATATTTTCATGCGAATTATTTTGCCATTGTCGAAGCCGGTTCTTGCTACCGTCGCTTTGTTTGTAGCGGTCAATCATTGGAATGACTGGTTCAGCTCCGCTTACTTTGTATCGAACCAGCAGCTATGGACGCTGCCAACTATTATCGTACGAATGTTATCCGATACGGCTATTATCGACAACATGCAGAACCTGCCGCCTAATATGCGGACCGATCCGCTGTCGACCTTGCTTGCTATTAAGTACGCGACGTTAATCGTCACGGTATTGCCCATTACGATCGTCTACCCTTTTATTCAAAAGTATTTCGTTCAGGGTATGATGGTTGGGGCTATCAAAGCTTAAATAGGGTATCATAAGGTCAGTCGTTTACGGACCTTTTGGATATAAAAACATAGGGGAGGTAGTTTTTCATGAAAAAATCAATTCCGGCGTTATTAATCGCCTGTTTGCTGGTTGCCATGCTGGCGGGTTGTGCAAACAAAAATAACGATAACGCTAGTCCAAGCGCATCGCCCGGGACAAATGGGGAAAGCAGCGAAGGCGCGATTACGCTCGATCTTTATTCCGACCGGTCGTGGTATAGCGATTGGACTGGAGCGGGTGCGAAACGGATTACTGCCAAGACGGGCATCAGCTTTAATGTGAAAAAGCCGGTTCAGGATGACGGCGACGGCAAAGATATTTCATTGATGATCGCAAGCAACAGCCTGCCGGATCTGCTGGTCGTAGATAAGGAAAATAAAATGCTCAATCAGCTAATCGACGGCGGTTATTTGTATTCAATGGATGAGCTGATCGACAAATATGCGCCTAACCTGCGTAAAATACTGGACGAGCAATACGGCAAGGAATTGCTGACCAATTTTAAAGAGAAAGACGGCAAAACCTACAAGCTCATTTCCGGCTATCAGACGAAAAAATATTTAGAGGAAGCGAAGGCGAACGGCGGACTGGCGCCGGTATGGCTGCCTCAGTTCGTAGTCCGGAAGGATTACTATGATGAAATCGGCCGTCCGGACACTTCGACCCCGGAAAAATTTCTGGATGCGCTCCAGCAAATGGCCAAAAATCATCCCGACAAAATTCCGTATTTGGGCGATAAAGGTCAGCATTCGAAAGACTTGGGCTGGTTTTTGCCGCAATTCGGAATTGAAGACTATTATGTAAACGGTGACAAAGTTCAGCATAAGCTTCATAACCCGCAGTACAAGGAAATGATTAAATTCGCGAATGCGATGGCGAGCAAAGGCTTGCTCACGAAGGAATCCTTCGTTAACACCGGCGAGGTTACCGCGCAGAAGGTTGCGGCGGGCTCGGTTATCGTATCGGCTCAAAACTCGGCTGCCAAAAACAATGCGGCGCCAAAGGACAATCCGAACACAAGCTTTGAAATGCTGTCGCCATTCTCGACCTATATGTACCCGACGATTCCGAAGGGCTGGATGGCGCTTGTCATTCCGAAAAGCAACAAAAACCCGGAGCGTACCATTAAACTGCTGGAATATGCGGCATCCAAAGAAGGCCAAGCTGACTTTTTCTTTGGTGTAAAAGGGTCAGGCAAGGATGATTTTAAAAGTCTGGAAAGCGGACCTCATTTCTATTATGACCAATCGGTTCCGAACAACTATTTCCCGCAAGGCAAACCAAGCTTTACTACCGGCTTCAACGATGAGCTCAGCAAGGATTGGAGCGGCTCCTGGAAGCAAGCAGGAATGGGCGAGCCTATTATGCTGGTAGCGAACTGGGCCGTATCGAATACCGTTTTCTGGAATCCGCAGGACCCGGATAAATTAGCTTATGATAAGCTGATGTCTCCGAAAATGAAGTTTTTCCCTGAATTCAACTTTACGATCGACAGCACAAGTGAAGTGGGCGTTATTGAAGCCAAAATCAATACGCTTCGGGCCGATTATTTAACGAAGCTTGTATTCGCGAAGTCGGAGACGGAGCTTGACTCCCTCTACAGTGAGATGATGAGTGTTGCGGATAGCATCGGCATTGCGAAGCTGGAGAGCGAGTACACGAAGCAATACGCGGACAATAAAGCGAAGCTTGCGAATTAATGATGAAGAAACAGCAAAGGAGAGGGCGGAGAGCTGGGCGCTGCCCTCTCCTTTGCTGTCAGAAGGAGGATATAGCATGTATATTTTGGAGAATGAGGTTCTAAGAGTAGAGCTGTATGACTGGCCGGGGGTAAAGCAATATTTGCATAAAAAGACAGGGGCGACGATGAACGGCTCTGACGGCAAATGGGCTTTGAACGGAAATACGGTTGCATGGGAGCAATGGGAGATTGCTGCTGCGTATGATCCCGGCAATGCTGCGGTTTCTTATCAGATGAGATTGAGAGAGATTGATCTGGAGATTTCAGTGAACTACCAGCTGGAGCAGAATGAGGTACGGGTCACGTTCAAGGTGGAGGAGGACCGTTCCCGGTGGCTGCAGACGATCGATTGGATGGATCAGCCTCTGCTTGCCTGCGACGATAGCAGCTATTCCTATGCCCGAACTGAGATTCATGCCAAGAGCTGGAGGTTGATTCCGACCGGAGGCCGGGGGCTGTATGATCGGAGACAGGTCAAGGAGCTTATAAGTGATTCGGTTCCGGATCTAGCTGCTGTACCGACGATGCATACTTGCTTGTTCAATGCTGAGCTTTGCTGCTTCGTCCATACTAATTATCCCGTTACTCCTCTTCTGAGCGAGGCTTCGGGCAGCGGCAAGTATAAGGGCCGGGCGGATTCCTATGCGATTACGCCAAATACGTATCAGTACCGGGTGCGCAATGAGGTGATGGAGCCGCTGGAAATGAGCGTCGTTTTTCTGACGGACAGCAACGGTGACGGCAAGGCGGACGAATGCGATTACCAGCTATGGTTGAACCGGAAGTTCCCGGATGCTAATCCGATCTATAAAGAAGCGATCTGGTACAAAGTGTTTTGTGCGGAAAGAAAACGTGGCGTACTTACGACGTTCCAGGAAACGCTAGACATCATCCGCCAAATTCATCATATTACCGGCGGCGTCCCGCAGATTGTCTATTTGGTCGGCTGGCAATTCGACGGGCATGATACGGGTTATCCTTCGCTCAATGTCATTAATCCGAAGCTAGCGATTAACCCGGATAGAGCCCGCGAGGAGCTGCTGGAGCTTATTCAAACCGCTAAAGAGCAATATAATTGTACGATTAGCTATCATATTAATGTTGATGATGCTTATGAGGATTCACCAGACTGGAACCCGGCCAATTTGAGCCGTGATCCGGATGGAGCGGCGCGTGTATGGCTGGATTTGGAACAGCGGGTGTATCATATTTCCCATACGAAGGATGTAGAGAGCGGTCATGCATTCGAGCGGCTGAAGCAATTTCTTGAGCTTGTCCCTGTGGAGAAGACGGTACATTTGGATGCGTTCAGAAATACGAATGCAAGCTGGGATGAGCAGGGTTATATCGGGCCGTTAGAAGAGCTTGTTTGCGGCATGAAGCCGATCATTGATTACTTCAACGAGAGAGGGATCGACGTGTCGACGGAAGGACAGAACGGCATGCCGATCGAGGACAGCGGAATTTTCAGCGCGTACTGGCACTTCTCTCCTTCACAAATGTATCATGGCAAAATTGTCGGCGGCGGCAGCGTCGATCTGGACGCAGTAGCATGGGGCAAAGGCGCCTCCATCGATGCCGATATTTTGTACCGGGGGGAGCCTACACGCCTTGAAGGTGAGATGGTGCAATCGACGGCATTCCATGATAATTGGAATCAGGTTGTCGATATTATTTATCTCGGCTCCATGCTGTACCGCTTCTATTTGAATAGGGAAATGGCGGAGATGCGGGAGGATGAGCATCGCGTCATGATGCGGTTCAGCGACGGCGTTACGGTTCAGATCGATAAAAAGACCGAGCATCTTGCCGTGAAATGGGGTTCGCTGGTCATCGCAGACAACCACGATCGCTTCATCCCGTTGGATAACCGGATCTATGTGTACAGCAGGCATGGCGTCACCCGGGCATGGCTGCTGCCAGAGAACTGGCTGACAGCCGATTACTCTGTATACCGCCTAACGAAAAACGGCAAAGAACTCCTTTGCGATTATACCGTCAAGGACGGCGCGATCGAGCTTAAGCTGGAGCCTCATGTTCCAGTTATGCTGGAACTGAAAGCTTAATATCATTAGGGCTGCTTCCCGGTATTCCGCCGGGAAGCGGTTATTCGTATTATTAGGTCAGCGAGAATGTTCTGGTTGGCCTTTTTTAACTGGCCGTTATACGATGGCGGTAGCCAGAAGAACGAAGCGGTAATCGTTTACGCAACAACGCGGTGAAGCTTACGGGATGTCAGAGACTTAGTCATGACGCTCTAAAGGGGCGCAGTTGCGCAAAGTTAAAGCAGACGCATCCGCAGAGACAAAGCTCAAAAGACAACGGTGTTATGCATGGTAGAAATTTTACTTGCTCAACAGGAGCAATTAGTTCGACTGGAAGTGAATGGAAGTTTAAATTCAAGCAACTCCATTCATACTACATTCTTTTTCACAAAACCCGTATTTTATACATATGTATATATCTTAAGAAATCGAGCAAAATCCCCGGCTACTACTTATTAGCTGCTACTACTACCTTTTTATATGTAGTGTCACTGAACTTGGGCCGATTCCCGACATTAGGTTCCAATAAAAGCTGATCCCCAATAGCAGGATCAGCTTTTATTGAGTGATTTGAATTTTTCTCGCATATATCATGGACATTTCCGATGTCACATTTTCTTTTAATTGATGCACTTGAGCCATGCTTAAACCGGCCTTCGTTATTTTTTAAACCAAATCGATGCTTAAACCCATACGCGGCGTAACCATTCATTTGTATCGGGCCAACATCTCAGAGAGCCTCCGCCGGATTGAATCCTTCAATTCTGCAGGCTCCTCCAGCTCCGCTTCGTTTCCTAGTCCGATGAAGAATTCCGTGTAAAAAGGGATATCGCCGCGCGACACGTCATTATCGATTACGCCGCTTCCGTCTTCGCGCACGTCCAGCAGAGGGGCCAACCACAATTCGGATTCACAACGTTGGACGCCGGCACGACTGAGTTCCGCCCGAAGGCGTATAGGCTCCCTCGGCTCAGTGGACGCACGCCGGCTAAGACTTACGTCGTCTAGATCGAGCGGCTCCGTGCCGGATGCGTCATAAGCCGCCTCGCGAATCCGATCGCACCTGAACACGCGGAGACCCTGGCGCAGGAAGCAATAGGCCGTACAATACCAAAAGCCGTTGCTCGCGTAAATGCAAACCGGCTGAATCCGGCGGCTACCCGCCTCCTCTCCCTTCGACTCGTATTTGACGGTGAGCACCTTCCGATGTACGGCAGCGTCGAGCAAAATGGCCAAGCAAGGGGCATCCCTCCGCCTTGTCGGGGTAATGAAGTCGACCCTGTTTTTCATGCTGTCGATCCGGTCCCGGACGTCCCCGGGCATATGGAGGTAGAACTTGCTCAGCGCCGATGCGGATTCCGCTTCGAACGGCAACGAGGAGTAATGGCGCAGGGCATGCACCGCAAAGAACATCGCCACCGCCTCTTCCTCCGTAAATGCGATCGGAGGCAGCACCCGCTCCCTGATGACCTGATACCCGCCATGCGGACCAACTTCCGAGTAGAGCGGAACCCCCAGATCGTTAAGCTCCTGTAAATCCCTTAGAATCGTACGCTTGGAAACGCCGAATTCGTCGGCAAGCTCCTGAACCTTGAACCGCCGCTTCCGGTTAACGGTCATCATCAGTTCCATCAATCTTTTGGATTTGGGCATTTCGACTACCTTCTTTATCATAATCAGTGCACCGTGCTCTATTAAGTAGTTTTCGATTTCAAAATTGATTTCCGGGTGCGGCCATCTGTACTGGTGTTGTACAATATGGAAACACTTGATCTGCACCGTTAAAATTAACATTAACACCATGTTCAACTAAAAGTTTTACGATGACATATGGTTCGATCTTCCTGTCTATCAAAATTATATATAAAAGAAAGGTTCCTTGGCATCGATAAATGTTAGCGGAACCCCTTCCACGATTGGAAGAAGCCATTCTACTAGGTATTTCATTCCTGATTCCTCGGAACGCTCGTGTCCGACCACGATCATTGCCTTATTCATCCCGAGCATGGAGGCGTCGTTGACGTATGCGCACAGCGTCCATTCCGTGATGTCACCACATATCATGACGTCAAGATCCTTGTCGCGCATGAGCTCCATAGGCATCTCTTCTCGACCAAGGCCCAGACTGCCTCCCCCGACCAGTATCCCAATTCGGGAGCAAGCTGAATCAGGTTTGCCTACGATTCGTACGTTGTTCATGTCCAGCTTACTCTTGAAGAATTCCGTCAGCTCTCCGACGGTCGTCGGTTCGATGATGTACGACCATGGCGATGATGGATCGAGCCTTTTGTTCTCCCAGCCAAGCTCTCTAATAAGCCCGTCATAAATCAGATCACTCTTAGCCATATGCATATAATCGTGGAAACGCCAGATAACTATTCCGTTATCTTCGATAAGCTTCTTCTTGGCCAAGTAAATAGGATCATTCTCAAGCCATTCCACCTTATCTGCTGCAGTGAAATAGGTCGGCTCATGCGTTATAATCAGGTTCGCTCCGATAGCGATCGCTTCTCGTACTACATCCACGGTCGCCATGAAAGTAGTAACGATACCCGTCACCTCCATGCCGGGGTTTCCGCTTACCAGTACGTCAGTCGTCTGCTCCAGTTTTCGTCCTCCGCAGCTTTTCTCCAAGACTCGATCGATAACGTCTTGTACTTTCAATTTAGTACATCTCCTTCTAAAGGTTTTGAATTCCTTAAAAATGCGGTTTGCTAATGTAATACAGAACGTTGACCCAGTTGTTCTAGTATAAGACTAGTCCGGAAGCCCAAGCCATGTGCACATTGAAAAAATGCCGGGTTTCCCCAGTATTATTAGTAATATAAACCTCGCGTGCTTCGGTTTATTGATTATCTCTGAGTAAAGATTTGGAATGTAACGCCGAATTTATCCGTTACCATCCCGTAGGCTGGGCTAAAGTGCACTCTTTGCAGAGGCATGATGACATGACCGCCTTGCTGTAAAGCATCGAAAAATCGATTTGATATTCCGATATCGAGAGTTGTGATACAGATTTGAACGCGATTGCCGCTCTGATTAGGTTTGCCTGGAAAAGTATCCGCAACAAACAGATCTGCATCGCCGATTTTTAATACGGAATGCGCTAAACGATCTTTGGCTTCATTCGGCAGGGGATGTTCCGGGTCTTCCGGTGCCTCTCCGAACGTTTGCGTAAAGACGACTTTTGCACCTAATGAGATTTCATAAAATTGGATAGCTTCCTTTGCATTTCCGTCGAGCATGATAAAGGGAGTCACTTGAAATGTCATGATTAAACAGCTCCTTCATACTGAAATTTTGCCCACTAGCTACTTTTAGCCGGGCTTGATTCCAATTATAGATTATAATAGTGACAGGTATTGTCATGAATTAAAAACCGAGGTTATGATATGTTCAAATCAAAACGACTTATGAAGTTCAGTTCAGGAGCTTGCCGATGATTTCGGCGCCTCACTAGAGTAAGAAAGAAAAAATGCTAGCTTAATGAAGTCGGACAAGCCACACCAGCAAGAAATCCTGTTCAGCTGATTCACTGTCCCCCCACCCTTTCTTCTGCAGTGGCGTCCAGCGATCGTTTTTCTCGGTAATCGGATATTGTTCTTGCCACCAATCGGAAATCGGCTCAAGTTCTTGACACTGCCAATTGACAAGAACTTGAGCCGATAACAAAAAAAAGACCGCGATTTACGCGGACTTCAATCGGACAATGTTCTTGTCATCCGACATTAACGTTTTGAAATTCATTTCCAACACTACCTAGTGATTTATGGGACAATTACCTTTTAATTATGAGGAGTCTATTTAAAATTTTCAAACTGGGTAACTAGCCATTTTTGATTTTGCTCAGCAATGTACTGTTCTGCATTAATCAACTTATTAACTAATTCATGCTTGGATATCCTGCCCCATTTAACTCCTGTCCGGCAACTTCTCTTGCACCTAACAGGGCCAATGAAAGTTCGTTTGTAACTATAAGAAGCGAATGAGTCTCAATGATCGCTGCCGATACCTTGATAATAATACCCGATTCCGCGCATCAGTGTAGCATCCATCATATTGCGCCCGTCAAAGAAGTTGGGTTGCCCGACGAACTCCTTCGCTTTCTCCCAATCCAGCTGTCCGAACTCGGGCCATTCCGTGCACAGTATAATCGCTTCCGCGCCTCGTAATGCTTCTTCGGCTGATGAACAGACCTTCACTGCCCTGTGGGAAGTGCGCACCGGTAAAGCCGCAAAGGGATCAAACAACTGAACGATGGCCTGCTCGAGTAACAATTGATCGATTATTCGTATAGCCGGCGCATACCGAATATCGTCTGTATCTGGTTTAAACGCAAGCCCCAGTATCGTAATGTTCTTGTCCGCAAAGCCCCCCAGCCGCGACCTAGCCTTGTCAAGCAAATATGCGTATTGAGTGAGGTTGACTTCTATGACTCCCTCCAAGATACGAAGATTTACATTATGCTTTCTTGACGTTGTAACCAATTCCGAGACATCTTTAGGAAAACAGGAACCTCCGTACCCCAGGCCAGCTTGTAGAAAGCTTGACCCGATACGAGAATCAAGGCCCATCCCTTCGGCAATCTCTTTTACGTTGACCTCCAGCTCGTCGCAGAGCCTCGCAAGCTCGTTCATGTAAGATATTTTAGTTGCGAGAAACGAATTGGATGCATACTTGATAAGCTCTGCGGTCCTCGGCTTGGTTATGATCCAGGGGCATACAAAAGACCTATACAGACTTTGAAGCTGCTCAGTTGCCCACTGGCTATCGGTGCCGATCACGATACGGTCGGGGCGCAAAGCATCTTCGACGGCCTTGCCTTCCCTCAGAAATTCGGGATTGGAAGCGACATCGAATGGATGGGTCTCTTGCTGCGCCGCATTTATCCACTCTTTGATCTGCTCTTGCGTTCCGACTGGGACGGTGCTTTTGGTAACGACAAGTTTATAGCCTTTCATTGAACGCCCGATATCCTCGGCAGCTTGTTGAATGTAGCGCAGGTCCGCGCTTCCATCCGGTAGCGATGGCGTCCCTACGCAAAGGAAAATAACGTCGTGTTCCTCAATGGCGGTTTCTTTATCCGTCGTAAACTGCAAACGACCGCTTTGCACATGCTTGGCAATAAGGTCTTCGAGGCCAGGTTCATGAAAATGCAAGCGTCCCTGCCTCAGCCGTTCGATTTTGCCCGCATCGATATCTAGTCCGGTTACCTGCCAGCCTACCTCGACAAAAACCATTGCTGTCGTGGCCCCTACATAGCCCGTACCGATAATCAAAATTTTCAAAGCTCCTTCACCTCTTTATCAATGAGTGCCCCGGCGACATTGGAATGTTTGCCGATAATAACATTTTTAATAGGGAATGGGAGATCTTTCATATAAACCCCATTCAGAATGATGCTGTTTTCGATTTGACAGTTCTCCAGATTGGAGCCCGCGCCCACCGAAACATAAGGGCCGATCCGGCAATCCTTCAGCACGCAGTCTATCTCGATCGATACCGGCTCCACGATTGTGCAGCGCTCCAGCCGGACAGAGTCGTGAACTCGTTTCTTCAATGCCTCCGCGTCCAGCAATTTTTGATTGGCCAGCAGCCATCGATCCATCGTGCCGACGTCGATGTTCAATTGGTCGGTAACATGGTAAGCAACGACATGCTGCTGCTCGATCAACCACTGAATCGCATCCGTTATCTCGTACTCGCCCCGCTTAGAGGGTGTGATTTTGTCGACCGCATCGAAGATTTCCTTCGAAAATGCGTAACCCCCTAATACCGCTAAATTAGACTTGGGATGCGCCGGTTTTTCTTCCAAACCTACGATGCGCGAATCTTGGATCTCCGCGATGCCGTAATCCTGTGCGACCAAAACTTCCCCAAGCAGCAAGGATGCTTGTACACCGCCATGCTCGACGTCGTTCTTCAGATCGGATAACGAAGCGGAAATCAAATTATCCCCCAGAAGAAGTATGAACGCTTCACCTGATAAATAGTCTTCCGCTTGTTTTAGTGCATTCGCAATTCCCTTGGCCTCATGCTGATAGATGTACGTCATCGAGATGCCAAGTGCTTCTCCCTCACCGAATTGGCCGCGAATGTCGGCTTCTTGGGATGGATGAATGACTATGCCGATACGATCTATTCCAAGCTCCATTAATTTCGCGATTAATAATTGCAACAAGGGCGTATTTGCGACAGGTATAAGTGTCTTTGGATAATTATTGGTAAACGGATATAAGCGACTTCCTTTCCCTGCACAGAGAATTATTCCTTTCAACGTCTTCTCACCTCTTCAATCAATTTCTATTATTCTATGAAAACTGCTTTCATTTGGTTTAGGCCATACCCTGTACGCGGTTTAAATTAAAACGCTGAGATTGATGAAAGCGCCGTGCCCTGCACAGGAGTCCATTCATATCCTACAAGGAATGCCTATGGGAAGATATTGACCTAAGGAGTTGAGAGAAGTTTGAGAATTGCTCAAATATCGACGAATACGATTACTGTACCTCCGAGGCATTACGGGGGCACGCAACGCGATGTGCACTATTTAACAGAAGAATTGGTCAACCGGGGGCATGAAGTGATTCTATTTGCCAAGAAAGGATCGACCTCGAATGCAACTCAAACTTTCGAATATCAGTCGGATGATCCGAAAGAGCAGTTGGACTTCATTATAAAAAACCTCCCGCCAGACGTGGATATCATACACGATCACTACGGTATCGTCGCGAAAGCAAACCCGCCTATTCCTACAATCAGCCAATCCCATTCTAAAGGGATTAAGGGAGACGTGCAGCTTCGGGTATACGTCAGCAAATTCATTCTCCGTAAATATGGAAAAGGAAAAGGGTATGCCGTCTATAATGGCATCCGTATGGAAGACTACACCTACACGAAAAACAAACAAAATTACCTGCTCTATATGGGAAGATTGATCAAGGAAAAAGGCGTCCACCTCGCTATCAAGGTTGCAAAAAAAACAGGCAGGCGGCTCATCATTGCTGGCACACTGAACGACAAGTCTTATTTCAATGCTAAAATCAAACCTCATCTGGGAAAAAAAATCAGCTATATTGGCCCCGTCGGTGGAGACCGCAAACGCAAGTTGCTTGCCAATGCAAGCTGCGTCCTGTTTACGTCGACTTGGGATGAACCCTTCGGACTAGTCCTCATCGAAGCACTGGCTAGCGGCACGCCCGTGCTAGGTTTCAGAAAAGGTGCCGTTCCCGAGGTTCTTAGAGGAATGCCTCAGCTCCTATGCAGAAAGACATCCGGCATGGCGTTGAAGGTCAAACACCGCAAGCGGCTACCCTCAGCCAGCGAATGCAGACGCTATGCCAGAACCCGCTATTCTGACCATATCATGACAGATCGATTCCTAAGTTTATACCAAAAAATTATCGACAAAAAATTGTATAAAATTAAAAATAATTCATTATGGAACCGACGTAAATCCAAGCTTCTAGCTGCGCCGAATGGAGATGATAAGTAAGATGCTCACCGTAATCGCATGCACAATGAGACCCGCATTCATCGATAACATATTCGAGAATTACGACCGGCAGCTTTGGAAGGACAAACAAATGATTATCGTCTTGAATAACGACACAATGGATATCCAACTCTATCAGGAGCGGGCAAGCCAATATCCAGATAACGAAGTCAGAGTGATCCAGCTTCCCCAAAAATACAAGCTCGGCTATTGCCTGAACTACGCCATCAAAATGGCAGAGGATGGCATCATCGCCAAGTTTGACGATGACGATTACTACGGACCCAAGTTTTTGCGTGAATCCGCCCGTGCTATCAAAAGCGGCAAAGCGTCCATCATAGGCAAACATACCTCTTTCCTTTACTTCGAGGCAAATCGTGCGTTGATGGTTTTCCGCAAGGGGGGCGAAATGAAATACGTGCGCTCCATCAAGGGAGGTACTCTGGTCTTCCTGAAATCGGTCTGGAAACGCATCCCATTTCCTGAGTTCAAAAAGGTCGGCACGGATTCCGGCTGGGTCGGGCGGTGCATCCGCAGAGGCTTTCGCGTGTATTCCGTATCCAAGCGACACTATGTTTGTGTTAGAAGAAAAGATTTCAAAAGCCATACGCAAAAGAAAAGCACGCGCCTCTATATGTCGCACTGCAAGCTTGTTCGCAAGACGAAGCATTACAGACATTACGTAAACTAGGCATGGCATGTACGGTAAAGCACGCAAGGTCAACCGGCCTTCGTGAGTTGACCTTGCATCATTGCACCCTCAACGTTTCTTCTGAATCCCTCTTTCCAGCGTAGCCAGCTACACGCCCGGCCGAAGGACGGTTGTGACTACTATAAACTATGATTTGAGATGCTCATCGTTCTATGCGCATAGCCTGTTCTAGCTTGAATATATTCATAGGAGACGAAGACGATGTCCGCGAATACGAATACAGGCGTAACAATCATTACCTCGACCATTCGAACCAAGCATATGCTGGATATATTTGAAAACTACTACCGTCAGGAATGGCGCACCAAAGAGCTCATCGTGATCATCAACGAAAACGATATCGCCTTGCTTCCATATAAAGAGCTTGCGCGGCAGTATGCCAACGTCCGCGTCTTCCGCGTCGATGAGCGCATGAATCTTGGCGCATGCCTGAACTACGCGGTTGCCCGCGCTCGTTATCATTATATTGCCAAATTCGACGACGACGATTACTACTCGCCTCATTATCTGGATGAAGCTATGTTTTTGTTTTCCAGGAAGAAAGCGGATGTCATCGGTAAACGCTCTTGTTATTTCTTCTTCCCTCACCGTTCGGTCCTGTTGCTACGCAAAACGACCGTAAAACCTTACAGGCGGTGCAGACGTATCGCGGGCGCCACCATTATGTTCCATAAACGGGTATTCAAAAAAGTCTCCTTCTCGACGAAGGTGGTTGCGGGGTCCGATGTACGTTTCGTCCAAGATTGCCTGAAAAAAGGCTTCAAGGTATTCACGACCTCTTCCTATAACTTCGTCGCTTACCGCCGTGAGAACCGTAAATCACACACCTGGAAAGTATCGGAGCAGAAGCTGCTTTCTTCAAAAGGCGCCACGATCATACTGACTGAGGACTTCAAGCCTTATGTGGATCGGACGATCCTATTGGGCGGAATTGAATCGAACTAAACCGACTTAGGATAAACATAAAAGGAATTAACCGCAGCACTACCTATTCGCCAGACGTCTGCCGTTGGCACCGTTCGTGTTGGTGTATTCCCAATTGTGTCCGCATTAAATTGGTACGCTTGCGATAATCACCAATTGTGAGCTCTAGGATTTCTGATATTCTTGCACCAGTCTCGAACATAAATCGTGTTATCACTTCATCACGTAAATACCAACCTTTTACATCACCAGCTTGGTAAATTCGATAGGGTAAATCCCAGTCCTCAATTATTTCTGTTACCCATTCTTCATTGATAATTTTGAAATAAGAATCAGTTTGTCATCTAAATGAGGTAGGCTCCTCTGAACCTGCCTCTTTAGGCATCCTTGGTTTATTGAGTCTTTCTCCAGCCAATTCTTTCATATCATCTTTATAACTTAAATCTAATAGTGGATTATTGTTTAGGTACATTTTTAATCTAATCATCACCTTGTAAAATCCTTTAATTCCTGATAAAACAGAAAAGGTTTGGTATGACTAAACCAAAGATTGACGTGATCTAATTTCCTCTCGAGCTCTGTCGTTCATTTTTTCAGGTGACCATCTCGGTTCCCACACTAAATGAACTTCCACATTTTTAATACCTGTAACTGTCATTGTTGCCTCTTCCACTTTTTTCACAATCACATCTGCAAGTGGACATTCAGGCATTGTAAGAGTCATTTGAATGTTAGCCTTGTCCTCTTTATCGACTTTTATGTCATAAATTAGTCCTAAGTCGACGATATTTGCTCCAACCTCAGGATCGATTACCTCCTCCAAGGCCCCCCATATTGCATCCTCTCTGTTCGTATAGACCGCCTCTTTTCAAAAATAATTTGTCAATTTCTTTTTTATCAACCCGTTACATGTTTTCCGAAATCGCTAATAATATTCAAGGTGCTTGTTTCGGATAAACGTTCTGGCAAGCATAACAAACGAATAAATAGCCCCCTTCTCATCTCAGTATTAAAATAGTATGAATAAAAAAGGAGAGTTAAGAAAAAAGTAACTCTGCTACAAAGAACAATAAATATACTGGAGGAATGTGTTATGTACCAAAACTTGTCTTCTCAAATCAATCAATGTGAAAACATCGTCCAGCAAATGATGAACCAGACTCAACAAGCATCGCAAATGTATCAGCAATTGCTACAACAAGAACAGCAAAACGCAAGGCAACTGGAAGAACTGGCACAACGGGAACAAAGAGCTTCTCAAACCATCCAAACAGCCCTTCATGGTCATCAAGTGGCAATGCAACAATTGCAACAAATCTCCCAGATCTGTAGGCAGCTAGAACAATCCGTTCAAAGCAATTTGACTTCGACTTTCAATCAGCCCCAAACCAATTACTCCACTCAACATACAAGAGGTTTTCAATAGACAATGCATGTCTAGCTAGAGCTGGATAATCTCCGGCTCTTGCTTTTCTCAAAAAACGGAGTATTGCTATGCATCCAACTGAGGCTATTTCACTTATCTCCCGATTTTAGTTAGCGGGATTGGATTACTCTTTCAGTATGATGAATTAAAGGACGCCACTGACAGGATTTTGGCGTCCTTCTTAACGCTGAGTATTTATTAATTGAACATGTCAACCAGACCAGGGCTATGTTCATTCGGCATGTCAGGCAATTGCGGAACTTCAAAACCGACGGGCGGCTGAGTCACTGTTAGTTCTCCCCCATTGCGGCTAGGTGTCTTACCACTAAAAATCTCGGCAATTCGGGACTGATCTAATCTAAAATCAAACTGAACATTGTGAAAACCCATATCGACATATTTGCGGCATTCCGGATACTTGTTGATATCATAATTTGGCACAGGGAATAACTTGCCCCATTCAACTCCAAGCGTTTCTAAAGCTTTAGCAAATGCGTTTTGATGTGCATTATCGCGAACAATAAGAAAACCAAGCGTTTCCCGGAATGTCTTATTGCTACTCATTTCGTAAATTCTTGTTTTCTGCAATACACCAGTTGATTCAAGAACGACATTGTTCAACATATCGCTAATTAGATTGCCATGGCTATAAACCCATGATCCATTCCATGGATTCCCGCCGGCATCTACTGGAAGTGAGCTTTTCGCTCCAATTATAAAATGATGCGGATTTGCATGTTTAACTGCCTCGTCTATTGGCGCGGAATCTAAGCCAGCGTTTCCCGGCAAAGATTCTCCAGCACCATTTAGCAGCTGATTAATTGTATTCTGAACAAGTTCTACATGAGCGATCTCCTCCAAAAATACTCCCCTCAACAAATCACGGAATTGTTTCTCTTTACCTCTAAAATTGGAGCTTTGAAAAAAATACTGCATCATGGTCCGCATTTCACCGAATTGTCCCCCTAGAGTTTCCTGTAATACTTTAGCGGCTGCCGGATCAGGTTGGTCCACTTCGATTTTGTTAATTAATTCTTCTTTGTAATAATACATTTTTTATACCTCCTTCTTTGTCTTCGACTTACAATTTCCCTTTAAATGATTTCACCTATTCATAAAAATAAAATATATTTTTTCTTCCCTAACATTGGATAAAAATGGATTCTGCTGAATACATCATCGACTACAGCACATAATAACTATCGGAGGTGATTAGATAATGAAATGTATTTATTGTGATAACATAAAACAGATCAAAGGGAAGAAATATACGTGTTACATATGCAACATTATAAAAGTCTGCAAAATAAAAAATGTAAATTTCAACTTACATCCTGAATAATCGCCTGCACTCAAGGACACCTTAGGTAACGTAAGAAATTAGAGTAAAGGAGAATAAACTAAATGAAAAAACTGTTTTTAATGATATTCGTATTAACAATCCTTACAGTAACACCATCTATTCCTGCTTTTACTCAAGCAAGTCATGCTGCCGATCTAACAGTAGACAACAACAGAATGAATGGATACGACACCAATTCCAACAATGCGATCAATTCAAACAACTACCGTACAAATGCTGTAAACGATGATAATGATAACAATTGGGGCTGGATCGGATTATTGGGGTTAGCCGGTTTAATTGGTTTGCGAAATCGAAACCGTGAACGCACGTAATCCCTTTTCCGTACAAAAAAATACATGTTAAAGGAGTTGGATAAATGTGGGTATCCTTAGCGGAAATCCTAAAGATGAACCTTTGCACTACGGAGAGGTTTTCAGTATATGGACGACATCAACAATAGCTAGAGGTGCTGTCTCCTGTTATCAAGCTTATTTAAACCATTCAGGTGACAAAGATTTAAAAAAAATTTTGGAGGCTTTAATTGATCAAGCTAGGCTAGAAATTAAAGAGTGTGATACATTACTGACCGACAATGGAATTTCTCCAGCTCCTACCCTGCCCGATAGACCACCTGTAAAACTTGAAGACATTCCCGTTGGCGCCAGATTCACTGACCCGGAAATAGCTGCAAAAATCGCTGCGGATACTTCTTTAGGTTTAGCAGCTTGCAGTCAGGCTATGGGACAATCGATTAGAGAGGATGTTGGCGC
Organism: Paenibacillus sp. NPDC058071; assembly: GCF_042885235.1. Lineage (NCBI taxonomy): Bacteria > Bacillati > Bacillota > Bacilli > Caryophanales > Paenibacillaceae > Paenibacillus > Paenibacillus sp. NPDC058071. Next base: position 308,708 of record NZ_JBHVSK010000001.1, read on the forward strand.
ATTATTTGCCAAATATCACATGACTAATGCAGCGTTGGGGTTGAAAATTCTTCAATTGCTCAAAGAAAAAGGATGGCTTGTACCACCCCCATTACAAATTAAGCGTCTGGAAAGTGTTAATGTGTAAATTACAAAGAATTAAATAATAAAGCTATAAACCAAATAAAAGTGACCTGTCTTTATATACAAAACAGCAGGTCACTTTTATTTTATAAACTTAAATTCTAAGCAACTTCTTACTTTGTGCCATTTTAATCTTGAATTCTTGGTTTATCGGCCTGACAGTTAGAATGCGGGACTAAATCCAATTCCAAAAATTTCATTTAAATAATAACACTCTGTAGGGCCTCTGCTAACGAGTGAGGTTTTAGTTTTTTATTTTACATAGAAACTAAACAGTTATGATGGCGGCTAAGTTGTTTTTCTTAAGAAGTTACTCCACATCGGGTCTTCGTCGCAGCCAAGTATTATTTTGCACATGCAACTATCGTCTCCGTTAGCCGTTCATGCATAGTGTTACGCAAACCTACCCTTTAATTTCACAAAACAGCAGCCGGATTGATTAGCCGCCGCTTTATTGTTCTGATCTACTTTGTTCCTCGTCTACTTTAGAAATGGAAGAGTTTAATGATATACTATCTATTGGAGGTAGGCAACTATGAATATTAAAATTGCAAAGCAGCACCATCACCAGTCAATTATTGAATGCGCCAATGCGGCATATAACGTGTACATCGAAAGAATCGGAAAGAAGCCTGCTCCCATGCTTGCAGACTATATGCGTCTTATTACGAGAAATCTTGTCTATGTATACACAGACAAGGATGAAGTAAAAGGTCTTATTGTACTGTATCCCGAAGAAAACTATTTGTTGATTGAAAATGTGGCTGTTCATCCTAGTTTTCAAGGACAGGGAATCGGGCGTAAATTGATTGAATTTGCTATAACTTATTGTGAAGAGGCGTGTATAAAGGAAGTACGTTTATACACTAACGAGTTAATGACTGAAAACCTCATGTACTATCCGAAGTTTGGATTTATTGATGTTGAGCATAGAATTGAAGATGGTTATAAGCGTGTTTATATGTCAAAACAACTGTGAAGTGGTATAAAGATTACTTAACTAACCTCACCCTTTGAACAAACGCTTATCTCCGAAATACTACTGCTATCTCACGAATACGGTGTTTTCAAGAACACAAATACCTCGACCAGTTGTGACGAGGTTTAACCGCCGACGTGTGACCGAGCACCGCGTGCCGAGATGGCACCGCACGCCGGGAGGCGCGCGCGGTTACAAGATAAACAAAAAGCGATTTAGAAGCGCTTTTCTTCATATAATCGACCTCCCCGCATGAAATAAATGATTAACAATAAATGCAGCATCTTCTCCGACGCCCCCGATCAAAGCAGAAACTCTTCTATACTGCCAGGGGAGCCCGATAAAATACAATCCTGAAACCGTACTTATTCCCCGTTGATGGTGCGGTTTTCCCAGCTCGTCAAGTACACCAGGAATACAGATCCAGCTGTAGTCAGGACGGAAGCCTGTAGCCCATACGATATTTTTAGGCTGGAGCGAGGAATTCCCTTCAAACCCCACCGTGTCCCCCGCCATCTTGTCCATACGCGGTTTAAGCCTTACTTTACCTTTTCTTATCGCATCTCTAAGTTCAAACCCGAATATCGGGTCTGGTTGCTTGCGAATAAATGCACCTACTCTTGTATCCACACTCGCGCTCAGAATGCCCATTTTGCCAAACCACCAGAAAATACTTCTCCCCAGAAGCTCAAGTGGCATATATTTGATACGGTGCCCAACTGATAGATATACGTCCCTGCTCTCGGCAAGCTCAACCGCAATCTGTGCACCTGAATTTCCTGCCCCGATTACAAGCGTCGTACCATCTTGCAAGTCATTTGAATTACGATAATGAGCCGTATGTAGTTGTACAATATCTTCATTTAAACAGTCAGCTATTGGAGGAATGTACGGTCTTTGGAACGGCCCCGTAGTCACGATGACATGCTTTGCAGTGTAGTCCCCTCGATTTGTTGTGATCCGGAATATGTCCTCTAATTTTGACACCGACAAGACTTCTGTTTGGAACTGAATTGGAAAGTCAAAATAGGTTGCATATTTTCCAAGGTAATCAGCCACTTCATTTTTTGTCGGGTATTCCTCTTGCTTACCTTCAAGTATCAGTCCGGGTAAAGAACTATAGGATCTCGGCGTAAAGAGCACCAGGCTGTCATATCGCCTTCTCCACGCGGCGCCAGCTTCGCTTTCTTTATCCAAGATGATGAACGGGATATTTCTTTTCTTTAAAAAATATCCGGCTGAAAGACCGGCCTGTCCGCCGCCAATGACAATGACATCATATGTAATCATAAGAGCCCTCCTGAGAGCATGGATCGAGAGTTATGGGTCAGTTTATCTGATTTCCGTCGCTGGAGTTTGAAATGTCTTGCATACTCATGGTTTTCTACTTTCTAAAATATATTATCATATATTCATATAACTATTGTTCTTGAAAATTGACAGAAGATAAACAAATGGACTTTAAAGGCTCTTAAACGAAAAAAAAGTGCCAACCCTTATTAGGTCGGCACTTTTTGTCATCATTCATGTTTTAAATGCTGTAAGGTTTGCACAAATATTTGCTCAACATGTTCATCATCAAGTGAATAGTAAACGGTCTTCCCCACTTTACGTCGTTTCACAATTCGCATATTACGTAATGAGCGCAACTGATGTGAAATTGCTGACTGTCCCATTCCCAATACTTCAGATATATCATGAACGCATAATTCAGACTGTACTAAGGTATGAATGATTTTAACTCGTGTAGGATCCCCTAATGCTTTGAACAGATCTGCTAAATCTGATGCAGCAGATTCAGGAATAAGTTTTTTACGTATCTCTGTAATATCAACCGCTGTTCCATTGCAGGTATCATCACATGCATCAACTATTGTTTTTTCAGTCATAATTACCTCACCGTTATTTGTCTTTTAACGTGATGATTATTATAGCATAGATAATACAAGTTAACTACGCAGCGGTCATGAGAGCGAGATATGCTGAAACATGAACATATACTCATTTAAGTTCATAACTTAACAAATGAGCATATTTTCAACTATTTATTTTGTGGTAAGATAAATCCCAGCAAACCATTCCCCCTCTCTGGAGTTGATACTTTGTATATCTATCTATTTGAAACACTTCTTTACCTCTCGTTTGCCATCTCTGCTGGCTATCTCTTCCTCGAGTTTGTCCCCGTCAGATTTAAACCAGAAATTCATGTCCCCTTCCGATTAGTTCAGTTAGCTGCTATTGGAGTTCCGTTGTTCTCTTTTGCCTCAATCGTAAAAACGACCGTTATTCTAATGGATTTTGCACCTCAAATGTCATTTGTGGAACTCCTTTTGATTGTCCTAACTGATTACTCCTTTGGGCGAGCTTGGATTATGATTTTTATTTTCGGCAGCGCTTTATTTATGGTGATTTCTTTTAATGGATTAAAAAATAAGTCTTCAAAATGGGTTTCAGCTGCTATTTGGATTTGTATGGTTTCTGTCCATGGATTGGCAAGTCATCCGGCGGCACTCTCCAAGCAATGGGGGATTCTCTCCCAATCCATTCATGTTGGTACAGTCTCTATATGGCTTGGTATCCTTATTCTTGTCGCATGGTTTAAGAAAGGAAGTTGGAATTGGAAAGCCTTTACCCGCTGGTATACACCCCTGTCGATTGCTTGTATGGCGCTTATAGTGATAGCAGGTTTAGTGATGATGTCGATAATCATTGAAGTTGGGTACATAAATTCATGGGGAATCAATTATGGAGAAGCTCTACTGCTGAAGCATTTGTTGTTTATTCCACTTATTCTATTAGCATTTATGAACGGCTTCCTAACCAAAGTGTATGCAGACGGCCAGAATGAACATGGATTACAAACATGGCTTAGAGTGGAGAGTCTTATCGCCTTATTTATTCTTGTGACAACCGCATTCATGGGAGCCCAGGAACCGCCTCACGAAGCGGAAACAGAAGGGCCTGTACCCTCATTCTTGTTCAAACTTCTTCATCCTGATTGGAATGACCTGTCCCTGCAGTGGAGTTGGAACATGCTTGGAGTCGGTTGTTTTTTAATGGGAATCATTTCACTTGGTTTTTTATTCACAGCATACAAAAAAAACAAGCTTGGAATATTTATCACTCTTACTATGATTGCTGTGCTGTTTCCTTTTTTAGGCTTGATTCAATCCGTAAAATAAGGTCTGTGGTTTAACTCCATGAACAAGATGGCCTTTTTTTGGGCAAATTAAGTTTGACAATTCCATAATAATGGAATAATATATGAGCAAATATTCATATATGAAAGAAGGAAGTTCACATGAATGAATATCGCATTAATGGGCTGTCCTGCGCCGGCTGTGCACAAAGAATCGAAGATGAAATTAAGCAACTCGATCATGGTGAAAATGCGACGCTTAGTTATAACTCGGGCAAATTAAAAGTTAGTCCGGAAGTTTCAATGCCTGATGTTAATCGGATCCTAAAGACAGATGGAGCTTACATCTCTGAACAACTGAACATAGATATGAGCGCTCACGATCATCAACAGCATAGCGATCATAGTCATCATCATGCCGATGGAAACAACAAAATGTTAAAGCTCCTCATTGCCTCTGGTATCATTTATATTGCGGCAATTTTGTTGGATGGTATTCTGGAAAGCCAGTCTATTATTATCCTTTATTTAATTGCCACCGTTATTAGTGGATATACAACTTTTCTACGCGGTTTAAAAAACCTAACGAAGCTTAAATTTAATATCGATACGCTGATGACCATCGCCTTGATTGGCGCTGTTGCGATTGGTGAATGGAAAGAAGCCACTTTAGTCGCTATATTATTTGGCTTGAATGAGTTGCTTGAAGGCTACGGTATGGAAAAGGCCCGACGTTCCATGGAAACTTTACTTTCGGTTGCACCTAAAGAAGCCGTAAAGTTGGAGAACGCTCAAGAAAGGGTTGTCCCTATCTCTTCCCTGCAAGTTGGTGATCTTGTAAAAATCAAACCGGGAGAGAAAATCCCATCTGATGGTGTCGTTACCGAAGGAAAAAGCTCAGTCACCGAGGCTGCCATTACAGGGGAGTCCCTTCCGATTGAGAAAGAAGCCGGTGAGCCTGTTTTTGGCGGCAGTATTAACAATGAAGGACTGCTTATAGTAAGGATTGAAAAGGCCTATAACGATTCATCTTTAGCTAAGATCCTTCATCTCGTTCAAGAAGCGCAGGAAACGAAAACGCCTACGGAGTTGTTCATCAATAAATTTGCCAAGTACTACACACCACTTATCATGATTGTGGCCGCTCTGGTAACCGTTCTCCCTCCTCTCTTCTTCCAAGGAAGCTGGACGACTTGGCTTTATCAGGGGTTATCGGTTTTGATTGTCGGGTGCCCATGTGCATTGATTCTATCCTCACCCATTGCAATCGTATCCGGCATTACACGCAATGCCAAACACGGTATCCTCGTTAAAGGCGGCGTATTCCTAGAGCAGCTTGGCAAAATTGACACTCTTGCCTTTGACAAAACGGGAACGTTAACGAAAGGTGAACCACATGTCGCGCAATTAGAGATTTATGATGAAGAACGATTTTTTACAGTAGCCGGTGCTATTGAAAAATCCTCTTCACACCCATTAGCAAAAGCGATAATGAAGGAATTGGCCAGCAGAAATATTACCGCACCCGATCCTGAGGAATTCGAGACCATTACTGGTCGAGGGGTAAAAGCGAAAGTAAATGGCAAGTCTTATTGGTTAGGTAATGAAAAAAGCATTGAGCATATTACAATAACCGAACACATTCAAAAACAAATTGATCTTTATAAAGAAGATGGTCTAACACTGGTAGTAGTAGCTGACGAAAAACAGATACTTGGGATATTCGGCATATCCGATGAAATTCGTAAAGAAAGCAAATCTGTCATCCAATCCCTTCACAGACTGGGTATTAGAAGTACAGTAATGCTTACTGGGGATCATCAGAAAACAGCAGAGAAAGTAGCTTCAGCAGTTGGTGTCACTTCGTTTTATGGAGGTTTGCTGCCTGAAGATAAAGTCAATCACATCAAGGAGCTATCTGAGAAAGGCATTGTCGCCATGATTGGTGATGGGATTAACGATGCTCCTGCACTTGCTTCTGCTCAACTGGGTATTGCAATGGGTAAAGGTACAGACAGTGCAATTGAGACAGCTGACATTGTACTGATGCAGGATCACTTAGGTAAGCTGCCGGAAGCTGTGTCAGTGGCTAAGCGAGTCAATCGTATTATTCGCTTCAACATCATTGTTGCTCTTGGATTGAAAATCATTGCTTTATTACTAACCATCCCAGGATGGCTCACGTTATGGATCGCCATTCTTTCAGACATGGGTGCCACTATATTTGTTACACTTGTAAGCTTAACCATCTTAATTGAAGGCAGAAAGAAAACAATTCAATAAAATCAGCAGCCCTAATTTCATCAAGAATTAGGGCTGCTTTTTTGAAGTATCACTTTTTAAGAAATGTTTCATCTTGTGTATGGGAGTGTTTGTTATGCTGCTTTGTACAAAGAGTACAACCGCTTAGAGATTACACTAATAATTAATGACAACAGTGTATACCCAAAAACCCAAATCATAAAAGTTGTGTTATAGAATTTGTCCATAACAAAGCACAAAAGTCGCAGGTAAGCGACTTTTGTGCTTTGTTATGGGAACCGGTCTTTTTATTCTTCATGCGTTCTGCACGATGTGAATTATTTCGAGTCGTACTGAACTTGAGCTTTATTTACTTCTTCCCAATTAATTGTTACCCAATCTATAAGGCCTTCCAATGGCCGAATCAAACTTTTCCCTAGATTTGTGAGCTCATATTCAACACGTGGCGGAACTTCTGGAAACAGTTCTCTTTCAATTAGTCCATCACGCTCCAAATTTCGCAAAGTCAACGTCAGCATTCTTTGAGAAATTCCAGGAATTGAATTTTCCAATTCAGAAAACCGTGCACGGCTTTCATGTAATTTGAAAAGAGTAAGAATCAGCAAGATACTCCACCTATCGCCAACTCTTGTCAAAAGCTCTCGAACAGCATCAGGATCTTTATATCCGCAGACAAAAGCCGGATTAAAGTGATTATTTTTATTAGCATTCTCCATGACTAACCCCCATGTTAGTTACTAATTTTAAAGTGCCTTCTTGTTGAATACGGAAGTGCCATTTATATTATACTGTGTAGAAGTAAGTATCACAATTAAGGAGAGTGCTAACAATGCGAGAGGATACATTTACAGATTTTGAAGCCCTCGATCCCTTTTTTGAAATCGTTCAAAAAGGATTAAGTGGTATCGTGGATGGCGAGCATTATTTCGATACCATCGCAGAAGATGCAGTATTCGAGTTTCTTTATAACTTTCCCGGTTGGCCACCATCTATTCAGGGTCGCGTCGATTTGATGGCTCTTTACTCGGGATATGGTCATAATATCAAGCTCCACTCGTCGGATAATCTTGTCGTGCACCACTCGCAAGATAGTCGTGTAGTGATTCTTGAATACGCAGTTCACGGTACTATTCTGGCATCAGGTGTACCTTACGACAATAGGTTTGTCTCCATCGTCACGATTGAAAACAGAAAGATCGTGCATTGGAGAGATTACATGGACTCTTTAGCGGCGTGGAACGCGCTAACGTCATCGTCTAAATGATTACTTAAGTCACCAATAAATAAAAGGAAGTGTTATTCATGAACCAAATTTTGATAATTGAAACAAGCCCAAGAGGTTCAGTGTCAGCAAGTCGCGCAGCAACTCAAAAACTTTCAGTTCGACTACATGAGGAATTTCCAGAAGCCAAGTTTGTGTATCGTGATCTTACTAAAGAATCGATTCCTCATCTTGATGATAGTACTCTAAAAGCCATTGCCTCAAAAATACCGGAGGAAGTACAGGCGAACAAAGAGTCTGCTCACCTATCGGATCAACTTACAGAGGAACTTCTAGCTTCTGATCTTTTAGTTATTGCCAGCCCTATGTGGAACTTCGGCATCCCGTCTTTGCTCAAAGCTTGGATTGATCTTGTCGTTCGTCCTGGTAAGACCTTTAGCTATGCTGAATCAGGTGTTCTAGGATTAGCAAAAAATAAAAAGGCTGTCTTGGTCTTATCTTCTGGCGGTGTATTCAGTGAAGGTCCGTGGAAGCAGTCGGATTTTGTGGAGCCCTATTTACGTCAAGTTTTAGGATTTATCGGAATCGACGATGTACAAACAATAAGAGCCGAAGGCTTAAACATCTCGCAACTTGCGGAAAATGCTGTACCAAATGCTGAAAAAGCTATCGCGAAACTTGCTCTGTAAAAGTATTCACTTAACCGCTGTATAGATCTTAACATCGGTGACCACGCCCCATCCCTAGATAGTGTCAAAGTTGGGCACCACAACGCTAAAGTCTTAGCACCCCCATCTATATCAATAGATGGGGGTGCTAATTACAATCCTCTCTCTGGCCACAATTTTCTTATTTGTATCAAGCTCAACAAGCTACTCTAATTATCAAATCAAAAAACCATGCGGACATTCTCAGGTCTATCAATTTTATTCAATCGCGGGATAAATTCATCTACTATTTTTTATGCATCCAGCTTTGCTCGTACGCATATCTTGTCAGCTGGGCTCTGTTTTCTAATTGAAGCTTTTGCAGTATATTTTTTAAATGATTTTTAACGGTATGCTCAGAAATGTTTAGGAAGCACGAAATATCCTTATTGCTCATACCTTTGGCTACTAACTTTAATAGCTCCTGCTCCCGTCCGGTAAGCGGGTTGTACGTATTCATTTCTCTGCCTACCGGAGATAATTCTTTCAGAATGCGAAATGCGAGCTCCTGCGTTATTGGCGCTTCGTCCACGGCGATCGCTCTGAGATATTCGAGCCACGATTCGGGCTTTAAGTTTTTCAGTAAATAGCCCTGAGCACCTTTTTTGAATGCGTCGAACAAATGAGTGATATCGTCCGAGACAGTCACCATCACAACTTTGATATAAGGAAGCTTCTCTTTCAGTCGCTTGGTCGCCTCAAGTCCATCCATTCCAGGCATTTGTAAATCCATTAAAATCAAATCGGGCATCCATTGTTCTGCAAGAGTCAGCGCCTCTTCGCCACTGCTCCCTTCTGCTACCACTTCGAATGTAGGATCTCCTTCCAGAATTAGCCGAATTGCTTCTCTTGCTAGTTCGCTGTCGTCGATAATAATTACGCGGAATACTGGCATCTCACGTAGCCTCCTTGATGACAATCACTTTCGTTTCTTCGGCTTCCCTCTCAAACTGCAAGCTCCATTGCATGTTGTTGGCCCGATCGCGCATCATTTTAAGTCCATACCGATTTCCTGAAGAGACCGTCTCCGGATCGAACCCTTTGCCGTTATCTATAATTTCACATCGCCACCCGTTGCGAAAGGCGGTTCCTTTAATAAGAACACGAGTTGCTTCGGCGTGCTTATAACTGTTTAATAAGGCCTCGCGGATGATTGCCATCAACTCGACCTTCTCTTTCGCAATGAGTAACAAATCCGGAATTTCCATTACGGAGTCAAATTGAATATCGGTTTCCCGTCGCAGCTCATCCATTAAGCTCTCCATGCTTTGCAGCCAAGGATTTCGGTGAGTCTCAGCTGGACGGCGCAAATTGGCAATAGCCTGTCTCACGTAGTCGTTTGTACGGTGTACGCTTTCTTTCAACTTGTCAAAAGACAACCCTCCTGGTTGCTGAAGCCGCTCCATTCTTGCAACTAATGTATTTAAGAAAAACAAGGATTGGGCAATCCCGTCGTGTAATTCACGAGCAATTTTTTCTCGTTCCTCTAATACCGCTTGCACAGCCCTTGAGCGATTTAGCTCTTCTTGTATTTGCTCGATCATCGAAAACAGCTTGGTTAAGAATAAAAGCGTTACGATTAGAACTAGTAACGGTGCTAGCCAGTTGCCAAGCTCCATAGAAATATAGGGCAGCAAAAACTCATGTCTTATATATTCCCACATGCCGATGGTCAACGTAGGAATCGTAAGAATCAGCCATTTTATTTGTCTGTAGGTCAACAATTAAATCCCCTTTCTATGCAAGGCTTATATCTACTTTGTCTGGTTCATTAAAGCAATAATATCAACCATATCTGTCAGTTCACCCTCGTGCCTGGCTACAATTTTTCCGTCTTTGTTAACGAGCACGGTAAGCGGTAAGCCAACAACGCGGTACTGCTGCTTAATAGCCATTTTCATATCCATTGCGATTGGAAAAGCCAGCCCATATCGGTCTACAAACTTTTGTACAACTTCCGGTTTTTCTCCCACATTAATCGCAAGCATTTCGATTCCGGTCAGCTTATATGCTTCATTCAGCAAAGGCAGTTCGTTGACGCATGGATTGCACCAAGATGCCCAAAAATTAAGCAATACGCCTTTTCCTTTGTAGTCGGCTAATGATACTGGCGCTTCCCGCAAGTCAATTGTTGCAAATGGCGGAGCCGAGTCACCGGGAACCGCAGATTGTTCTGGCGGAGGATCAAAATCAAGTATGGCGAAAGCCGCCCCTGTTAATAAAACGATAAGGATCAACAATAGAATCATTTTGCGGACAGCCAATTTCTGCAGCAACTCCTTCCTTCAATGAATGCTATAAATACAGGCAGCCAGCCGGATAACCTCGCCGACTGCTGCCTGTATGCGTTATTGTAATGAATGCTTAATTTCCGGTATTCCGAATAGCCCTCCAAAAGCTTCTTGCAAGCCTGCAGTTCCATACTGGGCATGAATATCTGACTGGCGACCGTCAAGCACGACATTCCCATCCCGCAAAAAAACAATGCGATCCGCCAAAACTTCGGCAATCTGTAGTTGGTGCGTCGAGAACACAACGGTTTGACCTGTCGCCGCTGACTGGCGGACAAGCATGACGAAGGTTTCCATCCAATAGGGATCCAGCCCGTTGGTAGGCTCATCCATAACAATGAGCCGAGGTTTTGCCAGCAATGCCTGCGCAAATAGCACACGCTGACGCATGCCTTTAGAAAAAGAGGCGACGGGCTTGCTTCCCGTATCGGCAAGTCCGACCTGCTCCAATACCTCCAATGCGCGGTCTTTCCCCAGACCGCGAAGCCTTGCCCAGAAGAGCATCGTTTCCTTTGCTGTTAGTCCGGCACTGAACCGATAATCATCCGGCATATAACCCATTTGCCTTGCATAAAGCCTTCGATCTTTCTTCCAGCTTACTCCACTCACTGAAATGGTACCGCTTGTTGGATGCAATATGCCAGCTAGCATGCGAAGCAGCGTGCTTTTGCCAGCACCGTTGCCGCCGCAAAGGGCGACGACTTCGCCACTTTCAATATTTAAATTGATATTGTCAATAACAGTACGCCCCTTGAATGCTTTATGGACCGCATCGAATTGAACCAGTAAATCAGCCATGTCTTCTCCCCTTTTCCCAAAGGCTGATAGCCATGGATAAAGCAACCGCGATCCAGACCAGCATCACTCCTAGAAATACCGGCGTTCCTCGAGATGACTCCATCCAAACCATCCATTGATAATACTCTGGCCCAAGCGTCGAGCTGCCGCCTAACTTGACTACCGTAAATAGCCGAGTCAATTCAGCCGGATTAAGAAAGGTTAACGCGGTTACTGCTGGTTTGATCCAAGGGTAAGGCATCATGCCAAGCGTGGCGATGAGAATAGACGGCCAGGCAATAATAGTGAAAAACCAAATGCCGACTGCTACGGTAAGAGCTTGCCAGCGATTTCGCGCAAGCGTTCCGACTACCATAGCGGCACTAAGATAAAATAAAGAAAGACCAATCGAGAAAGCCAGCAGCCGCCTATACGTAATAAAATCAAAACCGCCGCCAAGCAGCCACCCGGCTGCGCCGGACAGCCCGAAACCTATGGCGACAATCGTCACCAGTACGACCGCCAGCCCGATATATTTCCCTGTCAAGAACGACCAGGTACGTAGCGGATAAGTGGACAGCAGCTCCCAGTTTCCCTCCTCCTTTTCGCTTGTCAACGAAAAAGATCCTAGCATCAAAGCCATCAGGGGCAGTAAATACAATGCCAAATTCAGCATCGTTCCGCTAATGCCCGAGTAACCTGTCACATATCCCTGTGCATTAATCAATAGAAGGCTAAACATAAATAGAGCGAACAGAGCCATAAAGGAGTAGGCCCAAGGATTGCGAAAGCCAATCTTCATCTCTCTTATTGCTACATATCCTGTTTCACTCAAGCACCGTGTCCTCCATTACTCTGCTCGTTACCAGAATGCTGCTCCTGTCCAGACGTATGTCCGGGATTCTCCGATTCATGTGCTCCATCCGAAGAGTGGCCATGATCACCACCGTCCATTTTCATCATGTCGCGGTTGACTTCCCATGTGTGAGTTGCAAGATCGTCTGCAGTCATCAACTGGCCCGCTCCCTGTTCATGAATAAATGCCTGTGCTTCTTGCTCCGACTCAAATGATACGATTCCATATGCCATCGGCGTCTTGTAAGATGAATCGTAAGCGTAGTAGGCTTTCTCGTAGCGAATCCATTGCTTGCTGTTATAGTCGCGGACAAATGCTGCCCCAATCGTATCGGTGCCATTCTCCTTCTTCCATGTATTCAAGCAACCGATATCGTCAAATTTAAGCGATTGCCCATCTTTTGTAACGATTTGAGTGGCAAATTGATCGTCTTTAACGGCCATCTTGCAAATAACGCATACATCCGTTTCCTCGTTAATGGCCTGGGGCTCAACCTTTTCCCCGCCGCAAGCGGTAAGCATCAATATTGCAACGAATACCATAATGGACGCACTGATTCTAGCTTTCATTCGCTTCGTCTCCTCATTCTAAAAATAATTAACGCCGAACAGCCTAACAATCCTAAGCCCGTTAGCCCCGTCAGAATACCGTCATTTTTACCTTCCCCATGTAACGAGCTGTCGGGCGGAGCCATCAACGGAGAGACATCTTTTGTCCAGAGAGCCTTGTCTGTCTGATATAGTTCCTCAAGAAAATTCATGCCAGGCGAATGGAAAAACAATTGAAACGCAGGACGTTTTTTGGTCAGTCCCTGAAAGAACGGATTAATTTCGTACTTAATGTTGCTTTTGCCGTCGCCGTCTGTGTCTATGCCTTGAAAGCCGTCCCAATAGTTTGCTGTCAGCTCGTTGTTTTCGCTGCCCCGGGCTTGCGCGTCAGCTACATTACCGACAAACTGATTGCTCTCAATCGGGTTGTCGTTAGCTTCTAGCAATTGAATGCCTATAAAGTTGTAACTCACTCGATTATTCATCAATTTGTTATTGGATGACTGCTCTACGTACAACCCGACCCGGTTACCATCAACGGTATTGTCCTGGACAGTAATTAGATGAGCATCATAAAGCAATATGCCTTGTGAATTGACATTTTCGCTTTGCTTTGAGAACGTATTGCCGACAACCATTACTTTTGTTGCCGTCATCACCATCGCGCCGGTTACGTTCATCTTTCCTTCGTTTTCTTTAATAACCGTACCTACCGTATACATGCAATGAACGCCGTAACGAGAACGTTCGATTGTGTTGCGAGACACGACGGCATTATCGCTGTATTCCATGTAAATACCGTCATGCATATCACGAATAGTATTATTGCTGATTTGCCAACCATGCGCATTAAACAAATCAATGCCATTGCCTTTGTCAGCCATTCGTACGCCATCCGCAGCCCAATCGATTTTTATACCGGATATGACGCCTTCATTCGCATCGCGTACAGCGATTCCGTCAGATCCGGTTACAATTTGCATGTCTTTCAGTGTTGCTTGATTCCCAGTTACGAGCACGGTTGCGCTTTCTTTGCCGATTTCATCGCTGATTCGCAAGCCCGCAATCGTCGTTTGATCAGCATTTACGGTTATTGCCGGATCCGTTCCGTCGTCATTTTGCAGAATAACAGTTCCATTATGGGTGGCTTGAATCGTCAACGGTTTGTTGATCTTAACCGGCCCCGCATACGTGCCTGGCGCCAGCTCAATCGCATCTCCCGGCTTTGCTTGATCGATCATCTTCTGCAAATCGAGCGGCTCAGGCTTTGCTGAAGCTGTGCCCGCATGGAGTATGGACATTAAAAGGACTAATGTCCATACGGACCATCTTTTTTGAATGACCGTCATTGGACCTCTACCCATTTTTTCTTAGTTAGATGGATATCGTTCACATAGAAATGGACATAGACAGTTTGCTTTCCTTTTTCAGGGAAAATAAATGCGCCGCTAAATTCGCCCTTGCCTTCATTTACGGCATCGACCAGCTTATACTGGTTGTTAACTCGAATGTCGAACGTTACTGTCGCATCTTTGGGTACATCCATTCCAGTAATAAGAGCCCGTAGTTCAGTCGTATTCCCCGCAATGACCGTTTCCGGTTCTGTTTGAAGCTGTACTTCCACTTCCTCCTGGTTATCGGGCGCTTCACTCGAGCATGCTGTTAGGAAGCTTAGTGCTGCAAACAGTACAACAAGCCATGCTATCATTCTTTTTCTCACTTATTCACCACCTCAATGTTTGTAACGCCTTGCGTTTCCGCTAATTTTCATTCTAAGAGTGAAATTTACGGTTCGCATGACTCGATAGAGTCAGAAATTATGAAAAAAACATGAACACATAGGGACAATTATTTTCACTCCCTCGGGTGCATGCATATGATCATCTACTTGCGTTCTTATTGTTCAAAAGTCTGTAACATACCTCAATGTATCTAGCCCCTTTGAGTCATTTTTGTTTATCACTTTATTTCTCATAATAGATTATGAAGGTGCAGGTTAATTTACGAGATCCTGTGTAATAACAACAAGAGAGAGGAGAAATCAAAATGCTGTATTGGATTATATTGGGGGGAATATTTCTATTCGGTGGCGCCTACGTTATGTTAAACGGCGCTAAGCTTGTACGAGAAGATAATGAAATTCAAGATAAAATATTCGAGGGATACAAGCAAAACCAACAAGAGAAGATACTTTCTTAAGCAAGAGCTGCTCTTTACCTCAATAAAAAGGGCAGCTGATCATCCTCTGATCAGCTGCCCTATCCTTGCTTTGATTTATTGTGTCATAATCCATAACCAAAACTGCGCTATATATGATGTGATATTTCCATAGTATAGTTCATCCATTTATGCTGTCGGCTTCATGTGAACCAGCAGCATAAGCAAAGTCATACTTAACCCGCGCCTCTACAACTTGAGTGAAATTTTCTCTTCCCCACTGCCTTAACTCTTTCATCGGCTGAAGCAATGTTTCCCCTAATGTTGTTAGTGAATACTCAACGCTTGGAGGTACTGTAGGAGTTATATGTCGTTGGACCAATCCATCACGTTCCAGCTTGCGTACCGTCTGGGTAAGCATTTTTTTAGATATCCCCTCAACCCTCCGAAGCATTTCGCCATATCTGATTTCACCGTTTTCCATGGCATATATAACAAGTGCAGTCCACTTGTTAGAGATAATGTCAAGAACTTTACTATAGCCGCAATTGGATAACGAAATATCAGCTTGTTTAGTTGTGGATGCATGTGCCAAGTAGTTTCCCTCCTATGAACTATGAAGTTCCCTGGACACTTTAAAGTGCCTACTTATATCATTCTATTTATTAGATTACTGTATGTCTATACCAGTACTGTTGCAGCTTGCGCAAGGTTACCTCGTACTGGATTACTTCGATGGGCAGGTAATTAAACATGGCAAATATTAATAGAATGCATCCCAAGCTATATGTAATGGATAACGGTCGTATGAGCATGGATAAAAATTGGATTATCTCCATGCATAATCCAGCAACAATTAATAATCGGAATGCCCCGACGCAATTTGTGGAATTTCCAATTTATACGGTATTGATTGATCATCCTGAGGGGAAAATCTTGTTTGATACAGCCTGCAACCCCAACTCAATGGGCACGCAAGGGCGTTGGGCACAATCGACCCAGATGTCGTCTCCGTGGGTGGCAACCGAGGAATGTTACCTGCACAACCGACTGGAGCAGCTTAAAGTTAGACCTGAGGAAATTAAGTATGTCGTTGCCTCCCACTTGCATCTGGACCATGCAGGATGCCTCGAAATGTTCACGAACGCGACCATTATCGTCCATGAGGATGAGTTTAATGGAGCGCTGCAGACCTACGCCCGCAATGAAAAAGAAGGTGCTTACGTTTGGGCTGATATTGATGCATGGATCAAAAACAAGCTGCAATGGAAAACGATCAAACCAGGCGAAGACAACTTAGATTTGGTAGATGGTATCAAAATCTTGAATTTCGGAAGCGGTCATGCATGGGGAATGTTAGGTCTCCAGATTGAAATGCCAGAAACCGGCGGAATTATTCTAGCTTCTGATGCCATCTATACCGCGGAAAGCTTTGGACCGCCGGTCAAGCCGCCTGGTATTATTTATGATTTGATCGGTTATCGAAACACAGTGGAGAGAATTCGTACTTTGGCTGCCCGCACGAATTCCCAAGTGTGGTTCGGGCATGATGCTGATCAATTCAGAACGTTGAGAAAATCTACTGAAGGGTACTATGAATAACTCAACTTTCGCGTTCATCGGGGCAACAGCGATTGGAGGAATACTTCTTTATAACAGAACAAAAGAGCCGCCCTGAGTCCCAGTGACTTTTGGGACAGCTCTTTTCTTGAACATCATTCTCCAACAAAATGATTAATTCATTACTATTGAAGCAGTTGCGCAACTTAATCAAATTTTTTGTCCGCCCGGAATGATCTTCCCTCTTGTTGAATATGCAATGCCACAACATGACCATCAACGTTTCTTTCAAAATCGACGACTGCGTTTGGTCCTTCAGTTGAAAATTTCGTCTCCGATTCGGGGCATAGCCGAATTGGAGACTGTTCCTGAATTCGCAAGTTCAAGTGATTGCCATCCAGTATGATTGAAGCTTGCAGTCCAGATGCTGTTTTAAAATCGCCTACGTATTCATTTAGTATATTGTTCGGTACATTAACGTAAATTTTGTCAGGAAAATAGCCGGGCCATTCGTATTCGCGTGCGATGGCCTGCTCGATTTCAATTAGCATGGGATTGCCTTCATTCGAGTTGATCATGATGACAGCTCCAAAACCGAGATGTTTGGATAATACGATCCGGGCTACGAAACCTTCATCCCACCCGCTATGGCCGAAACGGACATTTTCCCCTTCACCGTCAAGGAAAAAGCCAATACCCACATGATTCTCGACCTGGGCGGTTAGCATTTGGTTTAGCATGTCCGCAGAAAGAATGCTATTCGAATTATTTTTCAATGCTAATTGCAATTCGACGCCTAAACGGGCAAGATCTGAAGGCGTCGTCCATAGGCCTGCGGCCGCCATTTCAGGATAGATATGCCATTTGCCTTGGAGGGGCCTGCCTTTCCAAGGGTGTGCAGTTGCGGCAAACTCATGCCATTGAGACGGCAGCGGCTGTTCGTATGTACTGTTCGCAAGGCCTAACGGTTTGAATAGCAACTCGCTCATGATTTCAACGAAAGGTACACCCATCCAATCTACAACAAGCTGATGTGCGACGGTTGTGCCCCCTCCTGAATATCGGAATTGCAATCCTGGAATGAGATTGACTTCCACGGCCGAGGTATTAGCCGGATGTTGTCCATTCAGAATTTGCACAACCGTGGGAATTTCATCGGTTGTTACGTAACCGGGAAATCCGTGAACAGTAAGCCCGGCACTATGACTCAGTAATTGCCGAAGCGTTACTATTGGCTGCCAGCCGGCAACAGATGGTATTTTCCAGGTTTTTAAGTAATCGTTCACGTCACGATCAAGATCCAATTTCCCTTCTTGAACTAATCGCATGACCGCTAAAGCAAAAACTGGCTTACTGATCGACCCGGCTTGAAAGAGTGTCGTTTCGGTTACCGGCTCGGGTTTTCCCGCCTCGCGAAGCCCGAATCCCCGAGCCCATTCTAGTTTGAAATTATTGATAACCGCAATGGATACCCCGGGCGTGTTGTAATATTTCATTCGTTCCTCTAACGTTGCTTCCTTGCCGTATTTATTTTTATAATGGGTTTCCGGTTGTAATCGATGAATAATGGCTTCAATTCTTTCCTCAATCGCCTTGGGCATCGATTTCTCCTCTTTTTCTTAATTTCTTAAATACCGAGTAACCCTTATCGGACTTAATAAAACTTAATATCCTTTCGGCACATCCTGTTGGACTCAACTCTTCCGTGATTACAATCTTAATGTCTACTTCACAATATACCAAAAAGGCGAACGAACAAAATACTTATTTTCGGAGCGAGGCATTATATCAGTGAGTGTATACAAACCATGTAATGCTTGCTGTTAATAATGCCGACGAAATCAAAGCTGTAAGAACACTATATGTTTGCCAAATAAGTATCGTTGACCAATCTAATGCACAGCACATTATACACAGGGCAATCGTAGCAATCAGCAAAATAGCTGTTACGATTATTCGCTTTTTTGTCATTGGCTGCCGCTCATTCATTTTCCTTCTACGTGATCCTAAGAGAAAGAACAGAACGGCCAATAGGCAAAGAATAATTGTGGTAGACGATAAAATGATGTCCAAAAGCTGTGTGCCGCTTATTTCATATGATCGTGTTAGATTGCCGTCTAATATATCTTTAACTTTTAGTACCATGCTTCTATTGATATTTGCGCCGTTGGTCAGCAGGCAGACGGCCGTTCGTTCATTTGGCAGTATGGCCACTTCGGTTCCGAAATTGGGATTGCCCCCTGAGTGCTCTATAATCGTTTGGTTGGCGTTTACCGACCAGCCCGCCGCATAATACATTTCGTTGACAGCCGGAACAGACATATCACCCTGATGTGATTTTTCGATAACCGTATGGAATATTTCGGGTATGTCCTGCACAATACCCATCTGTATGCCCATCCAACGCGCCATATCTTTTGTACAAGAAATGATGTAGCCTGCGGGTTTATTCCCGGAATAATCAGGCGCGTTATATGAAGTTGTCATAAAAAAGGAAGAACGGTAGCCCTGTGCCAACTGTCCGGTGGCTTGAGCATCTTCTTTATAAACATACGTCTGGTGAAGACCTAACGGCTGAAATACCTGTTCCCTCATAAAGTCTTCATAGCTTTGTCCCGACACAATCTCAATAACCAAACCCAATACGTCATAATTAACGGTTCCATAGTTATACTGTTTACCGGGAGGGAACGCCAACTCAGCATCTACCAGCATTTCCACAGTCTTTTGCAGCAAATCTGGCGTATTGCCTTGTGGAATATTTTGAGTATGCCTAGCATTTGTTAGGCCGCTAGTATGGTGAAGAAAGTTATTGAGTGTAAGGCTTTGCATATCAACAGGTTTCCCTTGATACTTTAACGTAAACCAAGGTAAATATTTTTGGACAGTATCAGTCATTGACAGCAGCCCTTGCTCTTCCAACAGCAGAATACCCATGCCGGTAAAAGCTTTACTGACCGAGGCCAACTCATATAGTGTATTTTCACTTGCAGACAATCCACTTTCACGGTCTGCATACCCGGAAGAAAAGTAGAACACTTCATCATCAGCAAGTATTGAGATTGACATTCCCGGCACACCTGATATACGAGAGGCATCATCCAGCAACGCTTGTATTGCCGCAGATTGCGTATCTGACAACGACGCATTACTTTGTGTTGCGAATCCTGAGAATAATATAAGTATCGTTAATACAAAAACAATAGTCTTTTTCATAAACTCTCCATTTCGAAAATTTATGCGAGGATAATATAAATAACCCATAGTACGCCTTATCCGCCAAATGTGTCATTTCAATATAATCAATTTACTACGTACTAATTGTCATTACTTAAATACCTATTTTAGATCTATTAATTTTAACATATATTTCAACTTATGCATTTAAGTCGGATCGAAACAACCCAAATGGATTATCGCAGTACGAAATTTAGCTGTGCTTTTTCTCAAGACACAACATCCCTGCATACAAAAAGAAAAAGCCTGATTTCTCAAGCTTTTTCTGTGTGGTGAGTGTGTTTAGACTACTTAAGCTGTGTCTCCGATCAATTGTAACTCCATGTTTTTCATCTCATAAAAGGTTCCTTTTTGCTCCATCAGTTCCGCAAAGGAACCTGTCTCCACTATACTGCCTCGATCCATGACCACAATCTGATCCATCTGTTCAAGTCCTGTGAGCCGATGACAGATCAACAGAAGTGTATCTTCGGCCGCCTGTGTCAGGAGGTATTGCAATACCCGCTCTTCTGTCACATAATCCAGCGATGATGTCGGTTCATCCAACAGCCATAACCTTCCCTTGCGCAGCACGGCCCGTGCCAGAGCCAGCCGCTGCTTCTCGCCATCGGACAGATTCTCTCCTTTTTCATATACCGTATCGTTCAACGACATATGAGGCAGTTGAACGCTGTCCAGCACAGCCGCCAGTTGCTCGTCATCATGCTCTCCCCCATTCAGCAGCAAATTGTCTCGAACGGTTCCTCTGAAAAAATGACTTTGCTGTAACACAACATGAGTGGTTTGCCATATGTTTGCTTCATCCAGTTCTTTTATCGAAACGTCATTCAATTGAATATCGCCTGATGTTGGAGTGCGTAACTTAAGCAACAGATCAATAATAGTTGACTTTCCTGATCCGCTGGACCCAACAATCGCTGTTTTGGAGCCAGGTGGAATATGCAGGGAAAGATTGTTCAACGCTGGTCTCCACTCTCCCTCATATTGAAAAGTAACATGAGATAGCTCAACCGAAATGGCCTGATCCGCAGACAACTCTCCACTTGGTTGCGCAGGCTGTTCATCGGAGAGCTGAACAGCTTCAGCTAGTCGTTTCACTGCGTGTTCGCTATCCTGCTTATACGCGGGCAAAGTAGCCATCGCTGCAGCTTCTTCGAACACCGTCTGCGTCGCCAGAATCAGCATGGCGAGAAATACACCAGCTAATGATCCCTTCATAATTAAAAAGGCGCCGATCGCCACCACACCCCATGTCACGAGGTAAGTGACAAAAATATGCATGGATTGCCCGCGAAGCAAGTGTCCGGCTGCTCGTTGTTGCTCGATTGCGAGCACAGCGGCAGCCTGTTGAAGCTTCTGTTCCCGCTGTGCCAATTGTCCGTATACTTTTAAATCACGGAAGCCATATAACATTTCGGTTACTTCCGTAGAAAGCAGCGCCCGTTGCTGGCGTACGCGACCGTGTACTTTACGTTGTCCATGCAATACAATACGGGGCACAACAAACGCCGTGATCAGCATGCCGAGGACGAGCAAGCACGCTATCCAGAAAGAAAAGACAGCAGTAAACAGTACGGTAGACAAAAACACCATGACGACCATGATCGGCGGATACGCAACACGCAAAAAATAATGTTGTAAGCTTTCCACATCGCCAACAATTCGCGCGAGCAGATCTCCGCTTCGGTTTTTGCTAATAATTCCAGGCGTTACAGGGATGAGCCTCTCGAAAAAGGAGGTCCGCAAGCGGCTCAGTATGGAGAACGTTGCCCGGTGTGAAACCAAGCGTTCTCCGTAACGAGTCGCCGCTCGCAGAAAACCGAGCAGTTTTACCATCGAGGTGAGTACAATTAAGGTGTAGAGTGGCGGTGCAAATACCGTTTGCGAGATCAGATATCCACTCGCGGAAAAAAGTGCCACCCCTGCCGTGCCTGCGATGAATCCGCACAAAATGGAAAGTAAAATATCCTTGCGTTCCTGAATTAAGGCCTTAGAAAGAACAACACTCTCCTTCATGCCAACCCTCCTTTCCGCTGGATATGAACCATCTCGGCATACGGAGGCAAACGCTCCAGTAGTTCTTGATGTGTTCCGGCGTCTACAAGTACGCCATTGTCCATGAATAAAATGTTGTCTGCCTGCTGAATCGTGTATAACCGGTGAGCGACCGTAATCATCGTTGCTGTTTTGGCAAGCGATGCGATAGATCGTTGCAGGACCTTTTCGGTGTGCAGGTCCAGTCCAACCGTGGGTTCATCAAACAAAATGATGGCAGGTCGCTTTAAAAAAGCACGTGCAAGAGCAAGTCTTTGTTTCTCCCCGCCAGATAGTCCCCTGCCTCCTTCCCCGACAAGGGTATCCATTCCTTGCTCAAGTTGGGCAGTAACCTCAGCAAGTCCCGCTTCCTCAGCCGCCTGTTCAATGTCCGCCCGAGATACATTCCCACCCGCTCCAATCGCTATATTTTCAGCTAATGTGCCTGCAAAAATATACGGGTGCTGTGTAATGTAGCTAATATGCTCGAAGCAGGCAGTCTCATCGTATTGCGAAAGCAGGCTTCCGTTAATCAGGACTGATCCCGCTGTTGGCTTTAATAACCCGGAGATGAGATGCAGCAAGGTCGTTTTACCGGAGCCGCTTTTGCCCACAATCGCGACATTTTCTCCAGGTTTGAAGGAAATCTGCTCCGCCTCAAGTTCAAATGAATGCGGCTCATACTGAAACCGGACATTCACCAGTTCAATGGACGGTGGCATGGGAATCAGCTTCTGTTGTGCTGTCCGACCTGTGTCCCTTTCCTCTTGTGTCATCCTGTCATTGATATCGTTTTTGTATGCTGCCTCTTCTTCATGGTTGTGCGCGATCTCTTCTCCACCGGAGAGCATATTCGTGTTACTGGTTTCCGCAAGCATTTGCTCCACCTTGCGTATAGCCCCCATACTGGTTCGACCGCTATGAAAAGCGGTTCCCGTATTTTTCAGCAGGCTGTAAAACTCGGGAACGAGCAACAACACGAGAAAGGCCGTATGGAATGTCATCGATTTGAAAACGAGCAGCTGTATAGCCAGTTCTAGAGCAACAATACCGATGCTTAACATAACGATCGATTCCAGCATGAAGGTGTTCGTAAACGCAATTTTCAAGATGCCCATCGTAGTATCGCGATAACCCAGGCTGCTGCGTTCAATTTCCTGCTTTTGACGATTAGCCCGTCCAAATATTTTTAATGTAACCAGTCCTTGAAGCGAGTCCAGAAAAGTACCGGAGAACTCGGACAGCTGCGCATATTTTTCTTCGGATTTGTTCTTCGTTTGCAAGCCTACCAGAATCATGAACAACGGGATAAATGGAGCTGTACACAGCATGATCCAACCTGTGTTGGCATGTAGGGTGAATGTAACGACCAGAATCAGAAGAGGGATAATCGCTGCTTCCATCATACGCGGCGTGTACTGACTGAAGTAGCTGTCAGCTTCATCCACGGCATCCAGAGCAACACTGACCTTTCCTCCCGTCTGCCCGTCCATGGATGAAGCTATAGACGCATGGGTCAGATTTTGCAGCACGTTAGCTCGCATATGCATCTTGGCATGGGCAGCCATATGCAAGCCAATTTTCCCGTTGCCATACGTCAACAGGGTGCGTACAGCCATAACAGCGAGCAGTATCCCGAGCAACAGTATTACTGACGAGAAGGAAGCTTTCTCTACAAAGATTCGCTGGACTGCTTCGGCCAGCAATGCAGCCTGGCTGATGATTGCTACACCAAGTGCCAATGAAAGGAGTACAAGGAGAATCCTGTTTTTTCGTTGTAAAGACATTTGTCGCGAAATCAAATTGAATTTGCTTTTCACAGTAAGCTCCTCCTTTTATTTTTTGCCTTTGACATAATCCGCATCAAACAGAAAAAGTTTGAAGACCAGAATAAGAGAAGGAATCAACAAACACAGTCCCCCGATAAATACAGCGACTAGCGCAAAACCCATGGCTGGTGAAGTGGCACTGCTCTGAATTGTGATATACGGATCAAGAATATAAGGATATTGTCCAATCCCATAAGCGAAGAAGGCACAGAAAAATTGCAGCATAATGCAACTAAAAGCTAGTCCGTAACGGCGTCCGTTATACAGCAGCCACATGGAAATCATGAAGAAAGCCACGGATAGCGCGAGCAGCCACCATAAATCCATCATATTTTGAAAATGACGCGCATTGTGTTGACCCAAATATATAAAGGCGGTCAGTGCGAAAATGATGGTCGGTGTGCTCCAGAATAAAGCATAATTTCGCATCAGCTTGAGTGCGGCATGATCCTCTGCGCGAGAAGCATAGAAAGTCAGGAATGACCCGCTGATAAATAATACAGAGACGATGGCCAGGCCAACGATACTCCACGATAACGGATTGGTAAACAACGCCCAGTAGTCCAGCGAAACCGTCTCGCCCTGCTTCAGGATAAATCCGCCTTCCGAGAGGGTCAGCGCCACTGACAACGATGCCGGAATCAGCAAACCTGCAGCTCCGTATAAAAACAGGTACACAATATTATTTTTGGAACCATAATTCTCAAAAGCATAGAACGAGCCACGGATGGCAAGCAGAATGATGGCAATGCTTCCTGGAACAATTAGAGCAGCCCCATAATAGGAGGCCGTATCCGGGAAAAATCCGACAATGCCAATATAGAAAAAGACAAAAAATACGTTGGTAATCTCCCAGACCGGTGACAGATAACGCGAGATCAGACGATTAATCAAGTGATCCTGCTTCGTCAGGCGGGCATAGAAGGCAAAGAAACCTGCTCCGAAATCAATGGAAGCGACGATGAGATAGCCATATAGGAACAGCCATAGTACCGAGATGCCAATCAATTCATAACTCATCCGACATGTCCCCCTTTCTTCGCGGGTTGATCCTGTTTCGTCTTCAACCATTTATCCAGCTCGATCTCAACAGGATTATTGTTAAACAAACGTTTCAACACAAGGACGCAAATGACGCCGAGTACGATATACAAGAACAGGAAAACGAAAAATAAAATTCTCACACTCGGTGATGATGTAGCTGCTTCTTCCACGCGCATGTACCCTCGAAGGATCCATGGCTGTCGCCCGATTTCAGCATAAAACCAGCCCATCTCAACAGCCAGGAAGGCAAGCGGTGCACACAGCGCAATGAGACGAAGCAGCCACTGGTTGAACGGATTGCGTTTCTTCCAAAATACAAACAGGAAATACAGAATGGAGATGGCAAGCAGAGCGAATCCGATTCCGGCCATGAGGTCAAATAAATAATGGACTAGAAGTGGCGGACGCTCATCCAGAGGGAATTCCTCCAGGCCAGTCACCTCGGCATTAAAGTCGCCAAAAGCAAGGAAGCTGAGCAGTTTGGGCAAATGAAGCGCGCCTATAATTTCATGCTCCGCATTCAGCCACCCTAATAAAATCAAATCTGCGCCTTTTTCCGTCTCAAAATGCCATTCCGCTGCCGCCAGCTTCTCCGGCTGGTGTTCAGCCAAAAACTTGGCAGACACGTCTCCAGCGAGCGTATTCAGCAAACTGAACACCAGAACAATAGCCATCATCAGATTTAAGCCTTTCTTGTGGTAGGCAGATACACCCTTTCTCAGCATCCCCAGAGCTGCAATGCCGGCTAACAGAGCAGCTACTGTCAGATACGCGGAGCTTAGTACATGGAACACCTTGGAGAATGTCGCTGTATTCAGCATTGCCTGCACGGGATTAACCGCTATAAACTGACCTGCCTCCATGACAAATCCTTCAGGCTGATTCATGAATCCGTTGACGGTTGTAATAAAAACCGCAGACATCCCCGCTCCAGCGACAACCGGAATGGTCAGCAGCCAATGCATATACGGATTCTTGAATCGATCCCACGTATACAAATAAATGCCTAGGAAGATGGCTTCGAAGAAGAATGCGAACACTTCCATGAATAGCGGCAATGCAATGACATTTCCAGCCAGCTTCATGAAATTCGGCCACACCAAAGCAAGCTGCAGGGAAATAGCTGTTCCTGTCACGACACCAACAGCTACGGTAATAACAAACCCTCGTGACCACCTCTTCGCCATAAGTAAGTAATGGGGGTCCTTCTTCCGGATACCAATGACCTCTGCAATAGCAATCATTAGCGGGACGCCTACACCAAGTGTTGCAAAAATAACGTGAAAACCAAGTGTTAATCCGGTCACTAGTCGACTCCATAAGACTGTATCAATCTCCATATCATGCAACCTCCGTTTTCTTTGCCTCTTTCGGCGTTAAATAAAAAGTAAGAGAAAAATTTCACATACTAGCCTGTGTGATTTATTTTAAGCCAACAAATATGATCAAATATGGAGTGTCCTCATCCCTTTCGCAGCTCGTTGTACTTACGCCGGATACAAAAATTATTATATCCTCACTTGAGATCTATACAATTATAGTCACTTCCTTGACATTAAATATTCAAAGAACGATCAACCTTTATTGACTAATATATGAAAATGATATGAATTACCCGTTAGAGCTATTGACCTCTTTACTGTTATATACATCATTGCACGCACTCCTTTTCACGAAAAAAAAGCCGCATTTCATGCGACTTAAATCCGTTGTGAGTATGCTTTTATTTTTTGTCATACAATTATTGAGGCAATTAATAGACAATTAGCACATAATAAGAAAGCCATCGTGTAGGATGGCTTATAGCATCTAGGATATCCCGTAAATTTTTAATAGCGAGGTTACAATCTTCGCCTCTGGAAAGCGGCTATCTGGTCCTTTCATTAAGATTCCGCCTTGATTTTTCAAATGCATATCGAAGAAATCCAGCATATAGGCATTGATAACGGAGTTCGCTCTTTCGGGTGCATTCTTTCCTGTAATCCCCAGCATTTTGAAAACCGGAGAAATGAACTGTACGTCGGCAAAATTCAAATGCTCCGTATTTTCGATATAGAGGAATTGTCCTCCTTCGTCGACTGTTTCGCGCATCCGTTTAAGCTCCAGCTTTTTATCTTCCGTTACTTGCTCCATCCACTCTCTTGTGTTGCCCATACGCTTAAGCTCTGCATCCGTGTAGACCTGGTTATCCATCACCCTTTTTAATCTTTCGAATTCGCTTTCTGAGTTGATGAATAAAAACGGCTTTCCCAAACTATCTCTGTCACGCAGTCGATAAAGCGCTCCATCTAAGTCTATTCCAACCGCGATTCGCGGATCGTAAGATGCGTCATAGGCCGTCGCTCCGCCGATCGAATGACCGAACACCCCGACATGATCGAGATCAATGCTCCCTGCTAGAAGACTTGGAATCTGACCTGATTGGATGAGCTCGAATTGATCCAGCGCTAACGCTACATCGTCGGTTAAAACTTTTCCCAACTTGTCGCGATTACCGCTTTCCGTCCGGTAATCATGGTCGGGTGAGAACAAGTCATCGGTTGTGCTGGTCGTGATTCGACCATCCGGAAACACGGTTGCAAATGTATTGTAGGTGTGGTCGATCACTGCCACAATATATCCGTGACTGGCGAGATTTTCGGCTTGCGACGTGTGGAGGAACCTGGAAGAGCCGTAGCCGGGATTCGCTAGGATCAGCGGGTATGAAGTCTGTGCGGAAGAGACTTCGGCCCCCGTGTAAGCGTGACTGGATACGTACTTCAGATGTTGTAAAGTAAACCCGGGAAGACCATAGTTCGCAGCCATATAACTTAATATCTGGGTATCGGGAATAAAGGGAGCGTACTTGCCGGTGCCAGCTTGAGCCGGATACCATACCTGAACCATCAATTCTCTCTTACCATCTCTGGCTTCGCCGAAAATCTCTTCCCTATTTAGATCCACGAAATGAAAAGTTTGCGTGCCTACCTTAAACTCGCCTGTCAGTTCAGGTAGTTTAAATACAGGAAAAGTATATAGGAGACCGGCTGTTACGAGCAGCATTATCGCTATAGCGGTATAAGTTGAACCCAATATGAATCGTGGGATTTTTTTAGGGCCTTTTTTTCTAAAATAGCTATAACTTGAAATGGCTAAATAAATGATCGTTATGCAATATGGGAAAAATAGCTGAATTCTGTATCCTTCCATCGTCCAATGAACGACCAGTAAAAGTGTGGAAATCCCGCTTGCAATGAATACTGGAATTCTACGCTCTCCTTTTTTCAATAGGACCGTTAAGGCAAACAACCCGATGTTTGACAAAAAAAGCAACAGTTCAAACAGCCTCATCTCGATTCTCCTCTTAAAAAATCTCTATTTTTTGTTTATTCCAATTTTATCCTGTCGGACTGTCCTAAGCCATCGATTTGCCTTACATCAACCTTGCAATTTTGTCATTCAATCTTGCCTGCTTAAATACAAAAAAGCCTGACACATCAGGCTTTCGTCAAAAAAATATGTAGGTAACTTCTAATACGGCTTATACTTTGCTCATCTCATTAACAGGTTTCATCATAACCTAAACGACCAAGCGCAACCCGCTGGGCGAGTTGCGCTTGGTCGTATTTGTTTATACCTGCTATTTTTTCAATCGGCTAATGTCTACAGGTTTCTCCCGAATCAAGGAGGTCACGATCTCATCCATCTCGCGCCCTTCTCCTTGTTTAAACTGCACGAGGTAGCAAACCTCATTTTCCTTCCAGAAATAGCTGTAAAAATCGGGTTCACTTGAGCTGCTCAGCGCCTCGTCAACCTTGTACGGCTCAGTCTTGTATACTTCCAGCCCGGCTAGTTGGACGGCTTTCACCTTCACTTGGAACGGTTGTCCGTCGATCCGCTGGAAAGCGATCTGACCGCTGCTGCGAATCTCCTCGTAGATGCCGTTATTCTGGATTTGCCGGAAGCTGAAGCTTTGTATCCCCTCTTGGCTCTCTACGCTGCGTCTATAGGTAATCGAGAGAACCTTTCTCTGATAGTCCTCCGAGTCCGTCGGATAGCGGAAGTTCACCATCTTCGTAACCATGGCGCTTGATGCCTGGTATTGCCCCTGCAGGTGTAGCGGAAATTTAGGAGCGATGCCCACGGAAGCGGCGGATCTCCGTACATCGTCAGTATCGTAGATCGGTGCAACAAGCAGCGTATCGCTCACATAAGCTTCACCCATGGGCAGGTTCGGTCTCCCCATGGAAGTTGCCATACGGAGAATGCTGGATTCAGATAAATCTGATGGACCGACTTGGTACCGGACGCCTTCATCTTGCCACAAGTAGTATTGCTTCTTGGCTTTTCCGGAGGTCACGCTGATCTTCAGCCCCTTCCACCCATTCGGATTCCAGGACTCCTTCGTCACGATGGCCGTTCTTTCAAACTCCTTGGCCCTTTGCTGTTCCTCCTGCTCAATGCGGACATAAACAGCCTCCAGTCCCTCGCCGTCGTCGACAGCAGATAACGTGAATCTCCCTGTGCTCTTATTACCTTTGCCTTGATTGAAGTCAATTTGAACTTCGCGCCAACGGTCCTCATCCAGCGAGCGCTGCTTCAACCAGACCTCGTGCAGCTTATATCCCTCCGGGAGCTCATAAGGGACTTTGAAGCTGAACCCTGCGACCAGCACGGCCTTATCCATGTTATCATACGTGCGTGACTTCCCATTATCAAACAACTGTCTATCGTCCGAAAACGACATTTGGTCCGCGTAGGGAGCCGTTTCGCTTCGCTTGACCGGATCAGCCGCATTGGTTAATGTCGCTGCGCTCAGAGTCAATACGCCAGCCACTGCGAGCAGCGACAACCGGTAAGACCCTTTCTTAAAGCCGTTAATCATCCGAATTCTCTCCTTCAGCTGATGATAAGTATTTGAATCGAAGAAAGGCAAAACGTAGGGCTTGCTGCGGCTTGCAGAACCGCTTTTCAACACCTCGATCATAGTCATCCCATACGGCGTCGACTCTTTCTCTCCAAGCATCTCGAGCACGCAAGCATCACAAGCCAGCTCCCGGTCCGCCTTCATTCGCCTGAGCGACAGCCAGACCAACGGGTTCATCCAGTGAACGGCAAGCGCAACCCCCCCTAGCATATTCCAGAGCGCATCAAGGCGTCTGACATGAGCCAGTTCATGGAAAATGATGTGAGCGAGCCTTTCCGCTCCAAGCTCTCTGCTCATCCTCTCCGGTATGTAAATTTTGGGGCGGACAAGCCCAAACAAGAACGGACTCGCCGAGTCCTCCCCTCCGGTGTAAAGGGGAACCGGCCTGGGCAGACCAAGCTTTCTCCGGCATTTTTCCATGATCAAGAGCAGCTTCGGGTCTGTAATCTGCTTGTACTTGCGGAAGCTCATGCCAATCCCGTACATGCGTACGATCATAGCCGACAGCAGCGCGATCACCCCAACTAACCAAACCAATGCAGCAATTTTAAGGAGAAGACCTTCTTCCTTCACGGCAGGTACTGCGGAAGTCGGCTGCTCCTTCAGATTCACAGGCTGCCACCCCAAATCCATGCTGGAGGAACGGTCATCAGGCTGAAACACAGGGCTAGGCATAGGCTCAATCGCCTGCTGGGAAGCGCCTGAATTCTGTAAGAACATAGATACAAACAGAGGGTTGTCCATCTGCAATAGTTGAAAGATACTGACCGGGCTGGCTGGAACCACCGGCAGCAATAGTCTCGCCAGCATAATCAGCCACAACGCGTGCCGCAGCCGCGGACGGATACTAGAGCCGAACAGCTTGAGAATCGCCATGACCAGCAGCGCAACTGCGCTGGCCGCTAGCGTACTCTGCAGGAACCATCGGAATGCGATATAAAGGATATCCATCATATACCTCTTGGGGACAAACCTCCCGTTGCCATAAGCTGCGGATGCTTATCCCTTCTTTTTTTTGTCTTTCAGCATCTGTTGAAGCTGCTCAATCTCTCGATCGGACAGATCGGCGTGTTCTAGGAAATTAGTCATCATCAGGTTGGCCGCTCCGCCAAATACACGCTTGATAAAGGAACTGCTCTCGGCTTTCACACATTCTTGTTCGAATACCAGCGGATAATAGAGATAGCTGCGTCCCGCCCGCTTGAACCCGATCGCCTGCTTCTTCACCAAGCGGTTGATAAAGGTGCGAACCGTCTGGTCGCTCCATTCGTGCTCAGCAGGAATCTCGGCCACGATCTGTTCAGCCGTAACCGGATGCTGCCTCCAAATCACCTTCATAATCTCCCACTCCGACTCCGATATCTTCGGAATAGCTTGTGTCACTATGTTCACCCCTTCCATACGCTTCAGATGCTTATCTCTTCTCTTGTTTGTCTTTATACTTTTACAATTGTAATAATAAGCTCGCAAATTAATATTACAAGTGTAAAAGTAAATTGTCAACCTTATCCTGTTATCTGAAAAAATTGCTGGATTTAAATAAAGAAAGCTGCCTTGCCGGCAGCTTTCTTGTTGATCTCTAATTTCCTTTAGTTCAATGACTGATTCTATTCCTTATCATTTGTTAGATGCTGTCATGCTAGGGTGCGAATGCGTTGTCTCACTCATAACAAGGGAAATTAGCCCAGCAGGCGACTAGGCGCGCCAGCGGCTATTCCGACCATTCACGCCGCAGCGTGAACAGATCTCGCAGCGCGTCCGTCGACAGCTCCGTGATCCAGTCTTCCGAGCTCGTAATGACGTCGTCGCTCAACTGCTGCTTGCTCTCAAGCATCTCGTCGATTCGCTCTTCCAACGTGCCTAGCGAGATGAACTTATGCACCTGCACGTCGCGCGTCTGGCCCATCCGGTAGGCGCGGTCCGTCGCCTGATTCTCTACAGCGGGGTTCCACCAGCGGTCGAAATGGAAAACGTGGTTCGCCGCCGTTAAGTTGAGCCCGACGCCACCGGCCTTGATCGACAGGATGAACACGTTCGGCTGCTCCGCGGCTGGCAGCTCCCGGGACTGGAACTGCTCGATCATCCGGTCGCGTGCCGTCTTAGACGAGCCGCCGTGCAGGTAAAGGATAGGCTCGCCAAGCTCCCGCCCGAGCAGCCGCTGCAGCATTTTACCCATGTCGATGTACTGAGTGAAAATCAGACAACGCTCGCCCTCATCGCGAAGCTCCTTCACGAGTTCGAGCAGCCGTTCGAGCTTAGCGGAGCGACCGATGAGCATCGCCGATTCAGCGGCTTCCTCGCGTTCGTCCTCCGTTACCGGCATGGCCTCCTTCGTCAGCAGCACGGGGTGGTCGCACAGCTGCTTCAGCCGTGTTAGCGCGGAGAGGATCGCGCCTTTTCGCTGAATGTCCTTCAGCTTCTTGACGTCGTCCATCAGTTCCTTCACGGTCCGCTCATAAAGCGCGCTCTGCTCGCCAGTGAGATGGATGTACGTCTTCATCTCGTTCTTCTCCGGCAGGTCCAGCATAATGTTCGGATCCTTCTTCTTGCGCCGGAGCATGAACGGCTTAACGAAGTTTTGCAGCTCTTGCGTCCGCTTCTCGTCACGTTCACGCTCGATCGCCTGGCCGAATCGCTCAGCGAATGCACGGGCGGTGCCAAGATAGCCCGGATTGGTAAAATCGTAGATCGACCACAGCTCCGCGAGCCGGTTCTCGATTGGTGTACCCGTCAGCGCGATGCGGTGCCGTGCAGACAAGCTCTTGACCGCCTTGGCCTGCTTCGTACCGGCGTTTTTGATATTTTGCGCCTCGTCGAGGCAGATCGCCGACCATGTATAGCCGCCGAGCAGCTCCTGGTCCAGTGTCGACGTCGCATACGAGGTCAATACGAGGTCGGCCTCCGCCGTTTCCGCGTAGAATGTGTCGCCGCTCAGTCGCTTGCTGCCGTAATGGAGCATAATTCGCAACGACGGCGCGAAGCGGTGCACCTCCTTCTGCCAGTTGCCGAGCACTGAGGTCGGGCAGATCAGCAGGGCGGGACGCCGTCCTCCGTTCGCCGACGCTTCCTCGGCGACATGCAGCAGGTACGTGATGAACTGAATCGTCTTGCCGAGCCCCATGTCGTCTGCCAGGACGGCGCCGATCCCAACCCTTCGCAGAAATGCGAGCCAGGAAAAGCCGTCATGTTGGTAGCTGCGAAGCTCCGCGTGCAGCGTCGGCGGCACGGGAATCGACGGCCATTCCGTCTGATGCGTCAGCTGCGCCATGACGGTTGTCAGGTGATCGTTCAGCTCGACGTCCATCTCCAGTACGCCTTCGCTCTCGCTTCCCTCCCCACGGCCACCTTCGTCGGCCTTCTCCGCAGCCGCCGGCGTGAAAGAGCCGCGGTTACGTCGTAGATGCAGCTGCAGCACGTCCTGAAAGGACAAGCCTCGCCGAGGATCGACGCCCGCCATCGCTTTGCGAATCTGCGCGAGCAGGACGGGATCGAGCGGCACCCATTGGCCGCGAAACTGCACAAGCCGCTCGCCGCGGGCGACCAGCTCCCGAAACTCCTCCTCGCTGAGCTCGGCATCGCCAATGGAAACGCGCCAGTCGAATTCGATCAGCGCGTCGAGACCGAAAAAGGACCGGCTGCTTCCCGCGCGTTCCCCTTCGCCTTCGCCGGGGCGCACCTTTGCGCGCAGGCGCGGTTTCTTGCGGCTCGCCTCCTCCCACCAGGCAGGCAGCAGCACCTGCCAGCCTACGGCCAAGAGGTGCTGGCTGTCCGCAGTCAGGAACCGCCACGCGTCGTCGTCCGAAAGCCGGGCGTTCAGCGCGTCCGCGGGGCTGCCAGCCAGCCGGTCCGCCGGCAGGCTCGCCCGCAGATGCGCAATCCAGGCCGAGGACCGCTCATGCACGTGTGGCGTCCAACTGGACGGCCACGTACCGGAGGCTTCGCCGTCCGCAGCCAACCGAACCGGTGCAAGCTTCGCCGGTTCGAACTTATCCTGCAGCATGAGTGCGAGACGCCATCCGCCGGCTTCGGCGTCCTCCGGCTCAAGCAGCTGCAGGACCAGTCGGAACGGCATCGTGTCGGCCTTCCAACCGGTGGCAACGAGCCAGCCGCGCTCGTCGAGGCCCGCTGCTGCCGCAGCGCGGTCATGGACGAATAGCAGCGGGAAGTCGCGACGCAGATCGTCAGCGGCTTCTTTTGTACCGTAATAGCGCTGGAACACTGCCGCGGAAAAGGCGGCGCTGAGTCCGGTCAGGCCCGAGATTTCTTCGTCCCAATCGCTATCATCGTCTGGCCCGTCGTACAAGCCGACATGCACCCGGTCTCCGCCGCCCGCAAGCGCGCGCAGCGCCCGGCGAGACTTTGCATCGAACGCCTCCTCGTCCCACGTCCAATTCAGTTTGCCGGCCTTGTAGGCCTCGAAGCTCGGGATGAATTTCCGCTCCGCAATGCCGCGCTCAAGCACCGGTGCTATTACGGCGAGCCGTGCAGCGTCCCCTTCGAGCCGCCACGTCACGTGCATCGGCAGCAGCCCAGGGTCGGCGAAGAACGGCAAGACCATCTCAGCCGGCAGCAGGACGAGCTCCAGCTCGTCCTGCAGTCTTTCGATCCCGAGCTCCGTGCCGTAGAACGACGGCTCGTGCCGTGCAAACAGCCGCTGCTTGACAAGCAGCCCCGGAGCGAAGCCGGACGCGTCCGCTCCGAAAATCAGTGCATCGCCCTGTTCGGTCAAGCTCGCTTGAATCGTAAGCGTATCAGCATACGCGTTCATGACAGCAGTCCTCCTTTACGCAATTCTTCCTGCAGCGCTCTCTGCCGGCTATTCCGGCTCACGAACGCATCGATGAACTGCTCCCACCGCTCGTCCTTCTTAAGCTGCACGTACAGCTTGGCAAGCCGATTCAATAGCTTCACCGCCGCCTTGTATCCTTCGCGGTTCTTTTGCAGCACGTACCGTTCTACCGCCTGATGATAGAAGGGCAGCAGCAACTCCGGCGCTTCCTTCTCGATCGGCTTCAGAGCAGTCGCATGAAAAGACAGCGGGTCCTGGCCGATGCACATTTGCAGGTCGATCCACCGGTCCCACCGGCCGTATGCCGACAGCGCATCCTCGTAGATGGTCCGCGAGAATGGCAGCATATCCTGAAGCGTGCGCCACATCGCCGGTTCCGCCTCTGGCAGCTGCACTGCGACCATGGCCCAAAAGTCGCCATAGGGCGCCAGATCCTCGTCATGGAAGCCGACGAGCAGCGGTCCCGTCTCTACGAGCCAGTCACACAGCTGCCCCCATTGCTTTGCGCGTTCCAGAATGCCGAGCAGCGGTAAGAGATGTTCCGGCTTCAGAATGAGCTTGCTTTCGTCCCGTACGAGCAGCGCCAGCGCTTCCGCGTCGCGCGCTAAGTAGAGCAAAAGCAGACATTGCGCGAGTGTCCACGGCAGCCGCGACAAGGACGTGCCAAGCTCCGCTTCCGCAGCCTGCAACTGGCGCAGCTCCTCTTCGTAGAGAGCGGAACTTCCGACCGAGTCTGGGCTGAGCCAGCGCAGCCACAGCGAGGTATAGAGTACCGTAAAGCAGTTGAGCGTCTTATCCTCGATCAGCATACGCTCTCTGAGAAAATCCGCTGTCTCTATCAGATGGCCCCAGTACGCGGAACTGTCGTCCGCCAGCGCGAGCTTGTCCTCGAGCAGGTTCCGCGCCTGGCCGAGCAGTCCGTCCAGCGCGAGCTGCTTATGGTAGCCCATGAACGTTCCCGACTGGGGACTGTCCTTCTGGGCGGGCTTGATCATTCGTTCCAGCACGAACAGCAGAGCATGGAGCGTGAACAACTGCTCTAGCGCCCAAGGCAACACTGGCCGCATAGCCTGCAGGTCAGTGAGCAACTCTTTAGCCTCCTGAGCTGTTCGGATATGCGGGTGTACCGGTCCGAAGCGCTCTTGAAACCGCTCATGCCACTTGGCCACGGGGAGCTCGGTCAGTTCCGCTTCCGTTAAGGTCGGCCAGACGGGTCGAGGGGCGGACGATGACGCACTGCGATTCTCTCCTTCGCCGATGTTGCCAGCCCCAGATGGTGTATCCGATGTTGCTCCTCTGGTACCCGCTCGGGCACCGCCGTTTCTGCCATCCAGAGCCCCCGGCTTGCCTGCTGCGGTAGATGATCTCTTCAAGGTGCTGTGCGCGTTGACCAGCGACTGAATTGCCCGACCGCATAGCTCCACGTAGTACATCAGTGTTGCAGCCATGTGCGTGCAGGCGCGGTTCGCTGAGCAAGCACATTCGCTCGCCGCCAGGTCGTCCAGAGCGACTGCGACGTCGTACATCCGGTTATCCTTGATGCGTGCGTCCACATGTACACCGTCGTCACGTAGTGCCAATTGCTCGACTTGTCCTTGTTTATAAAGTTGAAACCCCCGTATAATTGTCAGTTCGTCGAAGCGCTCGGCGACGCCCTTCAGCAGTTGCCGCCACGCGCTGTCATCCAGCATGTAGTCCATATCCATAATCCGTTAACTCCTGGTTACGTCGTTATGTATTTTTAAAACTTCACCCTCTATTATATCAGCTATTCCGCCCGCGGGATCCGAACCCCCCTTAAAATTCGGCCGTACTAGCTCCGGCGGATCGAACGAGCAAGCTAATTTTCTGCCGGGAGTCATGACTTAAAATTTTCTATAAAATGATCTGCCGCTGCTTGTTCAATTGCCAACCCTGCTGTGTAACGCTCCATAAACAAGGCAAAGCCATCCACATCAGTACGGTCAGGATAAACCTTTTGTCCTTTTGCATCCTTGAACACTTTTGTCGTAAGGTAATCAGCCAAGCGCTCGTCCTGTTCCTTGTTAACCATATAGGATGTCAAAATGGCCATCCCCCACGCGCCGCCCTCACCTGCCGTAGACATGACCGAAACCGGAACATTCAGTGCAGCCGCACACATTTGTTGAGCGACTAGCGGCGTTTTGAACAATCCGCCATGCGCCAAAATATGGTCAATCGTTACATGCTCCTTCTGTGTCAAAATATCCATTCCGAGCCTTAGTGCAGCAAACGCGGTAAACAGATGTACTCTCATAAAGTTCGCCAGATTGAAGCGGCTTTCTGGAGAACGGACGAACAGAGGACGGCCTTTTGAAATCCCGGTAATGTTCTCACCTGAATAGTAGCCGTAGCTCAGCAAGCCGCCGCCATCAGCATCTGCTTCCAGCGCTTTATTGAACAGGACGCTGAATAACTCATTCATGTCAGGTTTCAATCCCATTGCTTCATAAAATTCACGGAACAAGCCGAGCCATGCATTAATATCGCTGGAACAGTTGTTAGCGAGTACCATGCCAACAGGGCTGCCGTCAGGTGTAGTCACGATGTCAATCTCAGGGTATACGGATATTTCTTTATCCAAGACAATCATGGCAAAAACAGACGTACCTACGGAAATATTGCCGGTACGCTTTTTCACACTATTCGTAGCGACCATGCCTGTACCGGCATCTCCTTCTGGAGGACATAGCGGAATACCTGATTGAAGGCTGCCTGATGGATCTAATAGTCGGGCACCCGTTTCATTGAGATAGCCAGCATGTTCACCCGCCGTATAAACTTTAGGTAAAATATCTTTAAGATTCCACGGGTAGTCTTTATCAGCAATTAATTCGGCAAACTGCTTCATCATCTGTTCATTATATTGCAATACAGATCCGTCAATTGGGAACATACCAGAAGCATCTCCCAAACCAAGAGCCTTGCTGCCAGTCAACAGCCAATGAATGTAACCCGACAAAGTTGTAACATAATCTATGTTTGTGACATGCTCTTCTTCGTTTAATATCGCTTGATACAAATGTGCAATGCTCCAGCGTTGAGGAACTTTAAATTGGAATTTTTCGGTTAGCTCTGCCGCAGCCTTACCCGTTGTGGCATTCCGCCATGTACGGAACGGAACCAATAGCTCCCCTGCCTTATCAAGCGCAGTATAGCCTTGCATCATGGCAGAACAACCAATTGAACCGATTCTTTGCAGCGTTACCCCATATTTATTTTCAACCTCTTGCTTTAATTGGCGATAGGTTTCTTGCAGCCCGTTAATCATTTCATCGAGATCGTAGGTCCAATAACCATCGATCAATTGATTTTCCCACTCATAACTGCTAGAACCGATTGTTTCAAACTTGTAATTAATCAGTACAGCCTTGATTCGTGTGGATCCAAATTCGATGCCGAGCGAGGTTTCTCCCCTGACTATCGCTTGTTTCATGTTTTGATCCATGATGGCTTGCGCTCCTCCTTTAAAATGCACGAGTTTAAGTTTCTGGTAATCTTGGAGTGATAATAGCATTTATCACTTAGTTTGTCTATTAAACAAACTAAGTTTATATTCTCCGAATTGACTGTCCCCCGTCTTGTCTCGGATGACTAGAACTTAATATCATAAAACAAAAAAACCGCAATTTATGCGGCTTTCAATATCACTATGTTGTTGTCATCGGACTTGGATTTACCTCTGAATGATCTGAATAAGGTTTCCGCAAGTGTCGTCAAAGACAGCGATTGTGAAATTACCCATTTTTGTCGGTTCCATCGTAAACTTTACACCGTTTTCCGATAGTCGTTTATACTCCTCTTGTATATCCTCAACACCGAACATAGTTGCCGGTATTCCATCGGCAACTAGTTTCTTTTGATACTCTTTCGCGGCAGGATGTTCATTCGGTTCGAGCACAAGCTCGGTACCGTCTTGCGCATCTTGAGAGACAACTGTGATCCACCTGTACTTACCGGTGGGAACATCGTGCTTTTTTACGAAGCCTAGTACTTCTGTATAAAACGACAAAGCCTTGTCTTGATCCTGAACGAATATGCTGGTAACAATAATTTTCATTTTATATTTCCTCCCATTGCATTTTCATTATTGAAGTGTTCCATAAAATCACTCTATCCATCCTTTTAGCAATTGTCTCAGCGGCTCGTTGTTGAAGTTAACCATTCGATATTTCCCTCTTTTAACCGTATTAATGAGCCCTGCCTCCTCCAACACAGCAAGATGTTTAGCTATGGCTTGTCGCGAAATGGATAGGTTGTGCTTCATAATGAGACGTGACGTAAGTTCATACAACGTCTGCTCATTGCGTTCGGACAATTCGTCCAACATCAGCCGCCTTGTCGAATCACTAAGAGCTTTGAATATAGCATCTTTTTCGTCCTTCATATTGTGATAATAAGCAACCCACAGGTTGCTTGTCAAGTATAAGCAACAGTACAAAAAGTGGACTATTCCGTCCTCTAAAACGGATGTCCACATATGTTGTGTAACACTATATAAAACCAGCTCCGCAGAACCACTGGAATTGGGATGGCTCATTTTAATCGAGCATGATCATTCACAGAAAGTAGTTGACTTACACTAACAAACTTGAATCCCCTTTTCTTTAAGCCAGAGAGAATCAAGGGAACGGCTTTAAGAGATTGTGTCCATGGATCGCAAGCATGCAGCAATACAATAGATCCCGGACGTGCGCATGGAACCACACGACGAACGATGTGATTAATATCCTGTAGCTTCCAATCCAGAGAGTCTGTGTCCCAATGGACAATTGTTTGCTTTAGCGATTGTAATTTGCGTGCAACACGCATGTCGATGTCTCCGCTAGGGGTACGAATCATTCGCGGTTTAACTCCAGTTGCGCGATAGATATATTTTTGGGCAGTCAAAATATCTTTCTCAATCCAGGCATTCGTTTTGGTGGTGTAATTTTTATGTTGGTGACCGTGTGAGGCAATTTCAAAGCCCATTTTCTTTATTCGCCGTGCGATACCAGGGTTTGCCTTGACCCACATGCCCGTTAAGAAGAAGGTTGCTTCTCTCACACCGTGTTTGCGCAGTAAATCAAGCATCGCGTTAGGAACATGGCTGCCGGTTGCGATATTGATAGTGATGGCTAGCCGTTTTTTCTTGGTGCTCACTTGTTCAATAATAGACGGCTGCATCGGTTACTCTCCAATCCATTTATATATTCCTAATAAATACTCTTCGGGTATTTGCTATTTATATTCCATAGGAGATACTCATTAATGCCATGTGCATGCAATGCTCGAATTTGATCTAATACTTCTTTGGCCCCGTACCTTTTTTGTAATGAAAAAGCTTGAAGCCACGGACGAATGGCTGCAGTGGCTTTTCCACTACGTTTAATAATCGCATTTCTTTTCACGGCGTCTGCTAATCCTCTATAAAGGACTTTATAGGGCTCATTTTCAGGATTTTTTAACTTGTAACTATTTTTCGCATAATAGGATGGATAGATCATGGGCGATATGCAATCGACAACTTGTGTGATCTTTTCCCATTTTTGACCTATGCCCATGTCATTTACAGCGGAAGTAACAAATCCAAATACGTCTGCCGAAATGCGGACATGAAATGGCCTCAATGCACGTTTGACAAATCTAAAAAATGAAGTCAGATTTTCGACTTTACTCAGTTTGGCCGGATTATGAAAGGCAATCTGGTGATCAACTACATTTGCGTTCTCCGGATAACGGACATAATCGAACTGAATCTCGTCGAATCCTAACCGCGCAGCTTTTTTTGCAATATTTATCACATACCGCCATACTTCTTTCCGAAAAGGATCTACCCAACCGATCCATCCTTTTTGTTTCCATATGCCACCGGATTTTCGCTGTATAGCCCAGCTTGGTTGTACTTGTGCCAGTCGAGGATCTTTAAATGTAACCACCCTCGCAATACGATAGATGTTATTTTTCTTTAGGCAAGCCATCTGTTTTTTTATGTTTATGTCGTTAAATTTTATAATGTTCCCGTTATCGTCTTTGACATCGATGACAACGGCATTAAATCGACTGCTTGAACTAATGAGTCGAATATACTCCATACATCGTTTATTATCAGCGAAAACAGTCGGGTTTAAATAAATCCCTCGGACATGATGATGTTTCTTGCCGAGAACCAATTTACAATCACCTCATAGTTTAAATTGATAATTAAAAGAGTTTTTAGAAAGACATTTAAACACAAAGTTTCTTTTTCGAAGCTTTCGAATGATGAAGGGCAATGCCTTTATCGAGTTTTCGCTAAAATCATGAAAGAGAATAATAACTCTCGATTTGCCTGTACATTCGGAAATGACTTTGTTCATAATCTCTTTTGAGGTTAGAGGTTTTGGTTTAGTTGGATACGAATCGCCAGAATCAATATTCCAATCAAAAAACTGATATCCTCTTCTAGACAACGCGGTAATGATCTTCTTTCGAAGTCGACGGCCGCCTGGAGAGCTTAAGATCCAGTTATCGGATCCATAGGGGAATCGATATATCATCGGTGTTTTACCAATTATCCTCTTTAGCGCAAGTTCCATTCGATTGAAGTCTTTTAAGAACGCAGCTTTTGATGAATAGATTATGTGATGATTATGGGTGTAGGTATGATTACCTATTGCATGTCCTTGTTGAATGATTCGACGATACATCAACCGACCAAACTTAGTTTCATTCCCATTCACAAAGAAAGTCGCTTTTACGCCATTATGCTTAAGCAGTCGCAGGATGCGTGATGTATTTTTAACTGGTCCGTCATCAAAAGTCAAATAGGCGACTTTCTTCAGATAATATGATGACATAGCAACAGTCCCTTTCGTTTTAAAGTAGCTATTGTTCCATAAGAATCTTTAAAGTCCAAGCTATAATACATCTCATTCATATACTATTCTCAAACTATTATTTATTTAGGAGAGATGGTATGAAAAGAGTTCAAGTCAAAGGTAAAGATGTTCGGCAAGGTGGATTGACAAAGTATTTAAATAGAAAGATCGGAGTAATGGCAACTTTCTACATGACCTATCGTGACAACAAAGAATGGAATGCGAAAATATTTAGAGGGAACATCGTATCCGCATCCAATGGGCTTGTAGTGCTTAGTGACCCTGCAACAGGCATGCAGTATATATTGCGATACCGAAACCTCGACTATATCACGTTTGACTAACTTGATGATCCAATTTTTCTCATCCTATTTCCCTTTCGAAGCATCCATTCAACAACATGCATCATTTTAACTTTTTGACCGTTTGTCGAACCCTTTACTAAAAAAACGCTATTCTGCCCAAGGTCTTTGGAAAGCTGTTTTTTCAAATTGTTAATGTCAGTGAAATGCTTAACCCTCTTAAGCGGCAAACCGGATTCCATCGCCCCGATCCCCAAATATTTGGAATATAAACCATATGTGTAAAGCCGGTAAAGTCCTTTCTTTGCAAGTTTGCGACCTTGTGCAAGGTGAATTGACTTGGCATATTTGCCAAGGTCTCGAATATCAGCTAATACAGCTATTTTTCGCTGATTTCCTACCCCAATACGTTCCAAAACCTCCATGGCAGGTTCTAATTCAGGTTTGGTATTAAAACTGTCGTCTATAATAATGCTTTTAACTGTTCTTTTTATTGATAAACGGGCATAAGGTTTCTCCATTTTTTTCAAACCCGTTCTGATTTCAGGTGTACTACACCCGAGTTGATGAGACACAGCAATTGCAAAAAGGGCATTATAAACGTTACATTCTCCGAAGCATGGAATATTAAATACCCTCGTTATTCCGTTCAGCCTAACACTAAACTTCATGCCATTACTTGTATAAGCTATTTTCTTGGCACGATAATCCCCTGGACCGTGAATTCCTATATAAAATACCTTCCCCTTAAAAGACTTGATATGCAGTAATCTGGAGTTCTTGTCATCTCGATTAATAAACAAGATACCTGAAGGATCCATTCCGTGTATAAGTTCGGATTTGGCCGCTGCTATTCCTAGAATCCCATCCTTAAAATTACCAATATGTGCTTTGCCTATATTGGTAATGATACCTATCCAGGGCTTAATCAATCGGCAGTGACTCCGGATATCACCCTTCATCTTCATGCCGTACTCCAACACAATTGCCTGATCCGCTGCTTTGATTTGCTTCATATATTGGGATATGAACCAAGCGTCGTTGCCATTTTCAAACGATTTAAAGGTCCTCCAACGCTGGCTCAGAATCGAAGCCA
This sequence comes from Paenibacillus sp. NPDC058071, assembly GCF_042885235.1. Lineage (NCBI taxonomy): Bacteria > Bacillati > Bacillota > Bacilli > Caryophanales > Paenibacillaceae > Paenibacillus > Paenibacillus sp. NPDC058071. The sequence continues at coordinate 351,426 of NZ_JBHVSK010000001.1, forward strand.
GCATTTCTTTAGTGGTCGTTTTTCCTGCACTGCCCGTTATGGCAATGATGGGTTTACGCATGTTCTCCCTCCTTAGGAGCACTTAATAAAATTGCAAGGAAGCCAATTCTAAATCATTCCATATTTTTTCAAAAGGAGGTGAATGAATGAAGATTCGCGAGCGATTATCATTATTAGGGTATGAGAAAGAGTCTTTGAAAGCCTCACTCTTAGCCTTCCAGCATGACTTCCATACCCACCCCCTTAATACATTTCAACGATTAAAGCAGTTGACGCAAGGGGAGGTTACCTTAAACCTACTTGCAAGAGTTATCTACAGCGAAGCTATGGGAGAACCTTATTTAGGTAAGGTTGCTGTAGGAGCCGTTGTGCTGAACCGTCTTGCATCGCCAAATTTTCCAAATACGCTGGTGAATGTTATTACTGAGCCTCTTGCTTTTGCTGTAATTGGCGACGGACGCTTTTGGCTGAAACCCAATCGCCTCGCTTATAGAGCTGCTAGAGACGCACTAAAGGGAATGGATCCGACGAGAGGTTGCCTTTTTTTCTTCAACCCAGATAAAGCGACTTCCAAATGGATAAGAAGGTTAAAGCCTAAATTGAGGATCGGACGACATGTATTTGCCTAGTCCTTATATACAGCATAACGTTTGTAATTTGAACGACTAACCTTAATTATTTTACTTTGAGATTTTAATTTTTTATCACTAATTTTCCAGGTATGATACTTTTTCTCGGCACGTCTATTAATGACATAGTGATAACAGTCCGTTGAATAAATTCTGTAGCCTTTTTTATGACTGCGTTTCAGAAATCCTACAGTTTCTCCTAGAGAGACGGGAGGGAATTGAACCTCATCGAATATCTGTTTTCGACATAATAGCGTTGCGCCTGCAATTTGTTTTACTTCTCGCATTTGCTTCTTTGGGTAACGAAGAAAGAGCTTGGAATCAGCTTCTAAGTGGACAAGACAAGCCCTTTTTCCCACTATATCTGCTTTTGATTTGGCTAATGCATCCATCATCGTATTTAAATAATACGGCGAATAATAGTCATCATCGTCAAAGCGTGCTATAAATCCATAACGAGCTTTACGAATCGCATCATTAAGACAAGAACCGAGCGCTCTCTTTGCAGACCTTTTAAAGATCGAAATATCCTTTCGTGATTTGCACCTATTACGATATTCTGCTAATTTCATTGAGTCGTTATTTAAAATAAGAATCAGCTCTTTGGATTTATACTTCTGACGATTATAGTTTGCCAGTAATCGTTTGATGTATTTAGGCCGATTGGTGCAGGTAATCACGGATACTGGTTTTGATTCATAACGAATATTGAATTTCCCCTTCATCTTCATTACAAATTGCCTCCTACCCGATGTGCCGGATGCCTGCATCCTCACAATTCAAACTAATACTGTCGTGAACCCATTTGGACAGGTCCTCCCGCTCCTAGGATTCTGTCATTAAATGATTTTGTGCTTCCGTAAAAGCTGTATCATATACCCGGCACGTTTGGTATAGCTATGCTTCCTGACCGCAAGTTTACCTAGTTTACGTATCTTTTCGCGCTCTTTAGGGTGTTGAAGATAATAGTTGATTAACCGTCGAGTCTGCTCTGCCGAGTTAGAAACGACTAGTTCCCTTCCTCGTTTAAATAACCGGCGTATTTCAGGAGTATCGCTCGTAATCAAAAAACCTCCTGATCCCAGTATTTCATAAGTTCGTTGGGTCACCTGATTGAGTTGATTCTGGGGTCCAATAACGATTTTAGCCGAGTTATATACTTTATGAGCATCAGGGTAAGGCAAGTAACCATGTATCCATTTGCGTGGAACCCGCCTTCCCAGAATAGGCTTCATTAACTCCCACTGTCTCCCCCAGAAATCTACTCTTGTACCGTCTTGAATTAATGGACGAATGAGATGTTTGATCGATTTAATACGAAAATGCTTAGGGTACATTTTTAAAATTCGAGAATATCCATTAGCTACAACACCAATATCACATTTGAACCTCTTAATGACCTTACCTGCTTTGTGAACCTTTGGATGGTATCCAAAATCCATATGTGCGGCCATGATTCCTATTTTCTTATAATTTCTGACCATGGATCGGCAAATAGTAAATACGAAATCAGGCTTAACCGTACGCACATAAGGAAGAGTAAAAGAATCATGATGAGTAGGGTCTTCTGTAGCCCAGTACACATGCGGAATTTTCGATGAAGCTACGTATTTGCGCACCAAGTATTGTTTATACTTTTCATGCTCGGGGGTCCATCCCATGCTAATAATCAGATCCGGTTTAAACGTTTTAATCAGCAGAGGCAGCTTTTTTTTTGTCAACGTACCTGAAATTTTAATTGTGTGTCCAAGATCCCGAAATCCATTTGGGAGCCCGTGAATCCACATCGGGTGATTTTCCAGAAATAAAACCCTCATCATTGACCCTCCGTGATTTGATTATTATAAGATTTGAGCAACAATATTCAGAATCGGAATCCTTGCGTTCTCAGGTACTTAACTTCACTTTAAAAGTCCCTTCTTCTGTAAGACGTATAACAGGAATTTTGCACGCTCCGTGTAGGTATGTTTGGCAATTGCCCTCCTTCCGTTTAGTCGAATTCGTTCCCTCTCCTTCTCATGCTTTAAATAGTAACGAACCTTCTCCAGGGTCTGTATTGGACTGGAACTAACTACAACATCTCTTCCTGGCTTTAATAACGCCCTAACCGCAGGAGTGTCAGACGTCAAAAAGAACCCCTCGGAACCCAAAGTTTCAAACGTTCTTTGCGTCAGCATATCCGTATAATTCTGCAAGCCAAGGACGATCTTCGCCGAACTGAATACTTCGTTGACTTTTTTGTATGGGATATGTCCCTTGATTGAACTTTTAGGAATAGATCGGCCTAAAAAAGGCTTCATTCGAGACCAGTTCCGTCCGTAAAAATCAATTCGAAAACCATGTTTTAGAAGAGGATGAACTAGGATACGAAGGGATTGGCGGCGGTACAGTTTTGGATATTTGCGGAGCACATCAGGGTAAGCGTTCGCGATTACTGCAATGTCTGTTTGATATTTAGCCCGGATTTTGGTTCGGAAGTGAACCTTAGGGTGATAACCATAATCCAGAAAATCAGCAGCATACCCCATTTTCTTAAATTTTTTTGCCGTTTTCTCTGAGATTGTAAAGGTATGATCGGGTTTCATACGTCTGAGAAGAGGAAGCGTAAAAACCTTCGTGAAGTTAGGATCCTCGGTTGACCAGTAGACAAGCGGAATTTTAAACTGTGTTGCTAGTTTCCTTACCATTCGTTGTTTGGATTTCGTATGATCGAGTCCCCATCCTACCGAAATCAATAAGTTTGGTTTAAAGGAGGTTAGCAGTCGGATAAGCCTTCCTTCCTCTACTGGCCCCGACATCTTAACGTTATGGCCCAAATCACGTAGACCGTCCGGCAATCCATACGACCATAACTTGCCTCGTTCCAGAAACAAAATGTTCATGCCATCACCATCCTGTATATGACACCTACATAACCAAATTTCCGGGATCAACATATATATGTTGATAAAGGAGGAGTAAGATAAATATGGCCTACGAAGCGGTTTACAACGTTAAAATTCGCAACAAATGCATTGCCTTAACATTTGATGTTGGCTGGGGAAAAAAAGTCCTATCGCCAGTACTAGATACGTTGTCCGCCAATCATGTGAACAAAGCGACTTTTTTCCTGTCCAGTACCTGGGTGAAGGAACGTCCCCAACTGGCTCTAAAAGTGAAAGCAAGAGGTTATGAAATCGGGTCTCATGGCCAGCTACATGAAAACTATACGGAACACACCAATGCATGGATTATCCGGGAAGTGAAGCAAGCTCAAAATACTATTAACAGAGTAACAGGCATAAAATGCCGTCTCTTTCGAACTCCTAATGGAGATATGGACCAACGTGTCGTCCGACTCCTTGGTAAGTTGGGCTATAAAACCATTCATTGGAACGTAGATTCTCTAGATTGGAAGAATCCTGGAATCAAAAATATTATTCAGAGATCCAGTACAAACGTCAAATCTGGAGATATTCTATTGTTTCACGCCAGTGATTCTGCTCGTCAAACCGCCAAAGCCCTGCCTAGCATTCTGCGTAGGTTGAGAAGACAAGGTTTTCAATTTGTGACCGTTTCGGAACTGCTTTCCATGCGCATTAAATAATGCCGTGTTTCTGTAAAGTTTTAATCACATAGGCCGCCCGTTTTTGATACGTATGTTTGGCAGCCGCCCTAACGGCGTTTGCACGAATTTTCTCCCTTAGCCTAGGGTTCTTCGTATATTTAAGGATTAATTTTTTTGTATCATGTGCCGAATTTGAAACTAATAAATCCCGTCCAGGCCGGAACCATTTGCGAACTTCAGGAGTATCATCTGTAATCAGCAGTCCACCAGAAGACATTATTTCATAGGTTCTTTGAGTAAGCCGGTCTTCCGCATTTTGCGGGCCAATGACAAACTTCACGGAGTTGTAGACCTTTATGGCATCTGTGTAAGGTAAGTAGCCGTGAATCCATCGCTTTGGAACTTTTGTGACAAATATCTTTTTCATACTCCCCCAATTTCGTCCATAGAAGTCCACTTGGACCCCTGCTTTCAAAAATGGGTTAACCAGCTTTCTTAAGGACTTGAAGCGGTAATGTCTAGGCTTCTGAACATATAATTGCGGATACGCATTTGCGACAACCGCCACTTCTCCTTGATATTTTTTGACACTCTTCAATCTGCGGTGGGTTTCGGGATCACTTCCGAAATCCAAATGAGCCACACGAAGAGATTTTTTTCGGAATTTTTGAACTGTCGGCCTATGGATTGTAAACACAAAGTCAGGTTTCGTTCTGCGAATGAGTGGTAGAGAGAAGTTCTCGGTATAACCAGGGTCTTCGGTTGACCAATAAACAAATGGAGCGCCTGACATTTTTACCAGTTTGGCAATAAGTCGTTGTTTCCTCGGGGTACTGTTCGCTGGGGTCCACCCAATGGCTATAATAAGTGTAGGTTTGAACCGCCTAATCAGTTGTTCCGTTTTCTTGCCCGGTTTGCATGTTTTGACCTTATATCCTAACTTTTCGAATCCTTTTGGCAATCCATAAATCCACATTGGATGGTGCTCCAGAAACAATATCCGATGAAAAGTCATATCGCACTCCTTAAAAAGGCATGTATCCGTACAGATGTCTCATTATATTCACCAGCTGCCTGGGTGAAATAGGCGGCAACCTATTAAGTTATAAACGGTCAAGTCTAAATGTTAGAACAACATGAACTGAACGCAGCGATGCCATAATTGACAAAGATGAGCCCCAGGGATTTTCGGAGGCTCATCTTTGTTTACTTCGTATTTAAATATCCTCCACGCATGCTAAATGGAATATCCTTTTTCCCTTGTTGTACAAATCCATTTAGTTCAACAAGGGGATTATCGAAGTTTAATAAAGCTGAATCACCAAATACCTCTTTTATCGGCGCAACAATCGTGTATTTGATTTTTTCACCTGATTTAAGTTTTATTGGTTTACTACTTTCGGTCTCTCCCTCAATTTTAAATGGATTTCCTTTAGAGCCACTTGTCGTGATCACAGGATAATACAAATAAAAGTTTAAAAATTTAATTTCTAATTTACCTGTATTGAATACTTCAAATGAATAAGTTCTATATTCATCCTTTATCTCTTCATTAAGCAAACTAATCTTAATGTCATTATTATCAAACGGGGTTCCTTCATCTTTCGCTGTACAGCTTGTTAAAATGGTTAGGAATAATATCAAAAAGATAAAAATATATCGTTTCATAGTTGATGTACTCCTTACTTTTATCAATTGTACGTTGTTTCAACTCATTGCTATTACTTTAAACTCTATCGGAATTTCAATCAAATGCAATAATTCAAACCTGACTTTGATTCACTTCTATCAATCATGCAGATCGTGCTATAATCTCAAAAGAAGAGGTGATATCATTGGGTTTCTTAATCGTTGTCATTATTTTTGCAGTATTATTTGGTGTTTTCAAAAAGAAGAACTAATTATGTTCCTGACCTCGATCGGCAAACGAAATATGTTCTTGTCATTGGTTTTTGACAAGAATATATTTCGTTAAAATAAAAAAAACGCAACAAAGCGACTATTTTGATACTATACGAAGAAAGTTAATCCAATTCAATTGAGCTTAATAATATATATAAAGAGGGTGTCCATCTTATCCATAATTGCGGAAAAGATGGACACCCTCTTGGCAAAGCTTTCATTTTGAGGGAGTTAATTAAATTTGTTGTCTGTTTAATGAGTGTCTTCGTCGTTTTTGTACTCCAAGATATCACCCGGCTGACAATCTAAAGTCTTACATATCGCTTCTAATGTTGAAAAACGAACAGCTTTTGCTTTCCCGTTTTTCAGAATGGAAAGATTCGCCATAGCAATTCCAACCCTCTCCGAAAGTTCGGTTACGCTCATTTTCCTTTTTGCCAGCATCACATCAACATTGATGATAATCGCCATGATATTCACCTCAGATCGTTAAATCACTTTCTGATTTTATAGTAATAGCTTCTTGTAAAAGTCTTTGGAGAACAGCAGCAAAAACGGCGATCACCATAGAGGCGAAAATAATGACCAATGCGAGGGGGATGAAACTTGGAGGGTCAATTTTCTTCGCCATGAGATAGTAAAGCGGCATACCCAGCAGGTACAAGGTACTGATTGTGATCGCACAGTATTTTATATTCTTTAAAGCCTTTACGGATAATTCCGAGAACGCTTGATTCTTATCAATAAAGCTTAAAAGTTTAAATGCTTGATACAGAGCAAAGTAAAAAGGTATCGCTGCCGCGTACATATCGATTAAAACGAGAGATTTCATATATACAATATCTGGATATAATTCTCCAGCAAAATTCCCGATCTTAGGCACCAAAAATATGCACAATGCAAGAACTAGGATTCCAATAAGAATATCAGCCATTTTCAAAAAGAGTGTTGTTCCCCGTTTCATAAAGAGCACCTCGCTAATTTAATTATAAAATGACTTTAACACATGATTTATCGTTTTACAATAAATTAGTGTTGTTATTTATTATATATTTATTGTTATTAGAATATCCTTTTGTTATAAAGTAGTCTGGGCATGCCAGTCGAATTCATGCTGCCAATAGCTTGCCAGCTCCTTTATGTATAAGCTTTTCTGCATAAAGACAGCCCGCCAGGGATTCCCGGCAGGCTGAGCAATACGTAATAACGCATCAGATTTTGAACATACCCATTAAAGGCATAATCGTCTTGACCATTTTAAAACCGACTTGGAATTTCGGCAGCATTTGTTTAAAAGACCCGAAAATACCGCTCTGCTGTTCTCCTCCTGCCGGCCCTGACTGGCCTTCCGCATCCTTTTGATTTATTGGACTACCCGCCCCCGAAAAAACTGACGGGCCGGATATTGGCTTGAATAAGCCTGATGCCATTGAACCAAAAGAATTGATCGCGCCGATCCCTCCTATCAAGGAATCCAACAGTCCCGATACTTGGACTTCCGGTGTCTTGGAACGATCAGAAAGCTTGACCTTCCCACAGTTTCTGGTTCCTGAAAGAATTAGCTTGTGGTCATAAATGGACTGAACCGTTCCGACATAACAGTCACCATTATTTAACAACACACAAACGGGCTGCCCGACGCAACGCTTAGCTTTTTTGACTGCACGAACTCTTCCCTCAGGCTCTCTTTTTTTAGGAGATTTCCTGGATGCCATCGCGACTCCTCTTTTCACAGATGTAATCATGTCAACGAATTAAATAAAGAAGAAAGGCAAAATGAAAAGCGAAGCAATGAATGCAAGCGGAAAAAAGAAGCTGCCGCCGCCGAACCCTCCACAACCTCCACCGAAACAGTCACAACCTCCGCCATAATAACCGGACAGTCTGGCTTTATGCTGGGAGCGAGTTTGTTTGGTTGAATGCTTTCCGTTCCGAACGGACGATAGATATAAAGGCTTCTCGTCAAAAGTACAGCCCTCCACCATTAACTTACCGTCTTTTACTCCCTTTATCGTTCCGATAAAATGCCTTCCGTCATGCGTAACCGCACTAACCCTCCGTCCGATGTATGGATAGACCGTCCTATGAGAAACCGGGTAAATTTCCTGCATAACCTCATTCCTCCTAACCTGATGCACTTATATCCTAGACTATGAAAAAATCTGCTATAAGGTCTGTACGATTGTCTTCTATTTGAAAAAAAAACGAGACGTGTACCATTCTCTTAAGCAGTAACAGAGGATTAAAAGATCACAGAGCGCGCCTCAAACAAGTAGCGAAGAATGGGTGCAGTCATAACGGAGGTTATGCATAGGATATCGGAAGAGGTGAGCAGGCGATGGATTATCATACATTATTAGCTCGACTTGGCGAAGGAAGTGCGCATCCCGGTGGTTTTCAAGCGACCAAAGAATTAATCGAACAGATCAGCTTTCCGCGCGGCACAAAAGTGCTGGAGGTAGGATGCGGAACAGGCCGGACTGCATGTTATTTAACCAGCTTAGGCTGCAACGTGACAGCAATAGACCGGAACGAAGATATGATTCAAAAAGCGACTTACCGCGCGAAAATAGGCAAATTTCCCGTACGCATCGTAAAGGCGGATGCTGCTTCTATACCTTTTCCGAATGAGACGTTTGATGCCGTTTTTACGGAGTCGGTTACGGCTTTTACCCAAGGGAGCTCTGCTATTCGCGAATACTGGCGGGTGTTGAAGCTGAATGGTGTCCTATACGATCGCGAGCTGGCATTTGCCAGGAAATTAACTACGGAGCAAAAGAAAAAACTTCAGTCGTTTTACGGACTTCATCATATGCGAACCGTTCCAGAATGGCAGAAGCTGATGAGCAAATCAAAGTTTCATAAGTACTCCGCGTCTCATTTTTCGCAGATGAAACAGCTTGCCAACGATAACGACCCTTTGCGGGTAATCGATCACGAGCTATTCACCAATTCAGATGTCGTTGCCATGATGATGAAAAATGAGCGCCTGATGAGCAACTTCTCCAATGTGATGGGCAGTATTGTAATTACGGCTTGGAAAGGCTGAGTGAAGATGCCGTGTTCCTAGAATTCCTGCATTTGCTCCTCCGAGACAGTGTCGCCATCAAAGACGACTCCTTGTTCTTGTCATTGGTTTTTGACAAGAACATATATCGTTAAAAAAAAAGCCGCAACTACGCGACTTTTAAACAAATATGTTCATGTCACCCGACAGGATATTTCAACATGTCTCTGTAACCAATTGAACTGAATTATTATTCGAGCTCATAATTCCTTTATTTATTATTCCTATTGCTTTGCAAACGTAGACGGTAAGTTTGATGCTATTTAAGAAATAGCCCTTCAATTCAATAACGACATATTTGTCTCTACGATCTGTTCTAACTTTTCCTTGTCTGTGCTCGATTTCACCATTACGCGAAGTCCAATTAAGGCATTATTAAAAAAAGAGGACAGCGATTCCGGCTGGAGATTCTCGGCTAGCTCTCCCGATCGATGCCCCTCCTCGATCAGCTCGCATATCAATTGTTCTGTGAAGTTCCAATTCAATTGAACACATTCTTTGGCTTCTGCATCGTGCTGGGCCAATTCGACCGCGGTATTCGTGATGAAGCAGCCGTCGGGCAACTCTTCCCGCTGTTGAATAGCCATTTCGAACAGCAGCCTGATTGCTTCCTTAGCCGTACGGGTTTCCGCTAGCCTTCGCTTTACCGATTGCTCCAACATATCGGAATATCGCTTTAAGGTTTTGATATATAGTGATCTTTTATCACCAAAGGTATCGTACAGACTCCCTCTATGAACCCCCATATGGGAGACAAGTTCCTGCATGGATGTTTTCTCATAGCCTTGATCCCAGAATAGATGCATAGCTTTAAGCAGAACGGCATCTTCATCGAACTCCTTAGGCCTGACCATCTTGCTCACTCCTTTCAATAATATAATTATAATTATAATTGAAGAACGATCGATCGAAAATGTTTTCGATTCAATCTAAAGTCATTCAAAGTCTCGATAGTTCTGCTAATTAATCCACTACGTTCGTGATGACTGCGATATTACCGCGGGTTGCTCGTGAATAGGGGCAAATATCATGGGCTTCCTCGACGATTTGTTGTGCGACACTAGTTTCTACACCCTTAATCGAAATGTCCATGTTTACCGACAAGACAAAGCCGTCGTTTACATCCTTGCCGATCGTAACATGGGACGTTATTTTAATGCCTTCTGATTTTATTCTCTTTTTTTCTGAGAACAATGCCCATCGCACCTTCGAAGCACGCGGCAAATCCGGCTGCGAATAGCTGCTCAGGATTAGTTCCATGTCCGCCAGGTCCTCCCATTTCCACAGGAACTTTTAACTCTAAGTCAAGAACACCATCACTGGACACCGCTTTACCTGCCCTTCCGCCTTCTACTAATACGGTAGCCGTGTACAATTCCTTTTCCATTATATCCATCTTGGCTGCTCTCCTTTGCAATGTAGAATTCTTACATGCCATTTTGGGCAAATCCTTGTTTCCCATGCTGAGTAAATGTCATCTTTCTCCAGGGTCTCTACGCTGCTATTACAGAACGATCGTTCTTAAATAATTGATCCTTTACTTTTTCGGCAATTACAAAGTACTTTTCCCTGAATTAAGTCAACCATAATGGTCTCAATACTCCGAGCTTATTCATGTGTCTCTATCTATGAAGATCAAGTATATTACAGATCGCCCTTCACAAGACCTATGAGGGCGATTCTGTATTATGGACCAGTTTTCCGAGCTATGGGATGAACTTACCCGCGCGCAGCACGTGCGATGCTTTCCGCAAAAAGCGGCGTTTCGCGTCTGTTGTGATCCTCAACAATTTCTTGTCTAGCCGTCGCTACCTGTTCGAGCGTTAGTCCCTGGCCTTCAATGATTTTTAAAAAATCATTGGTAGGATGTGATTTAACTGAATTCGTAAATTCTGTTTTATTATCATCGAAAGGCTTTACGCTAAGCTCCCAGATCACTTGCATTTGTGTTCTTCCGTTTGTAAGGAAGATGTCAGATGTAGAGACCATCCGGCAAAAATCCTTATTGACGACCTCTCCGACATAATGCTGTACTGCGAGACTTGTGCCGATTGTTTCTACGTTGATAGACATTGGACGACCGTCTTCCGTTGTGGTAGTTCCTACGGCAATATGATCAGGAGGACAGCATCGTTGATATTCAGCATCGGAAAGTGAAAAAATCCACTTCCCGATATCGACTTTCTCAATAGGAACGTCGATAACATGATTACAGATTGATTGGGTGAGCGTAAGGTCTTGGCGTATCCCGGACAATTGAAAAACCTGCCTCTCTATTTTTAGGTCTTCGTTATTATGAGGTTACTTAAGCAGGTTTATTCAAGAAAACATGAGAAGCAGCGACCGTATTCTCAACGTTTTATTACAAAAAGCCTCGCGTTCGGATCATCATTCTTTATTCCAGACTTCCTATTTGTTGGCCTAGGTGAAGTTCGAAATCACTTGGTTTGCCAAGACCGCGTGCAAAAGCGGTCGACACCTTTCTCTGCGTGTTTGGTGACATCGCTCCTGTAACAAAAACTGTTCGAGATTCCAATATTTCTTCAGCTTCAGGAACCCCGGTCCGATTAAGAAGTTTCTTCGCATCATTTAGCGTCTGTTTATCAAATGACGATATTCTACGAGCCAGGTTTTCCACAAAACCGTCTAATTCTGCATCGGGTATAGCTCTGTTAATCCATCCATAACGTTCTGCTGTTGCGGCATCGAAATCATCGGCACCAAGTACAATTTCAAGTGCCCGAGCACGTCCTGCTAAACGGACCAAAGCCTCGTTAGCGCCTCCCCCGGGTACGACGCCGATACCAACTTCAGGTTGTCCAAAGATTGCCTTTTCCTTGCTTGCAAACCTCATATCGCAGGCCAACGCAAACTCACTGCCAACTCCTCGTGCTCGGCCTCGAATTTCGGCTATGGTAACAACCGAGATTCTGTACAGTCGCGCGACGAAATCAATCCAGGCCGGCAGCTCGATATCCTTAGGTGTCTTTTGTTTTTCACCAGCTCGCGCCATATCGTAGTGTGCAATGAAATATTCAGGATCGGAGCTATCGAAAACAATAACCTTCAAATCATTGTCAGTCTCGATTTGATCCATGAGTGTTAATAGTTCGAAAATTGTGTCAGGATCGAGAAGATTTATAGGCGGATTTTGAAAACTAATTCGCCAATAAGCAGGTGTTTTTCGATTGACAGTAAATTGTTTGTACGTGTGCATATTCAATTCTCCATTCTTCTATATAGTTTTGTATCTGATTCTAATTCTCGAGTTACGTGCTTCTTGCCTCATTGTCAGGTAAGGAAGCGGTTCGGTGATTCGACAGCAAATATCGAAACAATAACAATAACGAGCAAACACCTACTGCTATCAAGACGGCATATACAAATTCATAGGCATGGACAAGTGATGATTTCTTCTGATAGTCGAGCAGCATACCGCAAAATGCAACGGAAAATGAACCGCCGAAAAACTGAATGAGCTGCATGAATCCCATACCTGAACCAATCAAGTTGAATGGCAAAATGCGAGACGTTTCATTATTTAATGCTGATAACGATGCAGAAGCCGCAGGCGAGAAGAATAAGTACCCAAACAAGATTACAGCCGGCGATGTACCTAAAAATGCCCAAAATACAATCAAAACTAAGGTTAAAATGACATGTCCTATAATGAGGACGGGAATATTACCGTATCGATCAATCCAGCGCCCTACATAACGCGATAGAAAGGCAGATAAAACAGCGCCAGGCGCAATCATAAGGCCGATGATCAGCGGCGAATCTCTAAATATACTTGCTAGTACCAGCGGCATGATAAACAAATTCCCAAGATTCAACATCAGGATACTGAAACCTACAAAAAGCAGTTTCCGATACTTTGGTTCTGTAAAGAGTTTCGGGTTGATGAAAGATTCTTTTTTATGATTTAGATGCCAGATATGGGCAGCGATCGATATGATTCCGACAATCAGCCACAAGAATGATCGTTGTGTGACGGCAGTCAGAATCGCCACAGCGTTGACAATGGTCAGAACGGCGCCCAGCGAATCAAATCGGAATGGCTTTGGCTGTTCTTTGGGGAGCAACCGCAGTAAAACAGGAAGAAGTACAAGCACAAGGCTCGTGAAGCCGAATAACCCGTTCCAGCCGATAAATTCGGTGATCAGCCCTCCGACGATCGGTCCAAGACCGAATGCCATGGCAGATCCCGCCGAAATCATGGAGATCGCTCGGCCTCGTCTCTCATAAGGTATATACCGGCTGGCGATAACCAGACCGAGTCCCGCCGTCACGCCTGCGCCGGCAGATTGAGCAATTCGAGCGAACAAAAGCGCTTGAAAACTGGTAGCAAAGATGCCAAAGACAGACGCGAGACCCAATATTATTAATCCAACCGTCAACAGTCTTCGGATCGGCAGTACGTCGGAAAGTCTACTGTAAATCATGGTCGATAAGGCATATCCAATCGAGTAACTTGATATAATCCATGAACCAAGAGAAGCCGAAACGTCAATATCCCGAATAATGCTGGGGATAGAGACATTAAACATCGTCGTATTCATTAGTACAATGAACAGCCCGAAGGTCCATACCGGCATTACAACTTTGTCATTCATGTTGAACACTTCCTTATCTAATCCTACACTTTGTTGTGTTTGTCTAATAAAAACAGTTTTTATAGTTTGGCAAGAAGTTCTTCTGTTGTGAGTATTGCATGGGCAAATGTAGGGCCGTTAATTTCATGTGCCGCATGCAACGCCTCTTTTGTAAAAGCCGATGTCGCGTCTTTGACGAGCGTAACATTGTAGCCGAGCTCCATGCCGAATCTCGCGGTCGCTTCGATGCACGTATTGGCTAACATGCCGACAACGATAATTTTTTGCAGGCCATGCATCTTCAGTTGATGATCCAGATCCGTATTCGCGAATCCACTGCTGCCCCAATGTTCTTTAATAATCACATCGCCCTGTTGGGGCTGGAAGTCAGGATGGAATTCACCGCCCCATGAATCTTTGGCAAAGACCTGACCTTGTTTTGCTTTAAGTTGATAAGGCGTCGGGTGCAGCCAAGAATCAAAATCATTTGGTTCAGCTCTGTGATGAGGCACATAAAAAACACGAATACCAGCTTTACGAGCAGCTACAACGGTCTCTTTTAAATGTTTGAGCATGTTTACGGATTCCGATACTTCTTTCGTACGAGGATAGAGCTTGCCTTCCTCTGACAAAAAATCATTATACGGATCAACTAATAGAAGTCCTGTCGTTGTTTTATCATACACTTTTGTCATGGGTATACACTCCTTTTGTGGTTAACAATAGTTACTTCTAAAGGTGTTGCTGAAATTGTTTACTCTGATGCCTTATCCTTCTCATTTCAATAGTGACCTATTCATTTCGTCTACACTCGCCTAGTCAGCAGTACGAGCTCTTCGGCCAATTCACATCATGTTATTTTCCCATGCTCCTCGGATTTCCACATCGGTTGACTTCGCGGCTTGCTCCAGTTCGTCGATTTCCTTATTTGTCAACTCGACGTTACTGGCAGAAACGGCGCTGGCGATATGCGATGGTTTCGTCACGCCAATAATCGGAACCGTTCCTTTAGCGATTGCCCAAGCAATTGCAATTTCAGCTGGTTGGACATGATATCGTAAGCCGATTTCTCTCATCAGCTCTATCAGATCTTCAAGTTTGACAAGTATCTCTTGATGGAAGGCGTCTCCTCTTCGGGTTCCCGCTTTAAAAGGATTCTGAGCATGATACTTACCAGTTAATGCACCTTGCTCCAATACCATGTAGGAGAAGAAAATCAAATCGTTGGCTCTGCAATACTCAATGATTCCCGCCTCTTCTGATGAACGATAAAGTAGACTGTAATGATTTTGAACGGCTGAGAGTCGGAGTCCTTCTTGAGCCAAAATGTTCGCCGCTAGCTTAATCTCCTCCAAATTATGATTGGACACGCCTGCGTACTTGACTTTCCCGCTTTTCATCAACGGGATCAATTTAGCAGTCCAGCGCTGAACGTCTTTCGGATTGTGAATCCAATAAATATCAACATGATCTCTTTCAAGCCGCTGCATGCTTCCAGCGAGGGATTCTTCAACAGCATCGTCTGTCTGATCATCCCGGGGCGTGAATTTCGTAGAGATCAGGACGTCCTCTCTCCCGTGAATGAACTTTCCTAGGATTGCTTCTGAAGCGCCCATGCCGTAAACCGCGGCTGTGTCCCAAAGGTTTAATCCGGCATTCATTGCCTCATTAAATAGGGGGTTGAGGTCCTCAGATAAGAGTTCATTCCCAAAAATAGCGTCTCCTCCGTTAGCGCCGGTTCCCCAAGACCAGGTACCTAGAGCAACAGCCGGGATAGGAGTGTTTTTTAGCTGCACGGTTTTCATGGTTACATCTCTCCTCTTATCCTTCAGTTTCTCTGTAGGTTTTTTATAACACTGCAAGAAGTTCTTTAGTTGTTAGAATAGCGTGTGCAAAAGTTGGTCCATTAATGTCATGCGCCGCATGCATAGCTTCTTTACTAAAAGCAGCTGTTGCATCTTTAACAAGGGTAACATGGTAACCAAGCTCCATTCCGAAGCGTGCAGTCGCTTCGATGCATGTATTGGCTAACATACCTATAACAATAATCTTCTGTACACCATGCATTTTAAGCTGATGGTCCAAGTCCGTGTTAGCGAACCCGCTGCTGGCCCAGTGCTCTTTAATAACCACATCTTCCTTCTGAGGTTGAAAATCTGGATGGAATTCCCCGCCCCATGAACCTTTAGCAAACACCTGCCTTTCTTTAGTAAGAAGTTGATACGGAGTTGGGTGCAGCCAATTTTCGAAATCATCCGGCTCAGATCTGTGATGAGGAACAAAAAAGACTTGAATACCGGCTTCCCGTACAGCGCCAACAATTTCTTTTAAATGTTCGAGTAAATTTACGGAATCAGCTACTTCTTTAGCACGAGAGAAACTCTTGCCTTCCGGTGACAAGAAGTCATTGTAAGGGTCAACCAAAAGAAGCCCTGTTGTTGTATGATCGTATACTCTTGACACGGATATACACTCCCTTTAAGTAATTTTGAAATTATAAAATACCCTCAATTTATTACGGACAAATTCATTTCAATAATTTGCTGTAACTTCTCCCTGTCCGTTATCGTTTTGACCATAACGCGAAGTCCAATCAATGCATTGTTAAAGTATTGAGAAAGCCATTCCGCGTTGAGCGTATTGGAAATTTCGCCCGATTGTTGCCCTTCTATAATAAGGTCACGCATCAACTGTTCCGTATAGTCCCAGAACTGATTGACGCAATCTCTTGCTTCAGAATCATGTTTTGCCAACTCAACCGCGGTATTTACGATGAAGCAGCCCATAGGAGACTCCTCCCCTTGATATACAGCCCTTTCAAATAACAGTCGGATTGCTTCTTTGGCAGAAAGGCCAACCATACGAAGCTTATACGATTGCTCTAACCTTTCAATATAATGTTTCAACGCTTTGATATATAAAGATTTCTTATCGCCAAAGGTATCATACATGCTCCCTTTATGAATCCCCATGTGTGAAACTAGTTCCTGCATAGAAGTCTTCTCATATCCCTGGTCCCAGAATAACCTCATGCCTTTAAACAAAACTTCATTTTCATCAAACTCCTTTGTTCTGACCACTCGTATCCCTCCTTTCAAAGAGCATGTCTCTTATCTGGAACGATCGGTCGTAAACATATTTGAACGACCGTTCTTAAACTTGTATAGCAAATTTAGCACATTAAGAACGGTCGGTCAAGAACTAATTTGAACGACCGTTCTTAAATGAGTGTAACAATGAAAATGATCGACCCCTGGTCTGGTTAGTTAGATGTCTTCTGTTAGCTCACATTATTTGCTTCCCATCTTGCAATTTCATCTCGAACTCGTGGCGCTACTTCTTTCCCTAACAACTCAATGGCTTTCATAACATCCTCATGTGGCATGGTGCCAACCGGCAAGTGCAAGAAAAATCGTGTGAAGCCTAACTGCTTGCGCATAAAAATGATTTTATTGGCAACCGTTTCAGGATCACCAACATATAGAGCACCTTCCAGGGTACGTGAAGCATCGAATTGGGATTGAGTATATTGTCCCCAACCACGTTCTTTGCCGAAATAGTTAAATGATGCTTGGGTAGGCGGAAAATACTTCTCTACAGCAAGTGGGGTACTCTCTGCAACAAACCCGAGTGAGTGAACGGCTATTTTCAATTTTGATACATCATGCCCGGCACGAGCAGCTGCCTTCTTATAAAGCGGAACGAGCGGCGCAAAGTTCAAAGGACTCCCGCCAATAATGGCGAGTACAAGCGGCAGTCCCAGCTGCCCTGCTCGTATAACTGAATCCGGATTTCCTCCACTTCCAAGCCATACAGGTAATTGGTGCTGAACGGGACGTGGATACACGCCTAAATTTGTAAAGGCAGGCCGAAATCCACCTTTCCAGGTAACTTTCTCTGACTCCCTTAATTTCAATAAAAGTTCCAATTTCTCCTCAAACAGTTCATCATAATCTTTTAAATCATACCCGAACAAGGGGAACGCATCGACCATAGAGCCTCGACCCGCAATAATCTCAGCACGACCATTCGAAATGCCATCAAGCGTGGCAAATTGCTGGAACAAACGCACAGGATCTGCCGCAGAAAGCACTGTAACCGAGCTGGTTAGACGAATCTTTTTAGTCATCGACGCTGCAGCCGCCAGAATGACGGCTGTCGCGGAATCACCGAACTCTTTCCGATGATGCTCGCCAACCCCAAATACATCGAGCCCCACCTGGTCAGCAAGAACGATTTCTTCAACAACCTCACGCAAACGCTGTGCATGACTGATTGTTTCGCCTGTTACAACATCCGGAGTTGTTTCGACAAATGTATCTATACCTATTTCCATGATTAATTCCTCCTATTTGGTATTGCCTTCACGATGTTTGATGCCATACCCGATTTTCTTCAACACTTGTATCAGTTCGAATTTCTCTTCATCTGTCGCGAAAGATAAATTGTCTGAGATCAATTGGGCATGCTTGGGGAAAATCTGATCAAAGTTGTTTCGGCCTTCAGCAGTTAAAGCCACATTCGTTTTTCGCCGGTCATCCGGGATTGGGACTCGTTCCACTAGCCCCTTCTTTTCAAGCTTGTCAACCACGTAGGTGATGCTCCCGCTTGGAATCGAGAAGGTATCGCTTATTTTTTGAATGGGCTGTGGCCCTTTATTATAAAGAAACTCTAAAATTTGGAAGGTATCTATACTAAGACCATTACTTACAATGTCACGCTCTAAACTCGCGTACAACTCTTTTACCATATTTCTTAATACGCGCACCAGCTTTAAATCAAGTTCCTTTCCTTCCGCATCGCGTTCAGCCAAATGTAATCCTCCTATCCCTTCGAAATTATATCCTACAATTATTTAATTATAGGATATAATTCTGTCAACCTCACAAGCTCATGTTTATCGATTGACAAAAACTCAACTGATTCATCCATTCACAAGCTTTACTCTGTTCTTTAGTTTCTTTGGTCATTATTAAATCAAAAATGGAGCACACGGTAAAAACCTAGTGTGCTCCATTTCGTTCAACTTCCTTTGACATAAAGCAATCCGTGCACAGAAATTAATCCACCACGTTCGTGATGACTTCAATATTACCGCGGGTTGCTCGGGAATAAGGACAAACATCGTGGGCTTCCTCGACGATTTGTTTCGCGACGCTCGTTTCTACGCCCTTAATTGAGATGTCCATGTTTACCGACAAGACAAAGCTGTCATTTACATCCTTTCCAATCGTAACACGCGACGTTATTTTTGTGCCTTCTGCTTTGATTCTCTTTTGTCTCAGAACAACGCCCAACGCGCCTTCAAAGCATGCTGCAAACCCAGCTGCGAACAACTGCTCCGGATTGCTTCCGTGTCCGCCGGGCCCTCCCAATTCCTGAGGAACTTTTAGTTCCAAATCAAGGGCACCATCGCTGGATACCGCTTTGCCTGCCCTTCCGCCTTCTACTGTTACGGTAGCCGTGTACAATTTCTTTTCCATTTTTCCATTTTCGCTGCTCTCCTTTACAATGTAGTACTCGGAAATTAACCCATTATAGCGACTGTAGGTCCTTCTTTTTATCTGCAAGTTGTCGACGATATTCTAACGCAGGCAATCCACCCCAACCCCAATTATCTGTATCAACCTCTTCGATAACAACAAAAGTAGATTCTAGCGGTTTGTTCAGAACGTTAAGCAGAAGTTCACTAACCCCTTTAATAAGCTCCGCTTTTTCTTCTGCAGTGACAGATTGACGATCGGGCGTAGTACCCTCACGAGTTACTTGAATGGTGACAATCGGCATCGATATCCTTCTCCTCTCAATTAAAATATATATTTAGCGTCCCGCATTCTGTCCGCCATCAACATAAATGGTCTCACCTGTTACAAACTCAGCCGAATCCAAAAATAAAACGGCATCCACAACTTCATGTGCCTCACCCATCCGACCCATTGGATGCAGCTTAGCTAGCGCTTCGTGTGATTCGATGGCGTGCATCGGTGTTTTAATGACTCCAGGCGAAACTGCATTTACTCGAATGCCTCGAGAAGCATATTCAATTGCTAGCGATTTCGTAGCTGCTTTCACGCCGCCCTTTGTTAGCGAAGCCAGTACGGAAGGAACCGCAGAAGATGGCCGATCTACCAGACTCGTTGTGATGGAAACAATGTGTCCCGTTCCTTGCTTCAACATTTGTGTCACCGCTCGCTGCGTAACATGGAAGAACCCAACAACATTAGTGGATAAATAGGTAGTAAAATCCTCTTCCGTGTACTCTGTAAATGGCTTGGACAAAAAGATACCAGCATTATTTACCAATGTGTCGATGCGACCATAATGTGTCACACTTTCATCGATTAATTGTTGTGCAACCTTAGGATCAGCAATATCGCCGCCAACAAATCGCACTTGCTTTCCTGTAGGATCGATTTCCTTTGCAACCTCGGCTAGTGCTTGTTCTCGGCGCCCGTTTATAACCACATTAGCGCCTTGCTTCACCACCTCAATGGCCATAGCCTTCCCAAGACCGCTGCTTCCACCAGTTATGACAAATACTTTTCCTTGAATAGTCATTTTGTTGTCACTCCTTTATGTTTATCTATTTATTATTGTCCTAAACCGTTTACTACCAATCCCGCAATCGTTACAGTGCGTTTTGCTTGATGCTCGGCAGCAGCACGTACGTCTTCCTTCATAGCTCCGTTTTGATCTACTGTTACACTTGTACCATAAGGATTGCCTCCAGCTACAAATACAGAGGGGTCCGTAAATCCTGGAGCTGCAACAATCGCACCCCAGTGGTACATGGAAGTGTACAGTTGAAGGATCGTTTGTTCTTGTCCAGCATTCGGATTTTGAGCGGAAGTCATTGCACTTACAACTTTATTCACCGTTTTGCCTTGAGCCCAAAGACCACCTGTTGTATCCAGGAATTGCTTCATTTGAGCTGGAAGATTGCCGAATCGAGTAGGCATGCTAAAGATGATCGCATCTGCCCATTCCAAGTCTGCTAAAGATACTGTTGGAATGTTCTTAGTTTCTTCAAGATGCGCTTTCCAAGACGGACTGCCATCAATTACGGACTGTGGCGCTGTTTCCGCTACTTTTAGAATTTTCACATCTGCCCCTGCTTTACGGCCACCTTCCGCCGCCCATTGAGCCAACTGAAAGTTTGTACCATTGGAACTGTAGTAGATTACCGCTAAATTCACTTTTTTAGACATTTGTGAGGTCTCCTTATTAAATAGTTTTTTTAAAAAACTCATAGCCCATCGCTCCATTAATTGAAGTTTAAATATTTTGAAATACTTGAATAAATTCATCGGGAGATTTTAAACCAGATAGCTTGATCTCGTTATTTACCATAAAGTAAGGAACCCCTCTGATTCCTAGCTTTTGAGCGTCACTTTGACCTGACTCCACTTTTTCAAGACCCTCGCCGTTCAAAAGACGAATTTTGAGTTCAGAGGGATCATCAACAATTCCACTGGCTTTTCCTATCTCCGTAAGTTCATTGACATCACCAATGTTAATGCCTTTTTCAAAGTAAGCCGTATACATGTTCTCAATCAGTTGCTCTTGCAACTCTTCTGGAGTAATAGCAATTAACTGATGAGACAGTGTCGTATTGGGTGTATATTTTACGGTATCCATATTAAATGTAAGACCGAAATGAGCTCCATAATCGTTGTACTGCTTCATTCTCGCTTCGAACTGTGCAGTACCGCCTAAACGACCAATCATAACTTCCCGATAATCTTCTCCTTCAGGACGAATACCAGGGTTAAGCTGAAAAGCATGCCAACGGATGGTTGCCTCAGTGCCTTCAGGCAATTGTTTCAAAGCAGTTCGCAGGCTGGCTGTTCCCATGCGACACCATGGGCAAATCGTATCCATGAAAACATCTATGATCAAATTTTTCATTATTCAACCACAACCGGCTTTACCGTTTTAATGTGCTGAACGTAATCTATACTGCTTTGTACCAATCTTTCTTCCGTAATATCGGAAGTGTCATTTATTGAATAGTGAGGAAGATACGAGGCACTAATAAAATGAGCCAATGCTTCCATCGGTCGCAAAATTTCTTGTAAAGTAAAGCGATTGAATCCAGTCGCTTGGTACGATTCTGCTGTACCGAAGGTCGAAGTCGCGACGCCGATTTCTTTACCTGCTGTCTTTGTTCCTTCCGGACCAAAAGCCCAGCCATATTGCAGTACGGAGTCAAACCACTTTTTCAACAGTGACGGCGTGCTGTACCAGAAAATCGGATACTGGAAAATAATCCGGTCATGCGACTCAATTAGTTGCTGCTCTTTTGAAATATCAATGTTCTCGTCCGGATATGTTTTATACAATTCATGTATCGTAATATCATCATGTTTTTGCAATTCCTTCACCCATGATTTATGCCAGTTGGATGCTTCCATATTAGGATGAGCAACAATTACTAAAGTTTTCATTATATTAGCTCCATTCATCATTGTTATTTGAATTATTTATTCTTAAAAAAAGATACATCTTTCATGAAAATACTTTCTTGCTTTTCAATTAAAGCTCCATCAAGCTCAGAAACTCTCTTTACTTCAATCCATACAGGATCATTACGAAAACGATCATAGTTAAGATTACGCATTTCCATATTTTCATGCTCAACCACGTAATATAGACGATTGTTCCCATCATCAGAATCTTCCCAAAAATGCGTTATTTTCATGTTATGATTCATAAATAACTGGATAACGTGATCTCTGAATCTATCTTGAATAATCTTCATCTTACCTGGAAGAATATAATAAATTCGCAGCTCGTATAGCACCTCTTCCCACCTCCTTTTCTGAATTTAATCTATCTACTAATAGGTAGATAAAGTTCAAAAAAAATATTACATTGCTTATTCAAGAACAAGCAGGCAAGTATCCTTGATAGCTCCAATATGGAACGTTGAATCATTGTTCTTGTGTTGAAATTCTATCTTTTAATAGATAAAATGTCAACCATAAATTCAGTTTGTTTTGGAATTTTTCTATTTATTAAAAGATAGATAATGAGTGTAAAAATATCCGCTTATATCTAAATTAAAGCGGATATTAGTCCCTCAGCAATCATATGAAACCTATTTTGATCCCGAAAACTTCTTGCTAATAACTGTGCTCCTTGAAGTGAAGCAAGAAATTGATGCGCAAGCACATCTGTAGAACCAGTAAAGTTTAAATGACCTTCACTCCGTCCCTGATCCAACACTCGTTTTAACCATTCCAAATTGCTAGAAAACAACTGTGCTATTCCTTCTTGTGTTTTACCTGATAAAGAAGCTAAATCAGTGGAAAGCATGACACCCATACAAGTACAATAATGTTTGACTGGGTCACTATAAAGCAGTATAAACTTACGCAATTTTTCTAGATTATTCCCTGTTTCGGCATCAATTTGAGCAATGAAAGAAATAAAATTTCTGTGATACCTCTCAATCAGCGCTTCTCCAAGATCCTCCTTATTAGGGAAATAGTAATGGATACTTGCGGTTCGTATCCCTACTTGTTTTGCTATGTGTGCATAGCTGAAACCGTTAAACCCATGTTCCTGCACAATGGACTGAGCAGTATCTAGAATCACTTCTGCTGTATTTTTATTTTTATTCATGTCTGCATTCTATCTTTTAATAGGTATCCTGTCAAACATCAGATTTAATTTCCAAAAATGGTATACGAACGGTCAATAGTGGGAATAAATGATGTATATTTTTTGAAGGAGCACTCCCATGAAACCAATGGAAAAAATATCGACGAGTCAATTAAGCTTATTACTTTTTTCCTTTATAGCTCCTACAATTATTTTAGTTATACCAAGTATGATCTCCGAAATTGCAAAGCAAGATGCTTGGATAACTATTTTCCCTTCTTTTTTGATCGGAACATTAAATATTTGGATAATGATAACTTTGTCGAAACGATACCCTGATCAAACTATCATGCAGTACAGTTCACATATTATAGGCAAGTGGCTTGGAAGGTGCTTGGGGTTATACCTCATTTATTATTGGATTAACTTTGATTTCATCATTCTTAATCAACATATCCAATTTATTAGTACCATTTTGCTTCCAAAGACTCCTTCAATCATTGTCAGTCTTTCATTGGCACTTTTATGCGGTATAGCCGCTTATATGGGACTCGGATCTATCGCAAGAAGCAATGAGTTCCTTGCTTTAGTCATGCTTTTTTTGTTGATTCCACTTGTGATGCTCCTCTTCGCTAAATCCGATCCTGAGCTGCTCCGGCCTATTATGAGTGAAGGAATGGTTCCAATCCTTCAGGGTTCCCTATTTCCAGCGGCATATTTAAGTCAGTTTTTTATTTTAAGTTGGCTTTATCCTTATCTAGAGAAACAAAGAAAATCCATTAAAGCTTCCTTCTTGGGATTAATTCTCATTTCAGCGCTTTTTGCAGTGACTGTTTTACCTTTAATCATGATCTTTGGGCCATTATCCGATAAATTGACTTTTCCAATGTTAAGCGTTATTCAATTTATTGGCTTGCAAGGAAGTTTTGAACGTGTAGAGGCTTTAGCGGTAGCTATATGGGTTATGGGTAGTTTTATTAAAATATCTCTGACCTTCTTTATTATCTGCCTAAGTATATGTCATCTTTTCAACGTTCAAAATTACAAAAATTTCGTACTTCCAGTAACTATATTATCCGTGTTTGGATCAGTTTCAGTTTTTATAAACTACTCCACTGATCTAAATAATTATTTGAAGTACACTTATCCAAGCTATTCACTTTTGACACAATTGTTCTTACCTCTTGCGCTTCTGATTATCGATACGATAAAGAGATTTTGGAGGAAGTTACCACGTTAGTTCCATTGCTTTAAAATGAATTTCCCGATGGGTTCGAAGATAATTCTTGCAATCGTTGCTGTGCTAGGTATATTTACTTGTGCAATTTGGAGAGCACATAAAATGATACACATCCCCATCAAGCAACCATATAAAACAGCCAATTTAAACTGATTTCGGTTTAGAAATCCATGTATTTTATAAATCGACCAACTCGACATCAGAATAACAACAGTTCCTAATTTAACCATAATCATTTTTCGTTCTCCTTCTCTGGCAGTTCCAAGAACGAATTTACCATTCCTGTTCCCTTTATTACCAACTTAACATCAAGCGATATATCTATTTCTGGAAAATTTTCATCCCATTGTTTTTTCAATACAGCCCATTTCTCAGGATTATTCTTATGCACTTCGCGACCAAAGCCAATGCTATCCACTTTATATTTCTTCTGAATCTTGAATAAAGAATTTTGAACCTGCTTCTTGGTCGCATCTTCTAATGCACTCTTTACGATCTTCAAGTCCTTCGGTTCATTTATATTCAATCCCGTAGTATTTTCAATGAGGCTTCCTTCACCTTCAAGTTGAACTTTAAATTTCACAGTATCGTCCATAGTCTGCATTATTATTTTGCGGTTTGCATGGATTAATCTCATTCCAACCTCTCCATTGTATTTAGGTAAATTTGCTGTAATTCTACCGGATTTCAGCTTGTCCGTAAGCCACATCATCCCTAATGCTTCTTTTTCATTCAGGAATCCTAATAATTTATAATCTTTAAAAACACCGGCGCCCGTCAGATTAAAATTTTGATTTTTTGTACCTTTTGAGTGGATATCCGGTTCGATTCCCCCTACAACAGGATGAACGCCTTCACTTACAGATGAAATAAAAAAATCACGCAGTGTAACTGCCAAATCCTCTCCTGATAATCCTATTTCCTTTACAGCTTCGATGGTTAATTGCTTTAAAGGATAATTTATTTGTAAAATACTCCGCCCTTCTTCTCCTTTTACAATCATGATGTAGGTCTTTAAACGATTCCTAGGATCGTGAGTAAAAATGTCAAGTGCGTCTTTAATTCCATGCTTTGCTAAACGTTCACCAATAAAAATAATGCTCCGATGTGAGAGAAACAATGTACGCGAAATCTTTTTTTGAAGTTTTTGATGAATCTCATTTCCGTTTTTCCCCTCTGCGGAAATGATGAAAAATCTCTCGTTATCTTTAGTACTGTTCCCTGTTTCAGTAGTTGTGGGGATAGCGATTTGAAGGGAACAGCTCATAGTGCCATCTTCCAACAGGTCTAAGGATGTACCTGTAACAAAAGCAAGATCGTTGATTTCCGTTCGATCCCAACATCCGCAAAGAATGATGAAAGTAAACAGTACAATCCATTTGGGCGTTCTCATCTCTTATTCCTACTCCTCCTACACGCGCCGGAATTTCGCCCAAGCTGGTATTCTTATAAAAATATCCTTCATCGCTGGAAACTTAAGTGGAGCGACTGGAGAAAAATAAAGAACCCCAAATGAACGAAGAGAAGTCATGTGCAACACGATACCTAGTACTCCTAGAACAATGCCATAGAGACCCATTGCCCCCGCTAAGAATAACATTGGAAAACGAAGTAATCGAATCCCATTCGCAAAACTATATCGAGGAATTGTAAACATTGAAATTCCAGTAATGGAGACTATAATCACAACCGGGGCAGATATAAGACCTGCCTGGACCGCCGCTTGTCCAATTACTAGTCCTCCAACAATACTTATAGCTTGACCGATCTGTTTCGGCAAACGAATTCCAGCTTCTCGTAAGGCTTCAAATATGATCTCAATAAATAAAGCTTCAACCATCGCTGGAAAAGGGACTTCTTCCCTCGAAGCTGCAATTCTCAGCACAAGATTCGTGGGTATCATTTCCTGATGGAAGGTCGTAATAGCTACATATAGCGGAGGAGCAAAAATCGCAAAATTAATAAATATGAAACGAATCAATCGAACAAAAGTAGCGACTGGCCAACGTGTATAATAATCTTCACTTGCCTGAAGCCCTGTCCAAAAAGTCATCGGAACAACAAGAACAAATGGAGTAGTATCAACAAGAATGGCCACTTTTCCTTCCAGCAATTCAGCAACCACTACGTCTGGACGTTCTGTGCTATGAACTTGGGGGAATGGTGAATACGGTTGATCTTCAATACATTCTTCAATATAGGTTGCGTCAAGTACTCCGTCCAACTGAATGGAATTCAATCTTTTTCTAACTTCATCGACTAATTTTTCTTGAGCAGTGTCTTTTAAGTATGAAATGGCAATTCGAGTCTGTGAATGCCTTCCTACAGTAATAAATTCTACTTTTAATTTGGAAGTTTTGAGTCTGGTACGTATCAGACTGATGTTTGTAGAAATATGTTCAATGAAACCGTCCTTTGGACCGCGTATAACCGGCTCCGACGAAGGCTCATCAAGACTTCTTTTCGGTATATCTGGAATTGAGTAACTCATCACATTTTTGTTGCCTGGTATTAGAATTGCAACTTCCCCCTCTAATACGTTACGAACCAACTGTGTTACTTTTGTTGAACTGTCCGATACACAAATAGGGAGCATCTCACTTGTAAGCACTCCCTCTTCCTTTACAACTTTTTCATTTCTTAAGCTTGTCAGTATTGGTTTAATTACATACTCTTCAAGCATCTTTTTATCAATTATGTTGTCTATGTAGACAATTAGAAAATGATTATGGTGATTTACCTCCACCCTTCGAAATTGTACGTCAGAACAATCCTGAAACGTTTCTTTAAAAATTTTCTCGTTCTGATCAATATCCGAAGTAAACTCTCTTTCTAATTCTTCCTCCAGTTCAGTGCTTTTCGTTTTATTCAATTTTTCATTTTTTCTAAAATAGCCACGACTAAAACGACTCACTAAAACACCTCGATATTGTCAAATTTAATGATTTTATTTTGCCTAATGTAAGAAAAAAAATTCAGTCCAAGATTGCTTTGATGATTAGATATCTGAAATAAAGATATTTGATATCTGATTTCTGTATTATGCATGATAACAAGCAAGATGTATCATAATAGAAGGCAAAGCCATTTAGGTAGGACTGTGGAGACTAATCATAGTTAAATAGGAGGCAAAAATATGACGACTTATCATTCAATAGAGATCGAAGGTTTAGAAGTGTTTTATCGTAAAGCTGGTAATCCAGATAAACCAGTTATTTTATTGCTTCATGGATTTCCATCTGCTAGTCATATGTTCAGAGATCTAATACCCGTTTTGGAAGAAGATTATTATTTAATTGCTCCTGATTATCCAGGTTTCGGGAACACATCATCACCTGACAGAGAAGATTTTCAATATACGTTTGACCATATTACTGAGATTATTGAGTCTTTTATCGATAAGCTCATGCTGACTAAATATGCTTTATATGTCTTTGATTATGGAGCCCCTATTGGCTTTCGTATTGCCATGCATCGTCCAGAGCGTGTAACAGCAATAATAAGCCAAAACGGAAACATTTATCATGAAGGATTAGGTGAAAAATGGGCAGCACGACAAGAATATTGGAATAACCCTACTTTCGAAAAAAGAGAAAGTTATCGAACAGCATTTGCCCCAAACACGATCATGAATCAATACACTCAGGGGACAAAAGAGAACAGCGTTTCTCCAGATGGCTATACTCTTGATATTGCTTATATGTCACGAACAGGAAATGATGAAAAACAATTAGATTTAATTTTTGATTATCAAAGCAATGTAGGATTGTACTTGCAATTTCAAAAGTATCTCCAACAATATCAGCCGCCCTTATTGGCAGTATGGGGTGAGAATGATGTATCATTTATTCCGGAAGGTGCCAAAGCTTTTAAAAAGGATTTACCCGCAGCGGAGATTCATTTATTAGATACAGGGCACTTTGCATTAGAAACCCATGCGCTTGAAATTGGAGAGCTAATGCTTAGCTTTTTGAAAAATAACGGAATTCAAAGAGTCTAAAACAGGATGACTTTTTAGCTCATACAACGCGATAAAGCTGCCGGCTCAACTTGGACCGGCAGCTTTACTTTTTAAATTGCTAAATTACATTTCTTAATACTCGTACCAGCTTTAAATCAAGTTCCTCTCAGTTGCTACCCTACAGCTTGAACCGCTTCACGAGCAGAAGCATTTCATCGGATATCCGACTCATCGAGTCCGCTGATGCGGAGATTTCTTCCATAGCTGCGAGCTGGCCAGCTGTGGCGCTGGATATCGCTTGTGCCAGATCGTTGGAACGAATAGCCATGTGGTCGATCTCCTGCAGGGAAGCATTGAACTCTTGGGAGCTTGCGGAAATTTGTTCAGCCGCAGCAGAGGTCTCCTGTACGTGATACGCAGCACTGCGTGTTGCGAGCAGAATTCTTTGAAATGCCTCTCCGGAGCGCTGGATGGAATCAACGCCAGCCTGAACCTCTCGCTCGCCTTGCTCCATAGCAGTGGCAGCTTTATTAATATCGGCGAGAATTGTCTGAATCATCTCAGTAACCTCCATTGCAGATTTCCTAGAGCGCTCCGCCAGCTTCCTGATCTCATCCGCAACAACTGCAAAACCTTTTCCCTCCTCACCAGCCCGTGCAGCCTCGATCGCTGCATTCAACGCCAGCAGATTGGTTTGCGACGAAATGGTCGTCATCGCCTCAATGATCTCGCCAATCTGATGCGACCGCTCGTTCAACTGATTGACGATCAGTGAGAGGTCTCCCACCGTTGTAGATACGGCAAGCATTTGCTCTGCTGACTGTGCGATCATCCTGTTTCCGTTCTCGGCATGGCTTAAGGTAGCCTGTGAAGCCTCAAAGGCTGTCGATGAGGTGGATGCGATGCGATGTGCGCTGGCTGACAGTTCCTCCATAGCATAGGTGCTTTCTTGCAGACTACTTTTTTGCGTTTCATTACTGAAGGCCACTTCTTGTGCGGATGCGGAAATTCGGTCTGTGGCCGCTGTCGTCTCCCCGAAGGTTGCGGACAAATCACTAGAGGCGGATGACAGGGCATCAGCATGGGACAGCAGCCCCTGCGTGAGCTCTCTTAATCGGCTGTGCATGATCTGGAAGGAGGCATACAGGTCACCAATTTCATCCCGGCTATGTATGGCATTCACTTTCTGTGACAAGTCGCCCGAGGCAACCTGTTTGGCTTGCTGTGTCAACTGGATAATCGGTCTAGTAAGCCGCATCGCAAACAGGATAACGATAATACCGCCGACTGCAATAGAGCTGAGCAGCGTATATACAGTACCTTGTACAATATGCTGCTGCCCTGCGTTATAATCCTTGATATATGAACCAGCTACAATTGTCCATCCCCAGTTTGGTTCCCTCAGCGAATAGGCTATTTTCATCGCGTTTGCCTTCGAGTCTGGCAGCGGCCACCTGTATACGGTAACTCCACCACCCGGCTTCTGCGCCTTCTGTAGCATATCCCGGATATGATAAAACCCGTCAATTGTCTGCTTGTCCCAGAAACTCTCCCCTTCCTGTGTCGGATGGGCAATCAAATCACCCTGGTCGTTTAAAATAAAAAAATACCCGTGCTTGCCAATATCTATACTTGTGTTGATTGTACGTGTACCGTCCGGCTGTATGGGTCCAAGAAGCAATTGCTTCATCTTCTCCTGTGCCTCTTCCTGGCGTAATGTTCCTTTTTTTACAGCATAATCGAGCGAAACGATAAGTTCCGCAGCCATATGAACCGTGTTTCGAAGATTAGTCTCTGTCTGCACGTCACTTTCACGTGCTGAAACCCAGATGCTTATGCTTCCTACAAGCAATGCCGGAATGATCAGGATTGCGAATGAGATGACAAGCAATTTATTCCGGATAGTGAATCGCCATTGTCTTGTCTTTGGTTTTGTTAGTATTTTCATGTAGTTATCCCCCGTAAAGTCCCTTATAGACCTTGCCTCATATGGATGATCAAAAACAGCAGTCCAAAGTCCCCTTTGAACTGCTGGCATGGATTATAATAAGAAGTTTATTTCAATGTCTTCAGCATGGCAGTAACAAAACCAATGTGATCGGTCGCATGCAATACCGTGGATAGAATCAGTTCGCCAAACGTCTCGGCTTTCAAAAAGTTATCCTTTACCCGTGCGTCCAACTTGTTCTCCAGCAGTATTCGAATTTCATCTGGCTGCTTCCTTAATTGGTCAATCAGTATTTCCCATGCAGGCGGTTCGCCTTCCCAGTCGGCAGGCTTCGTTCCATAAGCGAAAAAATACTGGTAAATTGCAGGAAGCGTCTTATTCAGTGCGAATTCCGAAAGGCCGAATACATGGAATTCTGTCACAGTAAGCACATGACCAACATGCCAATGAATGCTGTTCTTGAAGCCTTTCGGTACAAGATTACGCTTGTCCTCCGGACATTGAGCAACCAACTCTACGAATTGATTGTGACGATTCTTTAAAATATCGAAAATAAAATCTGTTCTCATGTTTTATGCCTCCTCATAATAGTTAACCTGTGTTGTGGTCACCCTCATTTGTCTCTGTTAGTCAAATTGTACGGTATACACGCCGTAGCCATTGGCTTCAAGTTCATCTTTCGGAATGAACTTTAAAGCTGCCGAGTTGATGCAATATCTAAGCCCTGTAGGCCCAGGACCATCCTCAAACAAATCACCTAAGAAGGAATTGGCATCTCGACTTCTGACCTGAGTTATCGTCCAGAACAAGCTGCCTTTTTCTTTAAGCACAACGTGCTCCTTGTCTAACGGCTGTGTGAAGCTAGGCCAACCTGTTCCGGCATCGAATTTGTCTTTGGAGCTGAACAGCGGCTCACCGGAAACAATGTCCACGTATATACCTTCTTGCTCATTAGCCCAATATTCATTCTTGAACGGAGGCTCATCTGCGTTTTTCTGAGTCACATCGTATTGAAGAGGAGTCAATGATTTCAGCCTCTCCGCTTTGTTGAAGACCTTTTCGTTGTCCACTGGATTTGCTACAGTTATTGCCTGGTCAGTTCCCCAGGTACGCTTCAAAAAGGCATCCCTCCCCGAAACGATCTGGGCAAGCTTGAAAAGGAATGGTTTTTTCTTATAGTAGTCCTGATGCTCGTCTTCCGCCAGGTAGAATTTTGTTGCAGCGACAACCTCGGTTACAATCGACTTGTCGAATTTTCCGGAGGCAGCAAGTGCATATCTAGAAGCTTCAGCGACGGCTTTTTGCTCCTTGCTTTTGTAGAACACAGCTGTGTGATACTGGGGGCCGATGTTGTCAAACTGGCCGTTTGCATTTGTAGGGTCAATGCTGCGCCAGAACACCTGGAGCAGCTTGTCATACGAGATCTGGCTCGGATCATATCGGATTTCTATAGATTCGAGATGTCCGGTATCTCCTGAGGACACTTCATTATAGGTCGGATTCAGGGTATGCCCACCGGTATAACCAGTCGACACGTTCAGGACGCCATTAAGGTCCTCAAAGTAAGGCTGGAACTGCCAGAAACAGCCTCCTGCAAAAACTGCGGTTTCATATGTTGCTGCGGAACCCGCATGAGCGATATTCATAGATTTATGTCCCTCCATCATCATTGTGGGTTTTATAGGTGCATTGAAGAAGTAATAGACCATGACAACAGCAAGAGCAACAGGTAATAAGAAATATCGAGGATTTTTGAATTTCAATTCAGCTACCTCCTTATAATTGGGCGATTTGAAACAAATACTACTTTAGTCTTTTCTAGAAAGGATTAGATCGGTTTGGGATCAGGGATATCTTCCCTCACATTTCTTATTCTGAATTTTAACAAGAAAAAACCCGCAACAAATGTGCGGGTTGTCATGAATTTCATGCAATCTTACCTGTTTTTTTAACGATCTGACAGGAGAATTTTCATCCCCCTGCCAAAAGTCATGCTATCCGGTTACTTAAAGTGACGGACCGAGAATACCGCCGCCTGCGTTCGGTCGCGTAGCCCGAGCTTTGCCATCAGACTGGATACATGGTTTTTGACCGTCCCTTCTGAAATAAACAGCTGGTCGGCAATTTCCTTATTATTCAGGCCATGTCCCAATAAAGCCAGAATCTCCTTTTCCCGATCTGTCAGACTTCCAAGCGTTTTATCGTCATTCGCATTCTGCAGTGGGGTCTGCATGGACGGGGCTGCCGGCATCTTCTTCAATTCCTTCAGTAGCATGGCCGTAATATCAGGCTGAAGTACTGACCCTCCATTGTATACTGTCTGAATGGCGCTGACGATAGCCTCGGAAGGCATATCCTTCAGTAAGTAGCCGTGTACACCCTTCTCCAATACTTGTAGAATAAGCTCGGCGTCATCGAATGTGGTTAAAATCAATACTTTCGTCTCGGGGAAATGTCTGAGAATCAGTTCAGCGCCTTCCACTCCGTCCATGCCTGGCATACGAATATCCATTAAAACAACATCCGGCCGCAGTTCTGTTACTTTAGCATACGCATCTCGTCCGTCGACGGCCGTTCCAACCACTTCCATACCAGGCTCTAAATTGAGGATGGTCGCCAGACCCTCCCGCATGAGCCGCTGATCGTCAACTACCAGGACTCTCATAGAGCGCTACCCCCGTTTCTGTATTTGGATAAGGAATGTTCGCCTGTACCGCAAACCGCATAAGGTCATCCTTCCCGAAGGATACTCGGCCATTCCATTCCTTTACCCTCTCTTGCAGATTCAATAATCCGAAGCCCGGCTTAATTGCATCTGGCACGTCACCATCGTTACTGACGCACAGCGAGAAACCGCCTTCCGAATAAACAATCTGAATGCGTGCATGTTCTGCATCGGCGTGCTTCTTGGCATTCGTGAGCGATTCCTGTACGATGCGGTATGCAGCAAGCTGAAGCTCGCCCGGCAGCGGCACAGCGCTGCCTTCGACCTCAAAACGGGTCGCAACCTGCGCAAATTTCGTGAATTCCGCCGATAGCTTATCCAAACTTTCATGCAAAAACATCGATTGGACGGGTTCATCCCTAATCGTCCGTACTGCAAGACGGACCTCTTGAAGAGCAGAGCGTACCAAATCCTCGCATTCCAGATAAACACTCTCGCTTCGCTCGGCATCTATATGGCTCAGCTTGCGCGCAGCCTGCATTTGCACAATTAGGCTCGTCAACGTATGGCCGACCGTATCATGAATATCGCGGGAAATCCGTACACGCTCCCTAGAGGCTGCCCATTCTTCTGCTTTGATTGCATACTCCTGAAGGCGCTCATGAGACTCCATCAACTGTTCGTATAAATTGAGTGTATCCTTGCGCGCCTTCTGATAGAAATGGATCAGCGTGCTGACAATGCCCGCGAATATAATGAATGAGCAGGTAATGAAGTAGCTCATGCTGTCAAACTGCTTATACAAATACCAATCTACACTGCCCATCGTTACCAGGTAGAGGATCAGCAAAAAAATACAAGTGATAATAAGCATGCGGAAATTATTAAAAAACATGAGAATTGCCAATGCCGTGATCCCGACAAACAGTTGATTCGGGAAATGTCCGCCGATAAAAATGTAACCATAAGCTGCGGATACCAGAAAATCCAGGATTAGCAGGTGAAACAGCCATTTTTTTCGCTTCTCTGCTCTGGAATAGAACAGATTAACGAGTAGGAATACTGCAACCGAAAATACGAGAAAGCTAAATCGCCAAAAGGCCTCAATTGACGTCTCGAAATAAAAAACACTGGAGACGAGCAAGCCCAATATGAGCTTGAGCCCGAAAAAGAGCTTCCAGGAAAGAGGGCCTCCTTTTATGAATTTCTCATCTTGTTGCATTGAGGTTTTCCTTCCCTTCATCAAGGCATAATTTCATTATCATGACGATTATAACATAAATTTTCCTCACTTGATGATGAGTGAAGGTATGTGAACGTGCAAAAAGACTGTTCTCATTACCCCTGATCAGAGTTAGATGACAGTCTTTTTACGATCCTCTTATGATTCTAAACTCCTAATATCTTATGCACTGCCCCCACGTGCAGCGCGTGCAATGCTTTCTGCGAAAAGTGGCGCCTCTCGTCTGTTATGATCTTCCGATATTTTTTGTCGGGACGCGGACGCCTGCTCAAAGGTAAGTCCCTGATTCTCAAAAATACTCAATAAATGTTCCGATGGGTGGGTCACCACGAAATTCGTAAATTCGGTTTGATCGGCGTTTACGGGTTTTACGCTTAGCTCCCAAATCACTTTCATTTGAGTTCGCTGTTCGTTCGTAATAAAGATATCAGTTGTAGAGACCATCCGGCATTTATGCTTTTCGACGATCTCTCCGACATAATGCTGGATTGAGAGACTGGTGCCGATTTTTTCCACGTTTATCGACATTGGTCGTCCGTCTTCCGTCGTGGTTGTTCCTACGGCAATATGGTCCGGGGGACAGCAACGTTGATATTCGGCCTCGGAAAGCGAAAACATCCATTGTCCGATATCGACTTTTTCCACCGGAACATCGATGATGTGACTAAAGCTCGATTTTGCGAGAGTTAGGTCTTCGCGCATCTTGGACATAAATAAGCCTCCACTTTATAGTGATGTTTTCACCGTTAACTCGTTTACAGTTGAGCGAGAAGTTCTTCCGTTGTTAATATAGCGTGAGCAAACGTAGGCCCATTAACGTCATGCGCCGAGTGCATAGCCTCTTTACTATAAGCGGCTGTGGCATCTTTAACCAGAGTAACATGGTAACCCAGCTCCGAGCCGAAGCGTGCGGTCGCTTCGATGCAAGTATTGGCTAACAAACCAATAACAATTATCTTTTGTAAGCCATGCATTTTCAGTTGATGATCCAAGTCCGTGTTCGCAAATCCGCTGCTAGACCAATGCTCTTTGATAATCACGTCGCCCTTTTGAGGTTGAAAATCGGGATGGAATTCCCCGCCCCAAGTACCTTTTGCAAATATTTGTGATTTTTTGGCTCTGACTTGATTAGGATTTGGATACAACCAAGTATCGAAATCATCCGGTTCAGATCGGTGATGGGGAACATAAAAAACACGGATACCGACTGTTCGAATCCTATCAACAATCGTTTTTAGATGTTCGAGCAGGTTTACGGATTCCGATATTTCTTTGTGACGAGGATAAGCTTTACCTTCCGGAGATAAGAAATCATTATAGGGGTCAACCAATAATAAGCCCGTAATTCCTTTATCGTAGTTGTTTGTCATTAAGTAACATTCCTCATTTTCCTGTTGGAAGTTAATTTCGTTATAGGTTTGGACAATTGACCATCCTTTATGCAAAATATCGAATTGGAGAGTGATTTTTCTCGCGAAATTACAGCTCGTCGGATTTTTTCCACCGCTTTCGAGTGCTCCCGATCATCCATAGCAATAGTGGAATGCCGAATACAGTGTTTTTATGCCAAGTAATAAAGAGGGTTTTCTGCTAGGTTTTCATGTTTGATTCGAGAAAATATATCGTTAAAACAAAAAAAAGCCGCAACTATGCGACTTTAAACATTGTATGTTCTTGTCCCTCGACATTTTTGTCAGAGGAATCATTGTTCATTCCTCAACTCATAGATTTTTTGCAAGGTTTGAATGTGCAACGTTCTTTCATCATCCGTTTCTTGGAGTTTGTTACCCGATCCTCCGTCCATATACCACTCTACAAGCCTGTATCCGAACATTAGAAGAATCATCTCATAAACGCAGTTATCCGTTATGTGTGAAATATCAGCATATTCCGAAAAGCCCTTGTGATACGCCGGGATACATCTACGGTAGTATTCTACCATGTGTTCAATATCGGCTTCGTCCGCGATAAGACTTGCCAAATCTTCACCTAAATAGCCCCACCCCGCGGTATCCCAATCGATGGCAATGATTTTACCATCTGAATAGAATAGGTTTGCCACCCAAAAATCCCTGTGGCACAGCACGATGGGCAGCTTTTCAACACGGTTGAATATTTCGTCTGCACTTTCATCAATGTCGATAAGCATTTTACATATGTGTTTCGGAATTTCGCAATCATCGGAGCGAATGTAATCGTATACTCTGTTCCATGACCGATAATGAAGATAGAAATTCTTCATATACTCCACTTTGCTCAGGTTGGTCAGGTTTTGTAAAAAAGCCGGCTGCTCGGCATACAACTTGCCTTGGAACCTTCCTAATTCCTCGGCTGCGCGTTCATACATATCACCAGTCAAGTCTAAACCCGATATGCCCCCGTCCATGTATTCCATCCAAATCTGTATTTCGTTTTCTTCTTCATTCATCTCGACGTGATAACATTCAGGCCAACGGAATGATTCGGAGAACAGAGCGCCGAAATTGGACTTATAAAGATCATATTCCCTACGCCATGAATCGGGATCGCCGTAGCGTTCGAATTTCTTCTGCACTTTAGAAACGATTTTAAAGGGTAATTTCCCGCCGTCAGTGGTTTGGGCAGTGCCCGTTACAAGCTGCACATCACCCACTGTACCGCCATGTAATTGTTCGGTTTGAGAATCGACGAAGATTATTGTTGTACCCACCATTTTACTTAAAACCTGTATCAGAGTTTCTGCTTTTATTTCTCTCAATATGAAGTCCCCCAATCGTTTTTTTAACATCGTTTAGACATAAAAATACCGCGAACAAGCAGCCTCCTAAGAAGCTGCTGTTTCGCGGCGAAAAGCCAAAAAGTTGGCTTATAATCAAAAAGGGATACGAACTTCATCGTATCCCGCTAACAGCAGTATTCACGAAAGGTTACTGTTTACGGCACAGCGAAATATACGGGTGATATTCCCGTTTTCTCTCATTCCAAGCTATAATCACAGATTGGAAATTACTATGCCCGATATTCGGTTAAGTTAAAACCACCAATACCATATAAGCAGTCATTTAAAACCTCTCCCATCGCAGAAAAGCAAAAATACAATTCACTCTTCCAGTTAAGCATAACCCTTTGTAATAAATCAATAGAAGATTCCAAAATAAGAAAAATTTATCGGACCGCTACCTATCGTTATTACAAAATAAGCAACCATGGCAAGATAGAATAACTTTATGCTTAGAACATTGAGGGAAACCATACGGAATTGTAGGTTCCTCATCTAACTCGTCTATGTCGACCAATAAATATAATGGCTTTCATCTACAAATTCTTCTTTAAAATTGTTTATTAATAAACGCATATGATTTAAATTCCTTACTACTATGTCCTCATTTGGGATGTAATTTAATTGTTCCCATCTGTGTTTGTTTATTGCACCATCAATCACAGACAACAAAAATCTTTTTAATTCGTTAAAATCTCTTTTCATCCAAGGCATCTCACTAATGCTAAATCCTACAGTCCCAATACCTACAACGGATTGATCCCGTTGATTCAACCAAACAATAAATTCTTTCTCTCTTTCTGTTACCGCTAAGTCAGAACCACTTAGTGCCAGTACTTCTAAAAGAACACTAGTGGCTGTATTGGACATAGAGAGTGACTCAACAATGTTTTCATCGTAATTGTCAGATAACCAAATCGTGTTACCCATATAAACGATCACCTCTTACTCCAAAATCAAATAATGAAAACCATTAAGAACGAATAAGGCAACCTTCTTGGCAATACCCTCTTTGTCTAAAGCTGTATTCCCAGAAGCCCATTGAGATGCACCTTCATGAATCATCTGAGCAATGATAGCTGAGTAAAGAACTACTTCATCTTCAGAACAATGAGAGTGTAAGGCTTTCAACAAATAAGCTTTTAATTCCGAGATAGCTCTGTCTTGCAATTGCGGCACAACCAAGGTTATATAGCTTATGCGGCAATCGACATTTGGCTGTTGATAGAAATCGCATATTGCCAAGACAAGTTGAATAAGGCTCTCTTGATTGAATGCCACTTTGCCTTTCGTTCGATTTAAGATAGCAGTCGAGACCGTATCTCCTACGAGATAGTCCAATAATCATATTTATCATTAAAGTGCGCATAGAAAGTAGCTCGATTCACTTGAGCCCCTTCTGTTAGATCCGCAATTGTTATTTTATCAAAGTCCTTTTCATTTATTAGTTTAATAAAAGCATCAATCAAAGACTGCTTTGTTCGAGTCATCCTTAGATTTCTGACTTTTGTCCCCACTTCATTCACCTCTTCATTCGCCTGTTCAGCCCAGCTCGACAATTTTTCATTAATGTTGCTATAGCGACATCCCCGTCTTATTGTTGGTTGTTCCACTCACCTATTGGTTGTATATTCGTTAAAGCAACACACGTTTATTTAATATATCACATTTAAGGAGTTCATGAAGGATTATAGATCGGCCTACAACAAAATAGACTGGGAGGTAAAGATAATGAAAACAATACTGGTTACAGGCGGAACAGATGGAATCGGGAAAGGGGTAGCTTCTCATTATTTAAAAAAGGGCTATCGAGTAATGGTTGTAGGCAGTTCAATAGCTAAAGGCAAGCTATTCTTAAACGAAGCGAAACAATTAGGAGCAGAAGATCGAACGATATTTCTTCAAGCGAATTTGAGTTTAGTTAAAGAGAACCTGCGTATGATTGAGGAAATAAAGAACAAGGTTGAATCCCTCGATATGGTCGTGTTCTCTGCAACCAGTCACACGATTAAAAAAGAATATACGCAAACGCAAGAAGGATTTGAATTTAACTTCGCGTTGGCCTATTT
Organism: Paenibacillus sp. NPDC058071; assembly: GCF_042885235.1. NCBI lineage: Bacteria > Bacillati > Bacillota > Bacilli > Caryophanales > Paenibacillaceae > Paenibacillus > Paenibacillus sp. NPDC058071. Next base: position 390,656 of record NZ_JBHVSK010000001.1, read on the forward strand.
AAGCAGATTTATTCTTAGTTTCGGACTGAAAGAAGTATTAGAAAAAGCTGAATCGCCCGTTATTGTTAACGTTTGTGCACCAGGCATGAAGGGTTCAGTTGATCTAAATGATATCCAAAACAAAAATAATTATAACGGCTCTAAAGCCGGATTTCATGGCAGCCGGTTAAATGATTTGCTTGGTGTTGCTTTTACGAACAAAGATACGGTTAAAAAGATCAAGTACGTTCTCTTCAATCCTTGGGCTGTAGCGACTGATGGTATGATGAATGCCATTAAAAATCCAGTCGCTAGGTTTTTCGCGAAGCAACTTGTCAAAATCGTCGGTAAACCGGTCGATAAAGCCGTCCTTCCGATTATAGAATTGATGGACAATCCTCCAAAGAATCATTTGACGGCTTATATTCAGCGAAAAGAAGTCAGTCTAACGAAGAAAACATTCGACAGAGAAAATGCTCTACAGCTTTATGGGAATACGATTAAATTACTGGAAGGAAAGATGAACTAATGATATAAAAATGGATCCAAATATAATGTCAAATTAACGCTAAGATGAATCATGGGGTTTTAAAAGCCCCTCGTCTTTTTTAGACGAAGGGCTTTTTCATTGTTTCTCTGAGCCTGAGACAATATACAAGCATGTACCACTGCTATACGAAATACTGCCGTACCATACTTTCTGCCTCTTCTAACCATGCCCTTCTATCCTCATACGTGCTGTCCGCAATAACACGGAATACTTTCCGCTCCACATTTTCAATGCCGCAGTAATGCAGCACGCAATTTTTCCATATCATCTCAAGCGGGTCTTGAAATACGGTCTGTTCGCGTTCAAGCGGTGTGTTGGAGGTATTAATAATAAGCGCTTGCTTTGCGCGAAGCAGGCCAACAGGAACGCCGCTGCCGTTATCGTCTGGATCGAAGCCGTAAGCCACATCCTCTACGAGCACTTTGTCGATCCATCCCTTCAATATAGCGGGAGGCTGCCCCCACCAATTGGGATGCACAATGATAAGCCCGTCACAGCTTATAAGCTGGTCACGATGCATCTGCACCAGAACATCCTCTTGATCTGCCTTCTCGAACCTGTATACAGCATCAAACGCTTCTTCATAAAGATCATGGTACCATACTGAATGCCCCAACCTCTGCAAACCATCATGAATTCGCTCTGCGATGGCGTGGTTAAAGCTCCCCTTCTTGGGATGAGCTAGTATTAGCATGATTTGCATCTAATTTCCTCCTTCTTCCACAAGCTGTGATATAATTTCTAAAATGTAGCTAAACTTTGCTGTTTGGAGTGAACTCGCTTGATCTCAGAAATTCTGATTCGCATAGATAACGATGCTTCAGTTCCTTTATATAGACAGATCTACGAGCAGTTGCGGCATGCGATTATTACAGGCCTGCTTCCGCACAGGACTGCGCTCCCCCCTTCGCGAGTGCTTGCCGAACAGCTTGGTGTTTCCAGAACCGTTGTCTTGGAAGCATACAGCCAGTTGCAAAGTGAAGGTTTTATCCTATCGCAGCAAGGTGCCAAAACTTGCGTGAACGCACCACCCAAGCCAATTACAACACCATCCAATAAAGCTTGCGAGACTTATAACGGCGAGTTTAACGACAAGGTTCACGGATTGATGCAGCGAGCTGATCTGCCCTTATGGGCTTCGACTGCCAGTGTGCAACCCCGGCCAATCATTGATTTCAAGCACGGAATACCCGCTTGGGATCAATTTCCTATGGGGCAATGGGCGAAATGCCTCACGGAGGCTTGTCGGCAGTCCACCCCCGAACACTTGACCTATGCAGCCGCTGAAGGGTCATTTGCACTGAGAACAGCAATTGCAGCTTTATTGCGCCACACACGCTCCCTACATGCCGACCCGGACCATATAATAATTACAACTGGGGCCACACAAGCTCTAGATATTTTAACCCGGGTGCTGCTGCAAGAAGGAGATCAGGTCGTTATTGAGGATCCGGCGCATATCGTGCTGCGTGATCTTTTTGCCTATTCCGGTGCAGAAGTTATTCCCGTTCCTGTAGATCGCGATGGACTATGTGTGGAGCAAATCAATGAACGCACGACGAGGAAAGCAAAGCCGCCCAAGCTGGTCTATGTTACCCCATCTCACCAGTTTCCGGTTGGTGTCACCATGTCGCTTGCACGCCGCCTGCAATTGCTGGAATGGGCAAACACCCATCATGCACTAATCATTGAGGATGATTACGATAGTGAGTTTCGTTATGAGGGCAATAAACAATCTTCTCTCGCCGGGCTGCTCCCTGCCGGTAACGTCATTCATATCGGCAGCTTCAGCAAATCTCTGTTTCCATCATTGCGGCTCGGCTATGTCGTTCTTCCCCCTTATTTGAAGCCGGCATTTATGGCTGTAAAATGGATTACGGATCGGTTAAGTCCTGTTCTTGAGCAGGAAGCGCTGGCAAAATTCATTACAACAGGCAAATATGCTAGACATATTCACAAAATGAGCAGGATCTATGCTGCGCGGCGATCATGTTTGGTACATGTCTTGAAACAAGCTTTCGGAAAGCGGGTGACAGTCCATGGAGCTGAAGCTGGTCTTCATCTTATGATTGAATTGGAATCGGAACTGGACGTTCAACACATTCAGCGTGCAAGCCTGGCAGGAGGTATACAAATCTATCCGGCCACGGATTACTTTGCTCTACATAAGCCGGCTCGTCCTACAATCATCCTCGGCTATGCTAACCTTACTGAAGATCAGATTAGACAGGGCATTGACATTTTGTCACAAGCAGTTAATCTCTCTCCTTCCCGCTGATCCTTGTCTTGAATTTTAGCGTAGTTGGCAACTTCGGTTAATAACCAATTCGGCATTCATTTTGAATACCAATTCTTTCTACTCATGAAGAGTAAACCTAAGTCATATCGTCTCCTGCAATCAGCAGGAATATAGAAAAACGCAGCCGCAAGAATGGTTAAATCACCATACTTTGCAGGCTGCGTTTTTTTTCCTGACAGCGGTTGCCTACTATTATCTAACCCCTTGAATAAATCAATGAGGTAGCCTAGAACGGTTCGATCCTTTCCTTAATACCATGATGATAGTTCTATCATTAGGAGGTTTGCCAATTATGGTTAGAAAAAGAGCGATAATTAACAAAAAAGCAACGCCTTGGTGTAAGGTACAGCGACATGTTCATGAGTTTCAGGGTAGCACTCAGCTTGCTGAAGAAGGAAATGATCGTCATAATCACCGATTCGCAGGCGTTACTGGTCAGGCGATACCGAAGGGAAACAGCCATGTCCATGAAATTGACTTGACCAATACAGATTTCTTTAATCATTTTCACAAATTGAAAAAAATAACGACAGGTCCTGCTATCCGAGTCGGAAGAGGAAAGCATGTTCATTTTGTAAAAGGCCAGACGACCTTTAACGATGGTCATGTTCATCAATTTAAATTCTCGACCTTAATTCAGGCGCCTCTAATCAAGTAAGATTTTATCTGGTTTACAACAACATTTAAAAAGCAAAGAGAGCAATTTTGCCATTCTGGCAAACTGCTCTCTTAATTCTTGACACAATGCTACACAACTACATACAAAGCTCTCAACAGATAGGAAGTTGTTTAGTTAGAATAAATATTGTATAACATTGATATCTTTATGCATTGGAGGCCGCTCAAATGAATCAATACATCCCAGACACTTTTCAGGCACTCATAGTCAATAAGACGGATACCTCTTTTTCAGTTAATATTCAGCCTTTGACATTAGACGACCTCCCGCCCGGAGAAGTCGTTATCCAAGTAGCATACTCGAGTGTCAACTATAAGGATGGGTTAGCCAGTATTCCAGATGGTAAAATCGTCAAATCCTATCCTTTAGTTCCAGGAGTGGATCTTGCGGGTTATGTAGTCTCCTCTAACGATGACCGCTTCACTAAAGGGCAGCCTGTTATCGCTACCGGTTATCAGATTGGTGTTTCTCATTTTGGGGGCTTCAGTCAGTTTGCGCGTATTCCTGCTAATTGGATTGTCCCGCTTCCCGAAGGACTTACTTTAAAGGAAGCGATGATTTTGGGAACTGCTGGATTTACAGCCGCTTTATCTATTCAAAGTCTCGAAGCGAACGGTATTTCTCCTGAGCAAGGTAAAGTGCTTGTGACGGGAGCTACTGGCGGAGTAGGCGGAGCTGCAATAGCAATGCTAGCCAAACGTGGTTATTCTGTTAATGCTAGTACTGGAAATGCTAAGGCTGCAGATTACCTCAAAGAGCTAGGTGCCGAGGAAATCCTCTCCCGCGAAGATGTATTAGGGCAGTCTGATAAGCCATTAAACAAACAATTATGGCAAGCTGCTGTCGATTCGGTTGGAGGAGCTACGCTTGCCGCAATTCTGAGTCAGGTTGCTTACCGAGGTGCTGTAGCTGCAAGCGGTTTGACGGGAGGAGCATCCCTCCCTACTACGGTATTGCCCTTCATTCTGCGTGGAGTTAGTCTCTTGGGTATTGACTCCGTGTTCTGCGACAGTGATACTCGCGCCAAAACATGGAATCGAATGGCTGCTGATCTGAAACCTAATCATCTGGAGACTCTAATGGACCGAGAAGTAACTCTGCAAGAACTTCCTGATGCTTTGAAAGATATCTTGCAGTCACGAACCCTCGGTCGGATTCTAGTTGCTTTGAATTAATACTAATTATACGTCTCTGCGACCTATTATAATAAAAAATACAGCTTGCATGATGGTACTGATTTATTAATCGAGACCATAATTGCAAGCTGTTCTTTTTAATTAAATTGCTTTTCCTTCGTAATGATCTTATCCTTTGAAATCTTGTTGAAACGAACCATACTTTCTAATGAAATGAGATTATCATTAGCCGCATAAGAAGTCTGACCCACTACGATGTATTTCCCCCACTTTTTACGAACATCTAATGAAGTCGTTATATAATCGCCATGCTTCAAATCGGATCTGTAGAGAACGTACGTGTATTGCTCATCACTGTAGATACTGAAGTTTTCATTTAAAAAGTTGTTCTGCAAACTCATATAAACATGATTAATTAATTCATCCTTATCTATCTCTTCATGTTCTATTGGAAAACTGAGTTGTCTAACGAACAGAAGACCTATACACAGTACTGTAGAAAATAGGATAATCATTATTTTCTTATTTGTCTTTACCATCAACGTCCCCCATGGCGTTTTATAAGATAAGACGTGATAGTAAGACATTTTGTAACAATCCTGCCCGATCGTTTTATAAATTGCAGCTGATCATTTTGTCTGCTCTATTTTATTCTTACGAAATTCATTAGGCGTTCTTTTCTGATACCTTCAACACATCGCCATTGGTGGCTTTTCGGAACATTTTAACGTCCCTTTAAACAATTCTATTGCGCGGTCAATATAACCGGACCATCCGCAGTAATGGCGATCGTATGTTCGTACTGCGCGGAAAGCGAGCCGTCAGCGGTTCTAGCGGTCCATCCGTCGGCATCAACCGTCATTAATGCTTTTCCGGCATTTATCATCGGTTCGATCGTAAGAACCATCCCTTCCTTCAAGCGGAAACCTTTGCCCGGTTTCCCGATGTGGGGATAATTAGGTTCCTCGTGCATCTCCCTTCCTACGCCATGACCGAGCAGATCGCGCACCACCGAGAATCCGTTTTGCTCGGCATGTGTTTGAACCGCGTGCATCACATCGCCGATCCGGTTTCCGACAACAGCTCTTTCGATGCCAAGATATAAACATTCCTTCGTTACCCGCATCAAATGACGGGCTTCTTCCGAGACCACGCCTACTTCATAACACCAAGCCGAATCGCCGATCCAGCCATCTGCTTCCGCTACGATGTCGATTGTGACGATGTCGCCTTCCTTGAGCGGCTTCCCGTTCGGAAAACCATGCGCAATGACATCGTTGACAGACGCACATGTTGCAAACGGATAACCGTTGTATCCTATTGTATACGCCTTGGCACCATTCTCCTTCAGGAACCGCAACGCGAACGACTCGATATCGAGCGTCGTGACGCCCGGCTGGATCATACCTGCTATTGCTTGATGAAAAGCCGCGACAATTCGGCCGGCTTTTCTCATTTCTTCAATTTCTGCTCTCGATTTCAGGATGACCATTTCATTCAATTCTCCTCTGACTTTATGCCTGAAAAAATCATATCGACGATTCCTGTGGCATCCAGCTCGTTTCGCATATCGTGGTGGATGTTCAATGCTGCGCAGCCAACAAGCGAGCCAAATATTAAATTAGCTGTTTTCTCCGGTGATTTGGAGCCGCTCCCTTCTCGAATCATTCCCACAAACGGCAAATAGATCCGTTCCTGAAATTCCCCAAACAGCTTGGTGAAGCGATTCCCTGGGAACTGATGAAAATTATCCGCAACCGTTTTAAGTAAAATAAATACGGAAGGATCCTGGATGCATTTCTGCAGGAGCAGCTTGGAGAACGACTCCGCCTTAAGCAAATTGCCACCGTCCCCCGTAAAAGCAGGCAGCAACGCCGCCTCCGTTCGATTCAGGGCATCCCACAGTAAATCTTCCAAAAGCATGAGCTTATTTTTGTAGTAATGATATACGGTTCCATAGCCGAGCTCTGCCTTGACCGCAACATCGCGTATTTCCAATTGAATGCCCTTCTCCAAATATACTTCCGCAGCCGCTTGCATAATTTGGTTCATCCGCATTTCCCGAATCGCTTCATTCTGTTCTTTGGTACGTGGTGACATGGCTCCTCCTTTTTTTAGACCTACTGTAATGTCAATTTAAAAACAATATACATCATTTGAAAGTAAGGATCAAGTACTCCGATTCCCAGTTTTTTCGGGTAAAGCTTGATTAGCAAAGGAAAAAGAACAGCAAAAAACGCGAGACTAGTTGTCTCACGTTTCTCATCAGGTAAAATTCTAAAGAGCTCTTTTCGTTTATAAAATTATAACGTATTATAAATATTTTCACATTCTTTCGCGGTCGGTTCATAAAAACAGTGCTTCTTCCATCGTCCAGCGAGCGGCTGATTATACCAAGTTGGCGGGCATGGTCCCGGATTTTCGAACGACCCTGGACGGAAATACCATAAGGAGAATTTGGCTGGCCAATTCCGTTCGCCATTCACAGACCGTTGCGCCAGACGGCGTTCCCTCTCTCTTGCGTTTTGATAGTACAAGCTATGCTGCAACGCTTCGAACGCATGCGGCTGATTGATCATTTGGGGAATTGTCCGAAGTTCTTTAAAGTCGGAGCAATTCCCTCTTATTCGGTTAATGCCAACATTTCCAACAAGGAGCATGCCCATTTCGCCTTCGGTCTCAGCTTCAGCTCGTAGCAACCTTGCCAACATATCAATGTCCTGTTTCCTGGCTTTTACGACTGCCATTGGCTCACCTCTTTAGATTTCTAGACTCATCATATTGTAGGTGAAGCGGATGTGTTACTCTGGCCAAAAGAGATCGATATTAATTCACCGTTCCCCTACACTCTTCGTCCTTAGGTTGGTTTCCTGCTAACGGATAAATCGGCGGCCTTTATGCTTCGTGGTCCATAATGTCACGTGTCACCGGATGCGGTAGGCAGTCAGACATTCACCTTTATTCTATAAAGTTCTTAAGTAGTCTGTAGTCCCAGTTAATTCTGACCATCTAGCTGAAAGAAATTTCGCATAGTTTACTGAGTTGATTCCATAGCTCCCTAGTGAATGACCGTCATTAATCTCCACCAACTTCATATTACCTTCTCGATCAATTCCAAAATCCAAACCATATGCAACTGGCGCATCAATAAAATCCTTAACAGCATTTTCTATAACACTTAAATCTAATTTTGAATCCCATGCACCTTTATAATGTCTGATATCAAGTATTTCACCATACCGTATAAAACAACGCCATTCCGTTACAAAATCAACAATCTCTGAACACCAAATATTCGTATCTTCATTTTGTTCAATCAAACCTATGAAATCTTTGTATTCTTTAACAACCTTTCCAGCGAACTTTTTCGTTATATCTTTCGGTTTCACAAATACATTCCAATCTTGTTTATTCTCGAAAAGTTGTTGAATAGTTGTCGTCCATATTTTTCTACCAAAATAATTAGATAAGGAATTCGGATAATCGATCTCTCCTTGACTTCTTTCTATACCTAACAATTCGAGACGTTTTCTCACATTACCGATTCCGCCAACCACGATATCTTCTGGATTATTTTCATTAATTTCATTTGAATCATAGAACTTAACGATCTCCCATCCTAACGAATTGAAACCTTCATAAGCAATAAATGCATTTACATTGTAGAACTCGCCACTTTTGTTTGCCTGTATATAAGCTTTCATCATTAACCCCCCATTTAGGGATATTTTACCTTGATGACTGGCTCTTGTATATGATGCTTATTTAGCGCCTGTTTTCATATGAAAAAGCCGGACCCTCACAAGGATCCGGTTCTCGTATTAGCTGGCGATATACAACTAGCTTGCTACTATCATGTACCTATTTTAAGGATAGCGAATGTATGTTCTTGTGTAGTGAAACATTTCTTTCCAACGAGTAGTACGAGTCTACCCTATAGCTCAATCCAAAGTTAGAACTTCGTTCGTGGCTGTGGCAATCTTTTCATAAAACGCTCTGATTCCTTACCAAACCCAAATTGTTCGTACAATCCATGTGCGTCTTGCGTCCCCAAAATACCAGTCATCCATTCAAATTCTGGAGCGTTGGTTATAACCTCGACCAGTTTTTTTGAAATACCTTGCCCACGATACTTTTCCAATACAAATACGTCGCACAAATAATACATGGTAGCTCCATCGGTAATTATTCTTGCAAAACCAATCATTTGGTCATCATGATATACACCATAACAAATTGAGTTTTGAATAGATTTTTTGATTTTCTCGATCGGTCTTCGACTAGCCCAGTAGCTAGTAGACAAAAAATCTATAACCGTCTGGACATTAACTTTTGATTTATCATCGCTTATTAAATATTCCTTGTATGTTAATTCCAATTTAATTCCCCTCCAGGTTAGTTTAACAATCCCGCTATTCGCTCAGCATAGTGCAACAAGATTTCGTCCTGTCCGAAATCGGCAATGCATTGGAATCCAAAAGGTAGCCCTTTCGCTTGACCTCCGGGGAGACTAATCGTCGGAAATCCTGCGTAAGTCCAGATCGCTGTCATGCCCGAAAAGCCTGAACGACCACCATGAAGCGGAGCTATATCCCCTTGAGCTGGTGAGATTCAGAGGTCAATCCCTTGTGCTTGTCGGACTACCGCTAGTTTAAGCCTCAAGCGTAACTGGCCTTTGCGATAGCGCTCTAGCTCTTCGTCGTCGACAGTCCCTCCCTGTCGGATAGCTTGTCGGACCGCTTCGCCATACCGTTCTCTATGCTCACTAAACCGATAAGCGTTGCAAGCTGGTTCTCGAATGCCGATCGGACCTCGTCAATCATCAGCTTCATGTAGATGCCGTTAGGGATGCCGAGCACTCGCTTACGATCCGCTTCAATCGAGTCCCTTCCTTTTAATGGTGACATCCATCCAGGAATGAGATGAGGAGCAACAGCTGCCATCGATTACTTAAGTTGACTCAGTCCACATTTAGCATTAACATGACTGTATCTTTTGAATGTAGAATAAGTCAATATTTAAAAGCAATTGGTATTAACATTTAAATGTAGGAGACAAATATATGTACATCCGAGAAATTAAAAACGAAGACAATGCAAAGATCAAAAAAGTTATACAAGATTCTTTAGAATCGCTTGGCTTAGCGATCCCTGGAACAGCTTACTTCGACCCTCAACTGAACGACCTTCATCACTATTATAATAACTTAAACCATGCAAAGTACTGGGTAGTGGAAATGGAAAATGAAGTGGTTGGCGGTATCGGTATTGCACCGTTTAACGAACACGAACAAGTTTGTGAACTGCAGAAGCTTTACTTAACCCCAGAAGCACAAGGTTTAGGACTTTCAAGAAAGCTCATGGAAACAGCGTTGTCGTTTGCCTCGGAACACTATACAAAATGCTATTTAGAAACACAGCATGAATTAACAGCTGCATGCAAATTATATGAAAAATATGGCTTTACCCTTTTACAAGAACCATTGCCAGGTTCAGAGCATTCTGCGATGAATGCGTGGTATATAAAAGCTTTGAATCAGGAGTAATGGACATAAAAAACGGACATCTCGTTTTCATAAAACGGATGTCCATTTTTTATTCCTCTTTTCCACTGTACATGGTATCCTCCACTCTGTAATAACGTATTTTAATGCTTGACCTTGGAGTAAACTCCAATGATACGCTAGTTGCATAAGGTCATGAATAGTTAACAATAAACAGCGAATGCTTATACTGTATTTTACCTGGAGGAATCATAGATGCGAATCAAGCAATTTACTGAGAAGTATGGGATTTCTGGAGATACAGCTAGATATTATGAGGACGAAGGTTTACTTCAGCCGCTTCGCTTGGAGAATGGATATCGTGATTATGACGAGGGCTGCGAGCAATCGATGAGGTTCATTATCGTGCTTAAGAAATTAGGGTTTTCCTTGCAAGAAATAAAATCGATGCTGCAGCTGCAGCAAAGCTCAGTCTCCACAGAGTGTGGCTCAGGCTCACAGTCCATGTTCACCGTGAAAATGGATTACATTAGACAGCAGGTTTTATTTTATCAGTCAGCGCTTAAGGCGTTAGAGCTGGTTACAGATTTAATGGAGAAAGGCCAATTTAAGAAAAATCAGCAAATGCTCAATCAGTTATTCAATGAAATGTACAGCAATATGAATAGCCCAGCTAATTCTTAGCATGGATCTTTTCACCTTATTTATTCAAATCCTACATTTTGAGGAGGTAGCAAGTTATGAAGGTGAGGAAAATTTCCAATCATATTACGAAGCTCGAGGTACGAATAGGCATTTTATTTAGCGCTTGGCTAGTACAAGATGAAGACGGTGTGACGATTATTGATACAGGCCTGCCGTTTATGGGAAAGGCCATTCTGCGAGAAGCGAAGAAGCTTGGAAAGATCAAGGCTGTCTTACTGACACATGGACATGGCGATCATGTTGGAGGATTATCACATGTTGCTAAGGAAGCACGCATTCCTGTTTATGCACACAAGCTGGAGCTTAAATATATTAACGGGGAGGAACCATTTCCGGGGAGGAAAAAAGCCGAGAAACTGGTAGAGGTTGGTCTCGTACAGCCGCTTCCAACAGATGAGAACCAGCGGTTGCTGCCGATACTGGGACTTATTCCGTATCATACACCAGGACATTCTCCTGGACATGTGGTCTATTATCACCCCGAAGATTCCGTGTTAATTGGCGGGGATTTGTTCACCTCCAAGCGAGGCAAGCTGCAAAAGCCAGCAAAGATGTTTACACCGAATATGAGTGAAGCGATCGCTAGCGGCGCAATTGTTAGAGATCTCAAGCCAAGTCTTGTCACTATTACACACAGCAAGGACGTTCACCATGCCTACGACCATATTGATCAGTATTTACAGCAGAGCTAGTATACAGCTTCATTAACATACACTTGTTGCAACACAAAAGCACCTACAAGTCGTCCTCCATGTCTTATGAAATGGGGCCGTTCACTTGAAGGTGTTTTGATTTTTCACATTATTAGTAAGAAAAAGTTCTCTTCTTCACTCTTAATCCCTATCTATTAACGGCTTTTCTCATACAATTCATTCATGAAGTTTCCTGTACTGATTACCCCTTCTTTTGCTTCCTCCAAGGTGGAATGAAAACTTAGCCAGTCGTGAAACATGGAAGGCCAAGATCCAAACCGGATATCAACTCCTGCAAGCGCGGCCTGAGTCACAAATGTCAGAGATTCCTTCAGCATGAGTTCTGATTCACCAACCATTACGTAAATAGGCGGCAGACCTCTTAAATCGCCATAAATTGGTGACGCATATGGAACATTTGGTGAAACTCCGTTTAAATAATTGTCAGCCAACTGTACGAGAGCTTCTTTAGTAATAACCGGATCTACTCCCTCTTTGGTCATATAGGTCTCTCCGGTTTGTCCCAAATCAATCCATGGAGAAACCATGACCCCTCCCGCCGGCATAGGAGTCTTTGTATCCCTGATTTTCATCAATAACGCTGCAGTTAAGTTCCCGCCTGCGGAAACCCCGCCAATGATTATATTTTGGGGCGGATACCCTTGATCCAGCAACCAGTCATAAGCTTTCAGTGCATCTTCAATCGGAGCAGGAAACGGATGTTCCGGCGCCAGGCGGTAATTGATTGACAAAACGCGTGCTTTGGCCGCTCTCCCCATCTCACTGGATTCGATCCGATAGGAATGCATACTCCCGTACATAAATCCTCCGCCGTGAAAGTAAAGAAGCACGCGGTCTTCTTTAGATTCAGGAAGTATTTGCCACTCAGCTTCCATTCCATCAATGTCTACTTTCTCGGTAATCAAATCGCTTGCTACAGGAAGCTGGGCAAACATAGCCTCCACACCTGTCCTCAATTCTTCAACAGATGCCGTACCGCTTGGCAAATTATCTTTAAACAAACGATGCGCATCGCGCAATGATTTTTTCATGAAATATCCCTCCACCTAAACAGTCTATTGATGCTCACTTGGCACATGTTTATTATAAGGTTAAATAAACAGCACTTACATAGATATGTATAGGCGGAATTAGAAATTATCGAATGAAATATTGTTGTTTAAGTTGAATTGCTTTTATTTTAAAGGAATAAAATGAAGGAGGCAATGTTTCACTGAAACTGAACACCTATGTTTGCGTAGAAGGGGTGAAAATATTTATTAACTTGTTCAATTGACAGATCTGGTTCCGTTCAAGGAGTACGACTAAAATTTCATTGCCGATATCAGCGAAAAAAATCTTTTACTGCTACCGCTCGCAGCAAGCAATTCAGAAAAGATCACGAAGACTTCCAGGCTCAGCCAATCGTTCCGCACGGAAAGCGAATGACGATAGTTCGTGCCGTTAGCTTTAAATGCGATCCATACCTCACCTGCTTCAATATCCACGTAATCCTGAATATCGGTTACGCTTATTGCTGGATCAATCATAACCGCAATCCGTTTTAATCCTTGAACATAGTCTCAATGGTCCTCAATACATTCGCGATCAAAGCACCAAACGTCGTTAGTCGGGTATAGATCACTGATAGATTCTACGTTGTCTCGTGCCCATCCCATACTCATTAGAAGATGAATGTAAGGTCTTTCTTCATAATCGCTGATTTTGAAATCTAGTATTCTAATGGAATACTATTATCATCGGAATTTTCTGTTAATTGAGCTATCGTTTCCCGTTTGCGTAATCACCTTAAGTGACAAGGTCATCTTACCGTCTGATAAACGAGACTTATGGCTCCAGAATCAAAGGTCTTGTTTTCGATTAGCTTAAGATTGATCTTCTCCTTGAGACCGTGGAATAACGGCAATCCCTTACCGATCAGGACGGGAGAAACCGTAATTTTATACTCATCAATTAAATCAAGCTGCATAAGGTGGTGTGCGAACCTAGGGCTGCCGAGGATGACCATATCCTTGCCTGGCTGCTGTTTGAGGTTATTGATCTCTTCCTCGACATCTTCTTTCACGAGTCTGGAATTATTCCATTCGACTTTCTCCAGCGTCGTGGAAAAAACGATTTTGGCTGTATTTTCAATCCACTCGGCATGATTCCGTTCATGCTGCGAAGCTGATGGGTTCGAAGGCACAGATGGCCAGTAACTGTGCATCATCTGATAAGTCCCACGCCCCCAAATGACAGTGTCGGCAGTACTCAGAATTTCTTTCGCGTGTTTCTCCAAATCAGCATCGTAGGAAACCCAGCCAATGTCCATTTCACCATTCGGCCCTTCTACAAAACCGTCAAGCGATGCGTGCAGAAATAGAACGAGTTTTCTCATTTCCAGTTCTCCTTTGTTCATGAGGATAACTACATTATACATTTACTACATTTTAGCATAATTCAACTTGGATTGTTTCTTATGGATTGCTAATCCCAAACCTGCCCGTTAGCTTAACAAGAACAGCAGAAAGCCGAAGCTTTATATTCGTGTCGGTGACAGTAAACAGGCACGATTTGATCAACATATTTTTCTTATTCGATGAGGTATTCTCCTATTTCTTGTTACCTTCTTCACAGAACATATGTTCACAGTATCAATATTAAGGTTTAACAAAGCCAAACAAAAAAAAGCCGCTTTATCGCGACTTTTTAGCAGGCAAGTTCTTATCACCTGACTGTTATCATCTATAAGACAGCAGTTCCTATCACATATTTTCCTGTCACTACAACGAAGTACGGATTCGCTTGCGGTTCTCGAAGTAGACTATTTCCCTATATCCTGTTTCACGGGCCAGCTGTGCAGCTTCCTCCAGCATCATCCCGATATCGTCGGGAAAATGCGAATCAGAACCGAGTGTGATGGGAACACCATGTGCATACAGCTTGCTCAGGAAAGAGGGGCTCGGGCACATCTCCTTGACAGGATAACGGTAAGCCAAACCGGTATTGATTTCAGAAGCGACATCTGCCTCCTTCAATGTCTTAGCCACATCATCGTACAGTTCCTGCATATCCGCTTCGTCCGGTCTGTAATTGAATACTTTCAAATTATCCAGATGGGCAATAATGTCGAAGAGACCGGAGCGCGCTGCCTGCTTCACATGATCGAAGCCATTCGTGTACAGTTCAAGCAAATTCCTTTGCTCGAACATATATTGCAGCTCGGGGTTGTCAAACCCCCATCCGTCGATAAAATGTACACTTCCGATGACGTAATCCAGCTCATACTGGTCAAGCAGCGACTTGAGTTCAGCTTCCCCGCCCGGAAAAAAGTCTGCCTCCACTCCTAACGAGATCGGATAGCCCTTACTCTGCATTCTGCGTACCGCTGATAGATACTCTTCAATGGAACCAATCTGTACCCGGTCCAGCCAATAACGCTGCAGGCGGCCTAGTTCTCTTTCATCAAGTGTCATGTGCCGTTCATAATAAGAGCGAAACTCATCGAATCGATACAGATGATCAACAATTCCAAACCTCTCGATTCCACGCTGCTGTCCAGTCTTCATATAAGATTCGATCCAATCCTCGGAGAAGCAGCCGTTCGATAATCTCTTCTGCAGGCGTTCAACCTGTATCGTCATCCAGGCCAGTGAATGTTCCTGTTCTTCAATGCCGGCAAGGTTTGCAATTGAACTTGCCGTTCTTTGCAGCCATTTGAAGGAATAAGGCCCTTCTTCAAGATGAAAATGGAAATCTACCTTCACTTGGTTATGTCCTCCGTCCTCAAGGATGCACGATCCATCAAATACATCGTATTACCTCCCCATCGTCTTGTCTGATCCAGGTGTCAAATGAACGCTTGCCTTCATAAAGTTCAATGACCCTCGCCCCTCTTATAAGACTGCCATAGGCATTATATCCGGTAGATCGGCCATAGCACATGCGAATGCCATGCCAAGTTCCACAATAGTCATTGTCATGGTCATGGCCGACAAAGGTTCCCATCACATCCTCCATCTCGACCATTGCACTGAACAATCCGCTATTGATTCTCGGACATTCAACGCCTTCTCCCTTTACTCCGGTTACCTGCTCTCCTGTCCATGCGAATTCGTACTCAGGAAGCGGAATATGGAAAAATGCGAGTGCAGGCAGAGGACTGCCGTTAAGCTCGGTATAGTGGCGAGATCGTTCCATATACCAATGAATCTGATCCTGATGAATCCATTCGTACCCGCCAATCCGTTCAGGCGCATATGAACCCGAGTCAAAAAAATACAGCATTAAGCTGTCGTCGCTTCCTTCTGAACGCTTCACAGGCAGCGTATAATTGCCCACTCCATGAATTCCGGCAGGTCCAACCGCCGTCAAGCAACCGGCGTATTCTTGCTGAACAGCGAGGAGTTCCTCCCGTGTCACACCTGCTTCAGCATCATGATTGCCGAATACGGCAGCCCAAGGAATCCCCGAACGGACAACGGGACCAAGCGCCTTGCGGCACGAAAGCAACGGGTCTGTTACACCATGGCTCCAGTGCAGATCACCTGTCAGCACGACTAGATCCGGCTGTTCTGCGACAAGAATTTGTTCGACAAGCTGCACAGTCCTATCATCATCTTCCCGCTCCTTTGCCTGTTCATCACCAATATGCAAATCGGTCAGCTGTACAATTTTAAAAGTCCCGTCCGGACGGAATTTCAGTTCATTATTCAAGTTGTATACCTCCCTGTTCATATACGCTGCTTGATGTAACGAGATCTACCTTCTTCCATGCCCGTCTTCTCCATCTATAGAACATTAAGCCTGCTCTAACCCATTCATCCATTGCAAAGGCAAGCCAAATTCCCGCTAAGCCCATATCTAGTGTAATTCCCATAACATAAGCTAGCGGCACACTTATTCCCCACATGGATACAATGCCAATGATAACGGGAAAGCGCACATCTCCTGCTGCATTAAGTGAGCTAATAAGCACCATATTACTTGCCCTTGCTGGCTCAAGCAATATGGATAGCAGGAAAAGCTGGCTGCCCAGTCGGATAATATTCGCATCGGAGGTGAACAGATGCAGTAGCGGCTCTGAAACGAAATATAGTATGACGCTTACGCTTGTTGTAAGTAAGAGCCCGACCTTTAAGCTATACACTCCTGAACGATAGGCGTCTTCCTTTTGACCCGCTCCAATCAAATGCCCTACAATTATTTGCGTTCCTGATCCTACTGCCATCGAAATAATAAATATAAAAGAGGTCATATTTTGCGTATAGATTTTTGCTGTAAGCGCAGCCGCTCCTAGCATCGTAATAAAATAAGTAATGATGCTTTGCGACAAATTATAGGAAACCGGCTCACCAGCAGAAGGCAAACCTAGCTTAAATAATAAGCATAGGTCTCCTCCTTGGATTCGCCTAGGATTAATCAAACGAATGGGGTGCTCAAGCTTGCGATTGCATAGCACAAGAAATCCAAGCAACGAGATAATTCTACATACCCAGGTTACGATCGCGACTCCTTCTACGCCAAGCACGGGCAAGCCAAATGGTTTCATTAACATCATGTAATTGCCTAAAATATTAACGACATTAATCACTAGCGACAGCAGCATCATTTCCTTTACAATACCCCGGCAGCGCAGCATCGTTCCTAATGTCATCGTTAATGCAATCATAAACATAGAGCCGCCTACTATAGACAAGTAAGTCTCCCCAAGTTTAGTGACCTCACCAGACAAGTGAAATAGTGTAATGAACGCTTGAGGAAAAAAGAATAAAACCGAGCTAATAAGAAGACCAAGCATCAGGTTCAGTGTTAAGGATACAGAGCTAATCCGCTCCACTCCTCCAAGCTGAGCTGCACCAAGCCATTGATTCAACACAACCGCAGTACCCATTGTAATAAATCCAAATAGCATTCCAGCTACAGTAAGCACTTGATTAGCTAGTCCAACCGCAGCTACAGCTTCATCCGAATAGCTGCTTAACATCATGGTATCAACTGCACCTAGCAGCATACCAAACAATAACTCAATGGAAATAGGCCAGGTTAGCGAAAACAAACCTGGGGTATTCAAAGCTGATGAACGCTTAGAAGGCATCTTCATCAGCTCCCTGCTCTACGAGTAACGCCTGACTAACATCACTGTTCGTCCGATAAGGACTAACAAGCTTCATCCTTTTTCTCTCCTTCTATCTCTAAGGTGCTATGTCGTCTCAAGTAAGCGGAGTTTGTTATTCCTTAATCGAACCAATCATAACGCCTTGTGCAAAATACTTTTGCAGCAAAGGGTACACGATTAGAATAGGTGTGATGACGATAATAATCGTCGCCATTTTCAAAGAAGTTCCTGTCACTGTAATTCTCTCTGCCATTTCCAATTGAATTGAGTTCGTTACACTGGTTAATGTATCTGCTAATGCCTTTTGCTTCGTCAGCATTTCCTGCAATACCGTAGACAAAGGCTTTAAGTTTGAATCCCTTACGTAAAATGCACCAGTAAACCAGTCATTCCAATGTCCTACTGCGTTAAAGAGACCAATAGCTGCAAACACAGGCTTGCTTACCGGCACAACGATACGCATGAAAATCGCAAAATCCCCGCAACCATCTATTTTTGCAGCTTCCTCTAGACCATCCGGTATTTGTTCAAAGAAGGAACGCATAATCATCATGTTCCACACACTGTACAAGGCTGGAAGCACATACACCCAAATGCTGTTTGTCAGCGATAGATTTTTGAGCACAAGATAGTATGGAATCATACCGCCGCTAAACAGCATCGTAAAGAAAATAATAAAGGTAATCTGCTTATGACCAGGCAGTGAACGGCTTTTCAAAGCATAAGCAGCCATCGCAGTCAGCAGTACGCTTAGAATCGTCCCTACTACCGTACGAAACAACGAAATAATAAATCCATTTATAATGTTGGATTCCTTGAACACTTCCGTGAAGTTGCCAAACGTAAATTCCCTCGGCCAAAAATAAATACCGCCCTTTGCCGCATCCGTCCCTTCATTAAAGGCTAAAGCCAGTACATTTAAGATCGGCAAAAGAATACTAAAGCTTATCAATATAAGAATCACATAATTTATAAAGCCCAGTGACTTGTCGAGTCCTGTGGAAGACGTAGCTGTTTTCTTCATGTGAGGCTTCTCCCCGTTTCATTTGCCAGAAGCCCTCTGCCTATAAAGCAGAAGGCTTCTGCAAGGTATGACGAATGGTAAGGATGACCGATAAACGATTAGAATAGCAATTTGGTTTGTGGATTTTTATCTTTCTCTTCTAGCAGCTTGATATAATCCTCAAGGCCGGCAGCTTGAAGCTGCTTCGCTGCTGCATCCAGAATTGTTTTGGCTTCATTCATGTCCTTCGCATAGTAGGCTCTGATCATGCTTTCTTTATATTTATCAAGCGCCATTGTTAGCTGGTTTCCTTTGCTGAATTCTCCAATAAAGGCAAGGGCAGCATAACCGTCCTTCACAACCGCATTTTTATACTTTTCGTCATAACCCCAGTAATCTGCAAGGGATAACGGTACTTGATCCTTATCAGGTGTTAATGAAGAACCATAAGGAGCTTCACCGAAATCGGCCAAATCGTTTTTGTCCGTACCGCCTAAGAACCAGCCCCAACCATTACCTACTCCACTAAAGCCTAGCTTCTTTGCCTTAGCTGGATCTTTTTCAAGCAAATCCAGCACTTCTTTTTTCGGTACGGGGTTTCCTTTTTCATTCAGATCGTAGTCGCGTCCTTCAATCCCATACATCCAAAGCAGCTTACCTTCCCTGGAGGCAAGGAAATCAGCAAGCTTCACAATATCCTCTGGATTTTTAGTTGTTTTTGGAATGGACCATGCACCATATCCGCTTTTGAAAGGCAGTTCCATTTGATAAGGACCATCTACCGTATTAAGTGGACCTAGCGGAACGTAACGACCATCCTTATTTTCATCCACATAGTTGTGCATCTCGCCTACAATGGCAAAGGAATTATTCAACATGCCTTCTTTGGCACGTGTTTCTTCCATCGTGTAGTACTCCAGGTGCATCAGTCCTTCTTTAAGCAGCTTCTGCACAAATTCAACACGCTTCAAGCCGTAATCCGTTTGGCTTTCATGCATTATTTTCCCTGTTGCTGCATCATGCTTGAAGCCTTCACCGTTAAAGCCTGTCCATACTAAATCGTTATACAGGCTTGCACGATCGCCGCCGCCCCAAATAATAGGACCAATCGGAGAAACTTCTTTTCCATTATTATCTTTGAAATGTCCTTCTTTAATTTTCTTTGCTAGCTCATACAGCTGCTCTGAAGTCGTAATCGTGCGCGGATCTACGCCAATCGCATCTGCAATGTCTTTACGGATGTACGGACCTGTTATATACTTTCGCACACTGTAGCCGCCTTCACGCGGCATATTAATGTGCACGGTATAAGCTGAGCCATTATACTCTGGACGGAACATGACGCCATACTCGGTATCCATTGGCAAATAGCCTTTTTCAAAATATTTGCTGTATATTTTCGTGTTTTTCAAATAAGGAGCAAGATCATGGAACATATCTTCACGAGCAGCTTTATTGATGATCTCCATCTCTGGACGGCCGCTGTGGTTCAAATAGTAGCCAATAAAGTCAGGCAAATCTCCTGCAACCAGGCCTGCAGCCAGCGCCTTTGTGGAATCGTCATGCCCAATCGCTTGAAGCTGTAGTTCAATACCTGTCATTTCCTTAAGCTTCGCTAAAATTTCAGGATTCATTTCCTCATCGACATCACTGCCCATGAAAATCAAACCTTTAATTTTGCGATCCGCAATCCAGGTTGCTGGCTTGTCCGATGGAGTACCGCTATTGCCCGAATTGCTTGTTGAATCAGAAGAAGATTTTCCTGCACACGCCGACAATACGATCATTACAGCTAACATTAGCAAAACCGCTTTCGACCAACTTTTGTTTTTCATTGCTGATTTCTCCCTCTCCTCGACTGTCTTGTTCTATTTGTGAAGGCTTGCGCCATATCACCACAAAGACGTTTCAAACCATTTGCGAGATGCTTTATTAACAGCTAGTACAAGAATTAAGCCAATTATGCTTTGCATCAAACCAAGTGCTGTTCCAAAGCCAAACTGTCCACTTTCAAGTCCCATATAAATAATATAGGTATCCAGTATTTCGGATAGATTCATGTTGCCTGGCGTTTTCAGCATGTAAATCTGATCAAAGCCTGCTGATAGGATATTGCCAAGGGATAATATGAAAACGATCAGAATCGTTGAGCGTATGCCCGGCAGTGTAATATGCCAAATTTGACGCAGTCTGCTGGCGCCATCTATTTTGGCAGCCTCATACAAGGAAGGATTAATGCCGACTATGGCAGCAAAATAAATAATGGAGCCCCAGCCGATCTCCTTCCATATATGACTCCAGAACATAATGTGATAAAACGCACTTTCCTTCATTAAGAAAAACGTGCTTCCGTCTCCGCCAAACCATGAAATCACTTGATTGACTAGCCCTGTATCCGGCGCAAGAATGCGCTGGGTAAGCCCAATGACAATAACCCAAGATAAAAAATGCGGTAGGTAGGCAATACCTTGAAATAAGCCTTGTATTTTTTTACGCTTTATTTCAGCAAACATGAGGGCAAGAATAATGGGAAATGGCATGGCCAGAAATACCTTCATGGCACTAATGACAAGTGTATTTTTTATAATTTGCCAGCTCTGCGGGTCCATGAAGAACATTTCAAAGTATCTGAAGCCGATCCATGGACTGCCGAAAATCCCTTTGTTGAACTGATAATCCTTAAATGCCAGTACAAGACCCGTCATAGGCCAATAGGAGAAAATAATAAAGAATACAAGACATGGCAGCAGCATCAAATAGAGCTGATAATGCCTGCCTATTCGCTTCATCTTTCTATTGCCTGAAGCTGTATCGATATGCCTCTTCTCTCCTCCGGCAGCTGCCGAAATTTTCGAGCTCATGCTGTTCGTACTCCTTCCTCTTTTCAATTATTGGGATCGGCAAAAGAAAACCTTGCTGCAAAATCAAAATTGAACTCAAACTCGTCATAGCGCCCGGTTAAGAAACGATAGTCAGGATATTGCAGCACTGTATCTTCAGAGAGTTTAGCCACCCAAGGTGAGAAGCTTCGGCATTTTATAGCCTTGTTTTGCTCGTCCAGTTCCACTAATCGAAGCCAGCCGTTTCCGCCTCGATAACGGTCCTGATAATTCACCAGCATTTGAATAACATCCTGTCCCTTTTCGTTGGAGCGAATTTGATGCACATTGCCATTAAAATGGCCGTTAACCGTCATAAACACTTGTTGATACGGGTAAATCAGCTGTTCCCAGATGAAAGCACCATTCTCTGATTGATACGGTACGTTTGTTTCGCCATCAGCGAGCATGTACATCATGTCGTGAGAGACTAAAATCGTTGGATAATTAGCATGCTTAATTAATATTTCCTTACACCAAGCAACATCCATATGCACATTTTGCATATCTACCATTAGCCACAAGTAGCTGTAGCTGCCTGCCTTCTGAATGGCATAGGAGCTATAACGAGAAGGTGAACAGCCTTTATAATAAGCTTTGCTTGCAAAGCGCTCCGGTCCTAAAAATCGAAGATACGCTTGAGTAGGATCGTAATCATGGTTGCCGGCAGTTGCCATATAGGCCGCATCACTCTCATCCAGCTTTAACACAGCAGACGATGCCCTGTTCCATTCAACAGTGGAGTCGCTATTATGAACAAAGTCACCAACAAAGGCGGTCATCGCAATCTGCATATGCTCCTGCTGCTTCGCAATCCACTCTGTCTGCGCCTCCAGCATTTCTGGATTCAAGTATGATTGCATTTGTGGATCGGGTACAAAAACGAAGTGATAGTTATGGTCCCCACTAAGCTGCGGCTCGCCAGTATAGCTTCCTTCAAGAAGCTCCTCTTCTGCAGCAAAGGAAAGCCAATCTTCCTGATGAAGCGCCTGGCCTGAAATTCTGATTTCCTGCAATGCTCCGCTGAATAAGGAGTCGATTCGACCAGCCCACTCGGAAGCTCCGATATTCCATCCGTTGCCTTCTATAGCAGCTATGCCGCAAATTGGCTCAACCGGGCTGTTGTAATCACAGATGCCATTTACGTATAACAAGGTTCTTTTCGTATCATTAACAATCGCAATATGATGCCATTTGCCCTCTGCCAAATATCGTGACCAGCTAGTCGTAGAGGTTCTCATATTGATGGGATGGCTGACCCATTGGATCTCCTTGCAGTTGGACACAGACATGGTCGCCAGCACCTCAGCTTCGCCGCTTCGGTTAAGCTCTGCACCTTGCCCTTGTCTGGTTACAATGCCCATCCAGCTATGAATCTTCTCATCAAATGGATCTGGCAGGTAAATAATCGCTTCAATTGTAAAGCCTTCCGCAAAAATCTCATGATTTAATGGCGCATCTTGTTCGGTGCGGAAGTAGTAACCATTTCCTTTAGCGTTTCTATCGTTATGGAAATGCAGGCAGGTATCAGCCCCGCTAGGTTCCCAAGACATACAATTGACAGCTGCTGCTGGCTCCATGTTTGGTGTATTTGCAACCGCTAGTTTAAGGTTATTGCCATTCCCGCTTTCATCTCGAATTACGAGGTTCTTATCCTGAACAGATCCGTTTAGCACGCTTTCGAGAGTAAACCTCCAATGAGCGAGAGGTGTGAAAGCATGCTTTAATGCTATTGCATCATACATCCGTCCATGTTTCATTTAGATAACCTCCACTGCTTTATTCAGAAATAACTTCCTTACATCCAGCCAGCTGTCTACTCTAGTAAAGCCTGTAGCGAATCTATTATGAGGGGTGCTATACAGAATCCCTTTTCCTCTGAATGAATGAAGCTGATTCACATTGTCGTCAATTAAGTAATCCGCGTGAATGATGCTTTTGTCTCCGCAAAATACGATATGGCTATCTGGAATGCTAGGAAAATGCTCCTTAAGCCATTCGTATTTTGCCTTGAAGGAAGCGGGTACCTCCATCGCTGCTGTTGCAATAAAAATTTCATATCGCTCCTGGAGCTCAAGGATTACCGTCTGGCTATCCGAGATGACATCTAGCCCTCTGAAAAAGGTTTCAGAAGTATAAAAGCTCTTGATTTCATTTCGAAAATGGGGCCTGGCTTGAATCAAGCTTTTTCCTTCCAGTTCTTCTTCCGTTACATCCTGACCATATTGTTGGTTAAATAATTTCAAAAGAGAGATTGCTGTATTCGCAATAACCTCATCCATATCTATAGCAATCCGCTTCACAATCTAGTTCCTCCTGTGTATTCATGCTGTACAGCTCCTTCTTAAAACAAGACTCCAGTTATCCGCTACTCTCCTTTAGCAACCAAAACCCTTATATCTTTATCCGACAAATATTGCATCCATTCCGGGCTGCAATGCTTATCTGTAATTAACATATATACATCGTCCAAGGGACACACATTCGCAAAGGTCGTTCGTCCCAGCTTGGAGGAGTCCGCCAGGATGAATGATTCATCCGCTCTCTCCATCATCATTCTGGAAATTTTGGCCTCGGACAGCTCATAGTCGGTAATTCCTTCTACTATAGAAACCCCTCCAGCCGAAATAAACGCTTTGTTAACCCGCAATTGATTAAGCATCAATTCTGCCAGCGGACCTTCTACTGATTTTTGCCGCTTGTTGACTTCACCGCCAATAAAAATAATTCTTCCCGGAAACTGCTCAAGAGCTAGCAGCAGTGTCGGTGTGGAATGGGTAATGATCGTCACGTCCCGGCTCTCTCCCAAGTTGCGAATAATCTCAATGGTGGTCGTGCCATTGCCCAGCATGACTGTATCTCCATCGTTGATTAATGCTGCTGCTTGTTTTCCGATTGCCGCCTTTTCCTGCGCATGCAGCTTTGTCTTTATTTCATAAGGGAGTTCCTGTGAATCCGAATCAAGCTTGACTGCCCCTCCGTACACTTTTTTCAGATTCCCTTCTCTATCAAGACGCTCCAGATCTCTGCGAATCGTCTCAGCAGATACTTGCAGCTGCTCAGCCAGAGCCGTAACTTCAACTCGGCCTTCTCTTCTCAACGTCTCTAAAATTCTCTTCTTTCTCTTCTCGAACGACAGCGACATGACCAACCTCCCCTCTCCAATGAGGAAAACAATATTTTGTGGTTTATTTTTGTTTGTTGTGGATTAATTACAATCCTAAAGACAAAATGTCAGCTAACCGTTAACGCAACGTGGATGTTGTATTAACTTTGCGCATCATAACGGCTCATAAACCACATAAATCCACAAAATTTGTTGACTTGCTAAAGCAAAACGTCTCTGCTTTTCCTCCTAATGCAAACATCTCAACTCACTTTTATTTTTCTAAAAAAACGAAAACAGCCCAGTACTGTCGCGGTACTGGGCTGTTTTCGTTTTACAGTGATCCTCATCCGTCAATTTCCTAATGAAAATTGAAGGACTAGCGGATGGATGTTCCGCCAAACCTTAACTTTTTCTTCAGCCTGGTGGAGGTTAGTTCCAGAATAATCGCAAAGAATAGAATAAAGTAGGTGAGCGTACCCATCTCCCGTATATCATAGTAGAGCGAACCCGCCATGTACATATCGTAACCGATGCCTCCCGCTCCGGCAGCAGCGCCCATGGCAAGCGCATTAGAGAAGTTGATTTCCAAGCGAAGAAATGTCTAGGAGAGAATATACGTCAGCGATGAAGGAATGACCGCCCGAAATACGATCTGCATCCGGCTGGCCCCGCTTGCCTTCAACGCTTCCAGAATGCCTGGATTCAGCTCCTCGAACGATTCGCCATAAGCTTTGGTTAAATAACTAATGGTATGAAAGGTAATACCGATGATTGCCGCTGCGCTGCCAAGGCCGGATGAAACCGCAATAATCAGTACCCATAAAATGGTCGGGATCGCTCGAATGACGGCCATAATCGCTTTGATAACTTGCGATACCGTATTTCCGCTTATGTTACGGGCAGCCAGAAGGCCTGTTCCGAGAGCAATAACCGCACCAATCAATGTCGAGATGATGGCCAATCCAATGGTGATCAAACCTGAGTAGGCCGCTTCTTTAAGCGTAAAATGCTTAAAATGCGGATCACCGAACAAACTTCCGAAATTGCGAAGCGTTTGATAAAGTCCTTCCGTGATGGAGACATTTTTGCTATCGATAGTGGCCAGTGTCCAGACTGTTATCGCTGCAATAACAAATAAAGTGAGCTTTACGATGAATCTGGACCGATCAAACGGCTTTTTGCGGAGAGGCATCATCGTATCACTGGAGTTATACTCGTGTTTATGGGATGGTTGAAGTCGAATGGAAAACCCAACCTTTCTATTGGACCGCTTTACGAACCGTGTTTGAAATGAATTCAATCAGCACGATTGTTAAAACGATCATGATAACCACCAAGCTGGCGGTAGTTTAAGCTCTTGTAATAAAGGTCGAACGAGAAACCAATGCCTGTTCCGGTCAGAAGACCGACCAGTACGGCGCTGCGAACATTTGTCTCAAACATATAAAGCAACCAGCTCATCATTTGGGGCGAACAGGAAGGAATAACAGACCGGCAAACCACTGCGAGATACCCTGCTCCCGACGCCCTCAAAGCTTCTATTGAGTTACCGCTTACTTCGTCGATCGTCTCCATGAATGCCCGGGTGAGAAAACCGAAACTCGCAAAGAATAGAGCCAAAAAGCCGGTTGCTTCATTTTGACCGAATGAGAACAGAAGCACCATCGACCAGACCGACACATCGATATTGCGAAACAAGGTCGCCACGAAGCGGCATATCACGCTGAAAAACCGATTAACCTTCGTCGTTTCGGAGCCCAGAACGGCAAATACAAGGGCTACTACAGCCCCAGACGCGGCAGATGCAACCGAAATTAAAATCGTATCCAAAAGTCTAGGCAGGATTTGAGGCAATCGATCCATCGCTTCCGCATTGGGGTAAAAGTTGGCGAAAGCCCACCTTACCGCTCCAGGAAGAGAGTCTATGCTGCGTAACAGATTAAACTTCGTTAGAACGGACGCGCCCCATCCAACCGCCAGTATTAGCATCGCGCAGAATATGACCCATGCTCTTTTCCTCGCCAAAAATTTATCCACATTCATAACGCCAGTGCTGCCTCCCCCTTCCGACGGTCCGGCGTGTCCAACATTAAGTCGCCAGCCTCCGCGCCGTAAATATGATGAATTCGCTCCTTCGTTAGCTCCTTCGGAGGACCATTAAAAACAACCCGTCCGCGGTTAACCCCAATAATGATATCGGAGTAGTTGATCGCCGCATCCACCTGATGCAAGTTAACCAGAACAGAGATACCCATCGTAGAAGTAATGGAACGCAGATGATCCATGATGATCTTGGATGAACCTGGGTCGAGGGAGGCAATCGGCTCATCACACAGCAGCAGTCCCGGTTCCTGCACAAGTGCGCGTGCAATGCCGACACGCTGCTTCTGTCCGCCGCTTAGCTGATCGCAGCGCTTGAACAAATGTTCGCCAAGCCCGAGCGTATGCAGAATTTCCTGAGCCCTTCGCTTCTCAGCTTCCGTGTATCTGCCCAGTGCGCCGGCCAGCATATTTTTGTAACCTAGCCGGCCGTGCAATACGTTCTCAATCACACTCAATCGCTCCACTAGATTATAATGCTGAAATACCATGCCGATTCCGGTTCTCGCCTCTCGAAGATCCTTGCGTTTCAGCCTAGTTATCTCTCGGCCTCGAAACTGAATGCTGCCCTCACTGGGTTCTACCATACGGTTAATGCAGCGAAGCAAGGTCGATTTGCCGGCTCCGGAAGGCCCGATGATCGATACAAAAGCTCCGGCTTTCACCGTAAAACTGATGTCTTTGAGTGCCAAATCTTCCCGGTTATATTGCTTCGATACCTTGTCCAATGCTAGTAAAGTCGTCATAAAGGCTCCTTTAATGGGGCAGCGGAATCCTCGTACGAATCTGTACGTGGATTCCGCTGCCTGTATTCGTCGTTATTTTTGAAGATAGGTTTGATTCAGCTTTTCTAGCAGTATCACTGCATCGAAGCGGGTAACAGTACCTGATAACTTCAAAGATTCAACGTTGCCTGTAAGGAAACCGTTGTTCAAGAAGTAACGGACTGCTTCCTTCGCGTAACCGGGGATGTTTTTTAAATCCTTGTCATTTACTTCCGGCTGGACTTGCGCCGTTCCAAGAAGTTTTTTATGGTCAAGGTAACGATAGAGCATGACCAGGAAGTCCTGCTTTCTCACATTCCCACGCGGTTGGAACTCATTCGAATTCATGCCTTGGACCAGGCCCAATTGGCTGGCCGAAGAGATGGCTTCCGCGTAATAACTGCTTTCTTTCACATCTTTAAACCGGATAGCTTTGTTTCCTTCAATTTCTAACAACCGGTTCAGCATAACCACGGCATCGCCTCGGGTAAGCTGTTGGGTACCGTTAAACTTATGATCCGGCGTTCCCTTAATGACACCTTTGTTATACATCGACTGGAGAGCATCCTTAGCTGGCGTAGTTGAATGAACGTCGCTAAATACGGCTTCGATAGGTTTCGATGACGGTATCGGTGTCGATACCGGTGTTGGCGTTGGTGTTGGTTCCGGTGTTGGTGATGTCACCGGTGTTGGTACCGGTGTTGGCACTGGTGTTGGTACTGGTGTTGGTACTGGTGTCGGCACTGGCGTTGGTTCCGGTGTCGGCGTCGGTGTTGGCTCCTCAGCCTTAACCGTGACGTTAATAGCCGCCGTTTGTCCGTCATAGGTCGCGCTGATCGATGATGCTCCCGCCGAGACCGCTTGAACCAAACCTCCAGCAGTTACATCTGCCACGTTAGAATTGCTGCTGACATAGCTGATTTCATTCGAAGATGTGACATCTGCCTTTTCATTCGTGTTGAATACGGCCTCGACCTTCAACTGTACCGAATGGTTAACGTTGCCAAGCTCCAATTCTGCCTTGTCAGGTGCGATTGTCAGTCCCGTTATTTGTTTGTTCTCGATTCGGAAGTAAACTCGATCGGCATTTTCTTTATAGCCGCCATCCAGCATGAGAGTGATGTAATATTCGCCTGGTGCCAGTCCATTCATGTCGCGGACCGTGCCTTGGCTGGAATCGCTGAGTGTAATCTCGCCATTCGGAAGTTCATTCACATAATCCCATTTCAGAGATGGCGTCGAAGATCCAGGCGTATCGCCTTTACGATACAAGCCCACCCAGTCACGCCCATCCTGAGCACCTTTATAAGTGAAAGTGAATGACTTGCCATGCTCAACCACCATATGGTCCATGGCAAGAACGGCTTTCTCGACCGAAGGAACGCCTGGCAGTGTTAAATCGTCGTAGGTACGCGGCTTCACGTTAAAAGTCGAAACCACCACCCGGTGATCAAAATACCATGGATCCAGTTCACGATCCGCTGGAGAGGTTGGACCGCCATTAACCCTCTTCTCGCCTACAACCTGACTGTCCAGCGTTATCGCCGGGCCTCCGGCATACACGAAATCAATACGGTCATAAGATTCGGGATGTCTCCACTCCGTGCCTTCAACCGCCCAAGTTATACCAGGGGACGATACGGGGTCCGGATAAATAACGCGGTAGGAATCTTGCAAACCGACCGCTTCCAGCTTCTTGGATACCGGCCACTCCACGACCTGACCATGATGACGATCCTTCGTCGCTTCGGTCCAATCTATATGGGAAGGAACGTTGAAATCTCCGGTTAGGAATACAGGCATGTTTTGGTCAGCGAGAGCTGGAAGTTTGCTGAACTTATTCTTTATTTCTTTCATATGATGGCGATTTTCACCCTTGATGACTTCCTCGACAGAAACCCCGTCCGCAATCTCATAAGGGCCGTAAGGATCACTCGAGAGATGTACATTGCTGACGGCAATGGCTCTTCCCGGATCAACCTCAATCAGGTAATAGTCATTTTCTTTGTCCACTTCAATAATCGGATATCTGCTAATCAAACTAAGATCATAATCTCTAACATTATAGTAAAATCCTAAGCGTTCGGCCGCTTTACGCACCATCTCGCTGTTAGTCTCCTGAATGCCTACCACGTCCGCGTCGATCGCTTGAATGGCATCCGCAATATACTCTGCCGATTTCTCGATTCCGTATCGACTGTTGATCACTCCTTGCCAGATATTGAAGCTCGCAATTTTCAATTGAATCTCTTCGGGGACTTGATAGCCCGGCAGCATGGCGGTCGCAAATGTCTTCGATTCCTTCCCGCCCCACAAGGAGGAAGCTAGCAGCGAGACAGCACCGTCAGGGATGCTCGTCCCTACCGGAATCTCATAGGAAACCGGATCGGTATAGGTCGAGGAGGTTACAGTGGCCACTTCCGGCACTCCCGGCAGCACGCCGGCAGTTCCTCCCCAGTACAGCTTGTAACTCTTTACTTTATCATTATCCGCTGGCGGAGTGATGACAGCTGTACCGCTCAGATGCTGGTCATCCGTTCGATCCGCGCTCAGGTCCAAACCAGCAGGAGCCTTCAATTCCCCAATAGTAAAAGAAATGAACGTATCGTAATCGTAACCGCCGTTTTTCAGGAAATACGCCTTGTATTCACCGGCTTCGAGCGGCTTGCTAAAGGTCAGTTTGCCATCCCCTTCGGGAGCATTCTGCCAATCAAGCGAAGGTATGGGCCCTGGAAGGCGGTCGGCTTCGTAGATTCCGATCCAGTCCTCGTCGCTTTGGGAGCCGAAATAGTTAATTTCAATTGGCTCGCCCTTCACGACCCATGTGTTATCCATGGATAAATCATAACTTGCTGCATAAGCTCGGTTCGGGCTCATACCGCCAAAACTGCTCAACAGCAAACTAAAGGCCATCACAATACTCAATGCACGTAACCCCAGGAGCTTGCGGTTCATGAGAACATTTCCTCGCTTTCATTAGGTGTGGATTGGTTTAAACCGTGCAGTAATTGCTCATAGGAAGAAATCAAAACATCCGCGCTGCCATAATGATTTTTATCATCGCCGATTGGGACTGCCTTGCCTTCCGGAAGAATCGCTACCGTTAATGCGGCGCCGGCCGCTTTTCCCATCCGCATATCGCCCTCGGTATCACCGATAACGGCAACATCGGAAGGAGACAAACCCATCCGCTCGCATGCAAGGAACACCATATCAGGATTCGGTTTACCGTTTGGTACCTGATCATGACCGATGATCGTCTGAAAATAATGCGAAATTCCCAGCCATTCGAGATGCTTTATCGCATCCTCCGTTTCGTCGGCTGTGACAACCGCGATTCGGATTCCCTTCTCGCTCAAATGCTTAAGCACTTCCACGACCCGGGCGCGAGCCTGAACGGGACGAAGTTCGTCTATTCCTTTGCTCGCTTCGCTCATGCTCTCTTCCGCGATCGTTTCCGCTTCAGCAGAGTTAAAACCGGCTTTTATGCAGTATTGAACAACCGCGTTTCGAATGTCGGCGGCAGATCCCGTTGACAGTAAGCCTTCCGTATCGTAATCCACGATTCCGCCCCGTTCATCGCAAGTTACGCCGAGAATAACAGACAGCGACTCCGACGGCTTAGGCAGGTCATGTGTGAGCGACTTTCTCCTGACGATTTGGTTCACATGCAGCACCAGCAGCTCGCCCCATATGCCCCATAGGGACACAAAATTCAACAATGTTCCATCCTTGTCGAACAGGATGCCTTTAACGGTTGTAATGCAGCCGTCCAATTTCAGTTGAACCTTCATTTGGACAACTCACGGATTGGATTGAACCACTCATCTTCGACGGAGACAAAATGAGTTTCGCCCGCTTTCCAGAAAAGTCCCGAAGACTTCGAATCCTCTGGCAAGAAAATGCGCTCGTTATTGGTTGTTTCTTCCGAAGTCATCGCTTTGACGATTGCTTGGAAGTCTTCGTCACTTACTTGGTCACGGTTGGCAACGAACGGACCGTTCAATACCGGTGTTACTTTAATGAGGTTGAAAGTCTTGCCTGCCAGTTGGTCGAAGGGCTGCTCTGCTTTGTCTTTCACTGTGTACAGGGCGCCCGGACGATTGGCTTCGCCGTCCTTCAACTCGATATAGTTTCCGACGCAAGTATCACAGAACGCTGCAATATCCGCTTTACCTGTCAATAAATTTACGGCTGAGCCTTGGTGGGAGCCACCGTATAATACTTCACTGAAAAATTGGTTTTTGCCGCCTTCCATCAAATCCTCCGGTTTCAAATCTTTGAAGGCATCCTGCTTGGAGAAGGTTGCAATAATATCATTGGACGGTATTTTGAATCCGGAAGTCGAGCTGTTCGATACAAAAGAGAAACGCTTCCCTTGAATGTTTGCGATAGAGTAGCCCTCTCCATCCTTATACTGATCTTTGTCGGCTTCATTGACGGCAAGCCATCCGTAATATACAGCATCATCCAAAGTACCGGATTTGCCAGTGTTGACGATAAGCGGCTGCAGGTTCGCATTTTTATTCTTTGCCTCCACATATGCGGTGGCCCCCATATAAGCAAGGTCTGCGTTTCCGTTAGCCAAAGCTTCGATGGCGATGATGTAGTCCGTTGTGGTGAAATGCTCGACCTT
This sequence comes from Paenibacillus sp. NPDC058071, assembly GCF_042885235.1. Lineage (NCBI taxonomy): Bacteria > Bacillati > Bacillota > Bacilli > Caryophanales > Paenibacillaceae > Paenibacillus > Paenibacillus sp. NPDC058071. The sequence continues at coordinate 422,808 of NZ_JBHVSK010000001.1, forward strand.
TTTCCCTGTCGCTTTCGAGATCACTTCGCCGATGGCGTCGCGCGTATCCTTCAGATCGCCACTCGATTCATTGGGGAGCCATGCGATCGTAATCGTATCTTTGCCAGAATTCGATTTCCCGCTGTTGCCTTGATCACCGCCGGTTGTTGGGATGTTTTTGCTGCCGTTATCGACCGAGCAGGCAGTTGTCAGCGCAAGCAGCGCGATGCTTATCATTAGTAAGAGTTTCTTCATGTGTATCGACCTGGCTTTCCAATTTGTATTTTTAAAAACGGTTGAATACCTTTAACGGGCGTGAATCCAGTCCACATTCCTGTCTTTCAGTTCAATCTCCCATAGGGTAGGAGCCGCAACGTCGGTCACAATGATATCGATATCTTTCATATCGATAATTTGATAGGGATGAATGCCGCCAAATTTGGTTTGGTCCGTCATGGCAACGGTTAACTGCGCCCGGTGAACGATTTTGCGGATCAGATATCCCCGTTCTAGATCGAACCCGGTAATCCCGCTGTCTATCATTAGCCCATCTACCGAGATAAAAGCCTTATCCACGCGGAAGTTATCCGCCATACTTTCTGCCATGCCGCCTGTTACCCGCGAGTATTTGGACATTACTTTGCCGCCCAGGAAGTAAATCTGGCCCAAGAATACTCCCTCATTCTGCATCTCGCTCAACAAATGGAGCACATGAAAGGAAAACACCACAATCGTGATATTTTGTTTATTTTGCAGATAATGAATAAGCTGCATTGTCGTGCTGCCGTCATCGATAAAAATGACATCATTATCTTCCACCAGTCTGGCAGCGGCACGACCGATTCTCTTCTTCTCCTCGACCCTGACCACTTCCCGGTTCAGGTATGTAGGCTCTTCTCGAGTGAGCTCCATTTTGACAGCCCCGCCATAAATGCGGCGCAGCTTCTTCTCCGCCTCCAAATCTTCTAAATAACGGCGAATCATTTCACCTGAAACTTTCAGCTTCTCTGCCAAATCTGCTGAACGCACTTTGCCTTCCAGGTTCAAAATGTCAAGAATCATTTTTTTTCGTTCTTCACCTATAAGGGACATGCCTACACCTCTTATGATCTCTAATGAATTTTCATTTCTACAAAAATTTGCGAACCACCACCTAGCTCATTTCCCTTCACATTCGCTTTCAATCTTGGACCGTTTTACAATCATTATTTTGCAGTTGGAGTATCAACTCAAAATTAAAAACAAGTAATGATATTGTAAATTCTTGTTTTTGGTTGTACTTCAGTTGGGTTTGTACGTTGGGAAACTTATGCTCTACAAAATAAAAGCACCCTTCAGCCCATTCCAAGGGTGCTAAAGGGTGCTTATTCATTGATCCCGGTAGATATCTTCTTCTAGGTCGCCAGAAATGATTGCAAACAGTGCGTTCTATTCATCCCATCTGGAATGAAGAACATGATGACAAAAATTAGGGCGTTTATATCCCGGCAGAAGCATTTCGCAAATGTCAGCGTTAATAGTGCCGTATGTCGTTTCCGGTTTATGTTTGAAGCCCTCCAAGAATGCAGGTAATATTCTGTTCTTGAAGTTATTTCGTGGAAAAGCCTTAACGATTTGCTCACGCACTTCTGCCGAGATGAAATCAAAGTTCTTCCCCACCACATCATACCCAACGCCAAAATTCATTAGCGCCGCTTCGGCTTCCTTATATTCGACGATTCCTGTAGTAGTATGAAAGGCTACCGCATCCCATACAAGCCGAATGTCATCTTCGGGGACGCCGCGACTTTGAAGAAAATGGCGGGCCGCATTAGCCCCATCGACCTCAAAGCGCTTGTCAGCGCTTCTGAATGCAGGGGTAAGGCCAAGATCATGAAAAAGCGAACTGATATAAAGCAATTCCGGATCATATTTAATGTGATTAAGATTACCTCTCATAGCTGCAAACAAAAATACCCGGTTCGAATGATTCCACAATAGATCGTCGCCATGCTCGCGCAATAATTCAGCTGCTTCAACGGCCAGTTTGCTATCAGGAATCTTTATATCTGCGATAAAATTAGACATGCTCAACTTCCCCCTTTATACAATCGCTAACTTCAATTGATGCTCATATTTCGCACCTTGATTCTATGATAGTTAGCGATTATCGATCAATATCATTATTTCTATAATAATGATAGATGAGATTAATCACGAAGGGGGTTCACTAAATTCAGCGAACGTGCACTTTGTTTAATGCGCTCAATTAACTCTCTGGCTGCTGTCTCCAAATATTTTTGCCTCAAATAGACGATGCCAACTTCTCTCGATAACGAAGGATTCACCACCGGAATCGTTACGAGCCCTTGCGGATCATATAAGTGAAGTAACGTTCTAGACAATATGGTTACTCCTGCTCCAGACTGAATGAGCTTCAACAAGGAACTAATGGTCGTTGTTTCGATTTTAGGTTGCAGCTTAAATCCCATGCCCAAACTAACCGCATCAAGCATTTGCCGACAACTATGGGTTACGGGGAACATAATAATCTCCTCTTTGCGAACCTGATCAAATTCAACATAGGACTGTCCAGACAAGGGATGGTCGTCTCTCATCACGAAATAGAAATCCTCTTCGTAAATTGGAATTTTCTCGAACCGGTCATCATCCTTCAGTAATATAGTGACCCCAATATCCGCATCCTCGCTTAAAATCGGCCCCACGACGTCTTCCGATCCGAGCAGTCTGATTTTCAAATTCGGATGATGGCGAGAAAAATCGCCAAGCAAACCGGAAACGAACTCATTTATTTCACCTATTAGTACGGCAACGGATAACTGGCCGCGTTCCATCTGGCGCAACTCGTTAATTTCATTTCGAAAGCCAGACATGGCGCCAAAAATTTGCAAACAATATCTGTATAAAATATCTCCACTCGCGGTCATCGTAATTTTTTTGCCGATTCGATTAAATAAAGGAGCTCCGACTTCTTCTTCTAACAGCTTTATCTGATAACTCAACGTCGGTTGGGAAATGCCTAACTGCTCTGCCGCTCGAGTAAAATGGAGATGCTCACAAACAGACTTGAAACATTCCAACTGTCTAAATTCCATCTTGGTTCGCCCCCTCATTTCATAACGCGTACAAGATGTATGATATATCAAATATTGATTTAATTCATCTATCGATATTATCGAATATAATAGATTGATCTATGACAGCTGTAATTCTACAATGTTCCTGTAAGCCAAATACGACTTATGGGAGGAATAAAAATGTCTAAAATCATTGCAGAAATAAAAATTCCCGATAGCAAACTTGCACGGGAGGCGGCGGAATTACTTCGTGATCATGGCGATGAGCTATTGTGGAACCATTCCAACAGAGTATTCTTGTTTGGAGCGATCCAAGGTAATCAGGCGGGTGTTATTTACGATTCGGAACTGCTTTATATCAGTGCAATCTTTCACGATCTTGGACTGACCAAGCATTACAGCAGCCCGGATAAACGCTTTGAAGTGGATGGCGCCAACGCGGCGCGAGATTTTCTGAAGAGCCGGGGCGTGCCCTTGGAATCCATCAGCCGCGTATGGGATGCCATTGCGCTGCACACAACGATCGGCATAGCGGAGCACAAAGAATCAGAAGTAGCCCTTCTTTACTCGGGTGTAGGTTACGATGTAATGGGTGAAAATTACGAGCGTATTTCCGACGATATTCGCAACCAAATTGTTGAAGCCTTTCCGCGCAACGACTTCAAGAATAGGATTATCCCCGCCTTCTACGAAGGGTTTAAGCATAAAACGGAAACCACGTTCGGAAACATCAAAGCTGATGTCTGCGCCGAGATGATCCCAGGCTTCAAACGCACCAACTTCTGTGATTGCATCCGTCATTCTGCCTGGAAAGAATAATAATAATGTTAAAAATGCCCGTTTGGAGCGTGAATGCTCCAAACGGGCATGAACTATATGTCCCTACACTCCTTATTCCTCCGAATCGGAATCCTTCGAACGATCTTGACGGGGCTTTCTGAACCAGGTAAAGAATGACAACACGATGGCTGCTGCGGCAAAAAACACCGGTTGTATCCACGGATACTGCAGCATGCTATAGGATTCCCAAAACGTAATAAAGCTTCCCATCCGTTTACCTCCCCTGTTGTCAGATCAGGCTTGTTTTTTTCGAATCCAAGATACCATCATCAATACCATTGGGATGAAAATCATTAAGGATAAATAAATCGGACTGTACGGAACGATTTTCTCAACCACAGCAATATGTACGATCACGTTCGGCGCCATGGTTAAACCTAACACAAACGCAATGAGAGCGACAGGTATAATAAAGCTGCGGTTGCTTTGCGCGTAGGTTAGCTTCTGAATACTGCGGACCGCAGCAAACAGATAAATATAAGTTTTTAAGAACGCCATAAAACAAAAGTACAGAACACCTGTCGCATCGAGCTGCGTAATGAAATCTGCTACGGAAATCGCTTGGATTAACGCATACATGGGATACGTTGCCCGCTTAAAAATCTCTTCTCCAAATACAGAAACCGCCATCGCATCCGTGTAGGCGATAAAGCTGCCTGCCAGCAGCGTCGACAGAATCAACGTTCCGCCTATCCGCCCCTTAGGCCTGACTGAAGTCCAAACCATCGCCAAAGCAAGCGATTCCCCGTAAGATTGTATGATCCCCAGCGGCCAGACCACCTTCCAAACTCGGTTCCAGCCTTTGTCTAGCAACGGGAATAAATTATCGATTTTGATAACGCCGGAGCTAATAATTAGGATCACTTCTACAATATAAATGAATCCCAGAAGCGGAAGCATGATTTCGGCCAATCTCCCCATCACCCTTAACCCCAGGTAAAGAGCATATCCAATGACAATTATAAAGATCGCTAGGATGGACCACGAGGGCGTGCCGGGCAAAATCGTCGATGGCACCAAATTGTTGATGTCTGCGACGATCCTCCCTGCAATATACAAAAACAGTAACGGATGGAGCCAAGCAATAGGCGTGCCCAGCCACTTGCCGAATTGTTTCGGGTAACATTCTATATAGGTGAGGCCCGGGTTTAATTGGGTTACGCTGACATAAACCATGATGATGGCTGTTCCCAAAACAGTGGAAATCAAAACAGCCAGCCAGGAATCTTTTCCTGCCCCTGAGGCGAAACCAAATATGATGGTCGTCCCGATTTGATATATAATGGAGATGGCCAGCAACTGGTGCTTAGAAATAGTGTTAGTATCCATACCGTCTTATCCCTATTCCTCATGCAAAATGGTCCTACTTTTCCAATTCCTCTTCTTCCACAATGGATTCATTCCCACGACCAGTCCCGATCAGCTTAAACGTGGCTTTTGTGTTTACTTCAATATTCGGGAATTCTTCTTCCCATCGGATGCCAATTTTGTTATTCCAATCGTTCTTATGCTGTCTGTGTAAAATTTTACCAAACCCAACAGCATCCGATTTAAACTGCTTCTGCAGTTTTTTCACCGTCGTGTTGACACGGTTTTCGACCTCTTTTTCAAGCGCATGTTGAATTTTGTTTAAATTTTTCATTTCTTTAATACTTAGCTTGGTTGAGTTTTCATATAATTCACCGGTCATTTTAACCGTTATATCAAATTGAATCTTCTCCCCTGAAATTTTCGATTTGTACTTGGTTTTGGCACTGATAAGCTGGACGCTTACACGACCTGGCTTTTCCTCTTTTCCGGGTATAGCAACGGTCAGAATATTGTTTTTCATCTTGTTTCTTAGCCATAATAAACATTCGGCCTCCGGCCGCTTCATCCACCCAAGTAATTTGTCCTTGCGATAAATCCCGACGCCAACCAGCCCTATTCCCAGTTCGTCTTCTTTCGTTGGCTTGCCGTGCTGATCACTCAAAGGCACAACCTGCATCTGTGAGCTTGTAGGTTCTATTCCCTTCTCGAACAAGGAGTAGTCAAAATCTCTGATGCTGGCGCTATCCAGCATTCTTGCTTTCTCTTCCTCCCTCATCTCCTCTGCTGTGAAAATTTCAAAGTTTGAAGGAACTCTTAATAATTCCACGGCCTCTCCCTTTGTCGTCAGCAAGAAGCTGTTCCCTCGCGCCTCCCGATGTCTGGAGAAGAAGTCTAGTGCGGGTGTAATCCCTGCTCTGGCCAGTTCTTCACCGACAATGACGACCCGATTATGAGAGAAAATAATAAGGCGGGGAATTTTTTTCTGAAGAATGTTAAGAGCATCCATGATGGTATCCCCTTTTGCAGAGAGAATCAGGGTAGCATTATCGCTGGAACCGCCTTTTTCACTGATGCCTTTTGTCATTTTCATTTTTAGAATCTGCACGCTTAATCTGTACTTTCCATCTTGGGCAAGGTCTATTGCCGACGCGGTGACGATGGCGACATCGTTTAATTCTATCCTGCTCCAGCAGCCGGTTTGCAATATAAGTAATACCAGCGTGAGCAACAGAAGGATCGGTTTTCTCATCACGACCTCATATAGATACATTTATTTTGTAGGTTTACTCTCTCCGCCCGATTTGGGAGGCTTCGTCATCTTAATCCAGTTAGCTCGAAAAATCACATCTTTGAGTTCGCCCGCACGCAATGGAGACAATGGCGCCATATAGGGAACACCAAATGACTGAAGATGCAGCATATGAAGCAGCAGCAGAAGCAGCAGCATTAAGATGCCGTAAAGGCCAAAGGTTGCCGCTGCGATCATCATTGGAAAGCGAAGCAGCCGGAAGGCAAGTCCCAATTGAAAGCTTGGGAATAAAAATGAAGCGATACCGGTCATCGACACGATGATCAATAGCGGCGGGGATACAATGCCAGCGGCTACGGCAGCTTGACCGATAACCAACGCTCCGACGATGCTTACCGCTTGTCCCACCGGACGCGGTAGACGCACACCAGCCTCCCGCAATCCCTCAAAAGCAACCTCCATTAGCAAAGCTTCGATAAAAGCAGGAAATGGCACCGTTTCCCGGGAAGAAGCGATACTGATGAGCAGCATCGTCGGTATCATTTCGTGATGATAAGTTGTTAGTGCAACGTATAGAGACGGCAGGAGCAGAGAAGAAACAACCGCTATAAAACGTAAAATACGAATAGCCGAAGCGACAAAATATCGTTGATAATAGTCTTCAGGGGTTTGGAGCAGTTGAAAAAAAGCACCCGGGACGACCATCACGAAAGGCGTGTTGTCAATGATAATGGCGACCTTGCCTTCCAGCAGATTCCCGACCACTTTATCCGGACGTTCGGTCACCATCACTTGCGGAAACGGCGATAAGGAATGATCCTCAATTAATTCTTCCAGATATCCGCTTTCCAATATAGCATCGATTTGAATTCGGCCGATTCGTTCCTTCACTTCTGTAATTAAGTTCTCTTTTGCAATGCCCTCCAGGTAAGCAATCGCAAGGTCGGTGCCGGACAACTTTCCTACTGTAAACATTTCCAGCTTCATCTGCGCTGTTTTTAACCGTCTGCGAATCAAACTGATATTCGTGCTTATGCTTTCTTGAAAGCCATCCCTCGGGCCGCGGATAACAGCTTCCGTAGCCGGTTCTTCAATGGATCTTTTTTCCAGACCTTTTATATTGAGCAATAAGACTTGTGTGACGCCATCCAGAAGCACCGCAAGCTCGCCCGATAGAATTTCTTTAACCGTTGCTTGGAAATCATCGCTCCAGCTTGTTTGCGAGGTGAAGCTGAGCTTGGAATGGATGGCGGCTTTATTTTCCTCCGTCAGTCCCTCTGATTTTCCGGCTAAGCTGGACTCAATCGAATACTTCAACAGATCCATATCAATGGCACCGATATCCGTCAGTCCGCTTAAAAAAATAAACGTGCCACGCCGCTCCGTAATCAGCTCAAACTGCCGGTATTGGATATCCCCGCAGTTATTAAATACAGTCTGGAATTGCTTGAAATTCTCATCCAAATCTGCACATAGCGTATAACTGCTGGCGGTGCTGTCTGGCTGCTCGTTGGACTCCATTTCAATATCATCCTTTTTATGGATAACTGGTTTTTATTAATATGAGCCGTCTGTTTCCGAATTATGCAAAAACAAGCGATATCACGGCGTGACATCGCTTGTTTTCTGTATTTTATTATGACATCCATTTATCCAGATCTGGGGCACGACGAATCAGCGTTGCTTGTTCAAAACTATAAGCGATGCTAATCAGCGTTGGCTCACTGAAAGCCTTCCCGGAAAAGATAACACCAAACGGACCTTGCGTCGAATCGCCATCTGCATCCACTATTCCTTCTGCTGAATAACCGGCGGGTACGGTGATAAGAGGGTAGCCTAACCGGGCAGCAATGTACATGCCGTCAATATCCCCGGGTAACATTAATGCATCTAAGCCATATTGATCGAGTACATAGTCAATCCCTTTCGTGACCGCCGGTTGATTATATTCTTGGCGTTTAAAATGATAAGTTGTCTCGTTTAATGTATTTTGTTCCGAACGAATCAGGTTATCTTGGTCAAACTTCAATGCAGAAGCAGCGTGTTTCTGATTATAAGCAATCAGTTCCTGAAGGGAATGCACGGGCACATTTGAATCTAATTTCGATAAGTAACGGTTCAGGCCTGTTTTAAATTCGTAGCAAATCACGTCATTATTCCATGAATGCTGTTCCAAGTGGAGGTCTACAGGGTCAATCACTGTTGCACCTTGCTCACGCAGAACTTTAATAGAGTCTTCCATGATGGCAAGCCGTTCTTCATCCAACGATCGATAGTAATGTCTTGGAATCCCAATACGGGCTTTACGCAGAAAATCTCGATCTAGATAGGAGGAGTAGTCATGAAGAGCCGTTGGGCTTTTCCATGTCGCCTTATCGTTCTCGTCCTTTCCAACGATTGCTCCGAGTAAAATCGCTGCATCCGTCACTGTCTTGGCAATCGGTCCTGGCGTATCCTGACTGACGGAGATCGGGATAATGCCGCTGCGGCTAGCGAGCCCTACAGTAGGCTTTATTCCGACGAGAAAATGCTGGCTGGCCGGACCAACGATCGAACCCGCTGTTTCTGTTCCGATCGCCGCTGCCGACAGGCTGGCCGCTACGGCTGCAGCCGAGCCAGAGCTTGACCCGCTGACGAAGAGCTTGCCAGGTCCATATGGGTTCAATACATATCCGCCTCTGGAACTGTATCCGGCCGGCATATAGTTGGACATAAAATTCGACCACTCGGTCATATTGGCCTTGCCTAGAAGAACCGCACCAGCAGCGCGTAGCTTAGCGGCTATGAACGCATCTTCTGCAGCAAAAGACTCCGCTAATGCGACAGAACCAGCGCTCGTATGCATACGGTCGTGCGTATCAATATTATCCTTGATCAGAATGGGAATTCCGTGCAGCGGTCCCCTACTGCCTGTTGTAATTCGTTCCTTGTCGAGAATTCTTGCAATTTCAAGCGCATCTGGATTGATCTCTAAAACGGCGTTGATCAAAGGATTATACTTATGAATGCGTTTAATAAATGCAAGAACGATTGCTTCGGACGTATACTCGCCTGAAGTCATCGCCTGTTGCATGCTCGCCAAATCGGCGTCCTGAATCCAATCCTCTATATTAATGCTCATCTATTTAGTTGCCCCCGATACTGGAAAATTTTAATATAATAGTATTATGATAGCATGCTCCCAGGTCATTTTCTATAACTTTCAAGCTTCTCGATCAATGGTAGAGTTGTGATGTTTGGTAATCTTCTTACATTAATTTTATTATCTTGAGCACAATAATTTTGATGCACAAACTCAATCCAAGAAGAGGAGCTAAAAGGAATGGGCATTTTTAGTGACAACCCAAAAGATAAACCCATGCACTATGGAGAAATTTCTAGTGTATTTATGGCATCAACAGCAGCTAAAGGCTCTATATCTTGCTATCAAGCCTATTTGAATCACTCCGGCGATAAGGATCTGAACAAAATATTGGAGGCTCTTGTTGACCAGGCAAAGCTGGAAAGCAAAGAACTCGATGCTTTGCTCATTAATAATGGAATCACTCCAACACCTACTATGCCAGAGAGGCCAACCGTTAAACTTGAAGATATCCCTGCTGGCGCAAGATTTACTGATCCTGAGATTGCGATCAAAATTGCCACAGACACATCAATGAGTCTTGTTGCTTGTAGTCAAGCGATGGCCCAATCGATTAGAGAAGATATTGGAGCTCTGTTTGCTAAATATCATCTCACCAAAGCAGCTCAAGGCATCAAAATCCTCGAGATGCTCAAAGATAAAGGATGGCTCATCACCCCGCCGCTTCAAGTAAATCGACCAGAGACAGCTAAAGTCTAAGAATTGCCGACATTGATTATAAAAGCTGCGCCATCTCTTCCATAACAAGGGTATGAAAAGAATTCTCCGCCGAACGAAAACGGGCGCCTGTTGGATGCAGGCGCCCGTTCACACTATTTTATTTCATTCATAAAGCTTCTGAAGCTTTCAGCGATTTCTTTTGATTTAGTATGGTGTAAATAATGATCTCCATCAAATGTAAGCACTTTTCCATGAACAGAGTCTTTGATTTGCTCTTCATGCAGCGGTATCCATCCTTCAACACCTGTGTTATTGGCTTGTATAAAGAAAATCAGCGGAAGATCATTAGGGAAAGTTAGCTCCCTGGCTGCTTTAAAATTAGAAGAAATATTTTTCATTTCATTTAGAGTTGTGGAATTATACATGTTTTTAAGATTAACCAGTTTCAATTGTTTCTTTGTTTCATCATCATATGCTAGTCCATCATAAGGATCTGCGCCAAATTGCATGACCAATCTGACGATACCTGCTTGTTTGAGAAAATTAAACTGTCCGATTGGTAGTTTAACATCCATATTCCCTTGTTTGGGAACGCTGCTATCCACACCGGCAAATGCAGTCACTTCGTTTGGATATTTCTTCACGTATTCTATTCCGTAAATGCCTGCAATAGAGTGACCCATCAGAATAAATTGGTCAATTTGAAGGCTCTGCAGTGCTTCATGCATTTCACTTACAATATTTTCAGTCGTTCTTTCTTTGTCGGTTGCATCACTTAATCCATAACCAAAAGGTTCTACTGCCACTACTTTGTAATAAGGAGACAGCTCATCAATTAACAATTTGAAATCAAGTACAGGCGATGCCGTTCCATAGCCCGGAAGCAACACGATCGTCTCTTCGCCTTCACCTTGGATCAATACATTCATCTTTTTGCCGTCTACAGGCACTAACTGACCATAAGAATGTATTTTGGATGCCTCGGATTTGGTCGCTACCTTATTAAAGATAAAAACAACAGCTAGAATGAGGAGTACTGCTATAACTATTACAGCTAATGCTTTCAATATAATTTTCAGTATTTTTTTCAACATGGGAGTGGGTTCCTTTCCTGCTGTAGTCGACTGCTTCCGTTTGAAAACCTCACTTGCTTTCACACCTATCTACTCCTGACATCACCTATTTATTAGCTATAAGCCATTAAGGGAATTTTACACAACGAATATGTACTCTTCATTACGTCAATATGAACGGAATATGAACAGGTGAAAAAAATACTACAGCCTCACCTGCAAGGAAGCTTGCAAGGAGACTGTAGTTCACCAAATATTTGCAACATCATTTAGCCTGGTTTCGTTATATATGAGAATACTGGAAATTGTGATTGTGGATACTTTGTCCGATTCTTAATAAAAGAGGCGAAGATTATGAAATTCAAGATTCCGTTCATTATAATTGTATCACTGATTATTTTAACCGCTACTTTTTTGTTTATTAATCATCAGTCAAAGAGAACACAGGTCATCACTAATTCTGCAAAGATGCAAAGGTGTGATGATACTGGAATATTCCAAAGATTATCAGGTACAACAACCAAAGCTTGGGGTTTTGGGACTGGCGGTAATATGATGTTTAACGGTTCTGTGGTTTGCATTTATGATAGTTTTGGCAAGCCTACAATTAGCAGCATTATTATCTCTGATAATAAAAAGGAAGCACAGATTTATGTGCAAACCGATAGCAGCATATTGAACCAAGAACGAGTCGCAGTTGTTTTACCTGCTGTCCATACTGTTCAAGTTTTTGATTATGAAACGAAATCTAGTTTTGCAATCTACCCCGACGCATTCCGAGATTAACATCGCCTAATTTATTAATGTTAAATGTTATCGGTAGGAATCTGGCTTTACTATTTCTGTAGGCGTTGCAGCGGGCAAGGTAACAATGAAGGTCGTCCCATGGCCCAGCTCGCTTTCCACACGAATATCGCCATGATGTAGCGATACGATCTGCTTAACAATGGCCAGTCCCATGCCGCTGCCATCATATTTACGACTGTGGGAACGATCAGCCTTGAAAAAACGCTCGAATATATGCTTCTGATCCTCAGGAGAAATGCCAATACCAGAGTCGGTTATACGGACGATTACATATTTACTATCTTGCTTAATGCTGACATGAATAACGCCGCCATCCTCCGAAAATTTAATGCCGTTGCCGAGCAGGTTCGTCCATACTTGATTAAGCTGATCATGATCGGCAGTTAGCATTGCTGTCTTCAAATCGAGTTCGAAACGAATATTACGTGCTGACCATTGCGGTTGAATAGCGACGATGACTCGTCTAATTTGTTCATCAAGGCTGAATGAAGTCAGCCGCATTTGTTGCGATTGGGATTCAAGCAGGCTCAGCTTTAGCAAACTATCGCTCATCTTGGACATCCGCGATGCTTCAGAAATGATGATATCCAGGTATCGGATTCGATCTTCATCCGAGAGATTTACTTGCTTAAGTGCCATAGCATACCCCGATATGGAGGTCAGCGGCGACTGGACCTCATGGGACACATTGGACACGAAATCTCTGCGCATCTGTTCAAGCTGCCGAAGATCAAACATCATCTGTTCGAAGCTTTGTGCCAGTGTACCGAGTTCCCCTTTTTGCTTAATATTCAACTTGATGTTAAAATCTCCGCCTGCTATTCGCCTAGTCGCTTCTGTCAATTTCTTGATTGGTCTCACCAGAAATATAGAAGCAGCCAAAATCAATACACTCCCAATTGACAATAAATAAATCAAAAAGGTGGATACCCATTTTATAGTAAAAGAGGCTGTGGGAGCAACAAGCGACTCAATAAACAATGCTCTCGTTCCCGCCTCCGTTTTCAACGGCATGCCTAAGAGACTTTGCGCAGTAAAGCTTGGGTCGACTTGAATCACTTCGCCAGCCAATACTTTCTTTACATCGGCCATTGACAGGATAGTAGAATTTGGTCCTTTATGTGATCCTAAATACTCGGACTGTCCCGTTTCATCGTATATTCGAATGTCGTAGGAATCGAGTATTTTCATACCGCTTACGATGAATTCTGCCTCTTGTAACGGTACAGTCTCGTAAACCCGAGCGATATCCTGACCCAAATTGAGCAAGGTTGTTTGCAAGTTTCCGTTCATCTTTTCTTGAAAAGTCAAAAAAGTAATCGTAAAAGCGATGATGATTCCCGCAAGAACAGCGGTTAGAAAGGTAAATATGACTCTTATATAGAGGGATCTGATCATTCGTCAGCCTCTAGCCTGTACCCCAGCCCCCGTATCGTCTCAATGCGAAAATCGGACGTATTCGCGAACCGTTCGCGCAGACGCTTAATATGCACGTCTATCGTACGGTCGTCTCCAGCGTAATCGATACCCCAAATCTGGTCGATCAGCTGCTCACGTGTATAGACCTGCCCCGGTGTTCCGGCGAGCTTATACAATAATTCAAATTCCTTCAGCGGCAATGTGAGCGATTCCGTTCCGCTCGTTACCTTATAAGCTTGTCGATCCAGCGTGGTGTTGCCGAGCTGAATGGTCTGCGTTGTCCCAATCCGATATCGTTTCAGTAACGCTCTAATCCGGACCTTCAGCTCCAATGGATCGAATGGTTTGGTCAAATAATCGTCCGTCCCAAGATCGAAGCCCTTTACTTTCTCCCAAGTCTCGCCTCTGGCCGTCAGCATCAGCAGCGGAAGCTCAGGATTTGCTTTTCTAAGCTCCTTGCACAATGTCCAGCCATCCATAACCGGCATCATAATATCCAGTACGACAAGATCGACAGGCTTCGAGGCATAGACAGCCAGTGCTTGCTTGCCATCAGCTGCCTCAACCGTTTCAAAGCCATCGTTTTGCAGAAACAAACAGACGAGTTCACGAATGTTTTCATCGTCGTCAGCAACCAATATTGTAGGCATCCATTCCCTCTTTTCTGTTCTATATCCCAAAACCAGTTTACCCTATCCCAAAATCGTTTCATAGCTGAATTTCCCCATCGAGCCTCTTATGAGAATCACAGCAAGCAGCGAAAGAACAACACCTAAACCCAATAAAATCCAAATGCTTACAAGCAGGATGCCGGTGAACTGCCCAACTACCAGAAGGATCACGGGCAGGACGAGAAAAACGGTGCGTTGCTGGGCTTCCTCCACAGTTTGCGCTTTCGCGGAGCCGCGTACAATGAGCGTAATGGCGATTAGAGAGATAGCCGGAGATACAAGCAGCATAATAATCAGCCAACTGATGCTTGGCAGTATCATACTGCCTGTTGTTAGAACGATTTCGATTTCCATCACAAGCATCATGGCCAAAAAGGAGGTAAACGAGACGATCATACTCATCAGGAAGGATGCCAGTATTTTGGATTGGAATATTTGCCTCAAGGACAGCGGGCAATAAAGCAGCGTTTCCAACGTGCTCTTCTCTTTCTCCCCGACAAAGGAGCTCGCCGCCATGACGGACGAAGCCATAATCGGGATGATCAAAAAGAATACAGGCATAATGCTGTTCATCACAAGTTTTATGATGTTCTGATTTAAAGGGCCTGTCTGCTCTGCGACGGGCAGCATTTCTAACAGCTTTTGAAAATCGGACGTCCCTTCCGGCACAAAGTAGATAACCAGAATAAATATCGAGGGCAGAATAACTGTCAGCACCAGCGGTACAATCAGTATGGTGGTGAACAATTGCTTGTTAGCGGTTATGCCTCTTATATCCTTTTTAATAATCGCTCTCTGCATGGAGTTAATCATTTGCTGACCCCCTTCCGCTGTTCAATTAATTCGAAATAGATATCCTCCAGGGAAGGACGCTGCGCCGACACATGATAGACATTGCCGCCTTCCTCCACAATGCGCCGAACGATAGGCGGGATTTCTTCTTCCGATTGTATATCCATCTCAAAGCTTTGCTCTCCGGTTTTCCGATGCGGCAGACTGCTGGGGAACCCGCTGGCTTTCAGCTTGACTGTCATACCGGAAGACACCCTGGCACGAAGCTGTTCAAGACTTCCCGTCGCGAGCAACGACCCGTTATCAATCAACCCGTATGAGGTGCAAATTTCCTGCGCATAGCGCAACTGATGGGTACACAAGAAAATGCTCATGCCTTTATCCCGTGCAAGGCTACGAATCAGGCTGTTGACGCTTTGGGCGCTCTCAGGATCAAGCCCGGAGGTCGGTTCATCTAAAAACAGGACTTGGGGATGATGAATCATCGCGCGAGCGAGGGAAAGCCGTTGGCGCATGCCGGTAGAATAGGAAGCTAATTTCTTATCTTTCGCATCCAAGAGATTCAATTTCTCCAATAGCGATTCAGCGCGCTGTTCACTCTCGCCGGAGCTGACGCCGAATACAGCCGCATAGAAAAGCAGGTTTTGAAGCCCTGTCAGATTGTCGTACATTTGCGCATGCTCCGTCATCACGCCGGACAGACGATGTATTTTTTCCGGGCTTTGCGCCGGATCGATATCAAACACACGACAGCTTCCCTCAGAAGATGTGAGCATTCCGTTTAATACTTTGACCGTGGTCGTTTTTCCGGCGCCGTTTGGGCCAAGAAAGCCAAAGACTTCACCTGGCTCAAGAGAGATGCTTATGTTATCCAATGCCTTTTTGCCATCGGAAAACATTTTAGTCAAATGATCCACCACAACTGCTTTCATATTAGCCCTCCCCCCTTTTTCAACCCATGCACGATATTGTTAAATCGCGGCTCATCCGCTAGCGCCGTAAACGCCGGATTGCTGGCAACAGCGTCGGTCATACTTTGCCGGACAATCTTTTCATCACGCGGCAGCGCTGTCCCCAAGTCGAGTTTATTTTCCAGCCAGTCATCCAGCCGATTGAAATAATCGTCTCCATGCAGCTGCAAAGGGTAAATATCTCCGGCAACCAGCTCTGCGTATTTCCCCAATAGCTCTAATGCTTTATCCTTACTCCCTATCGTCATATAGTCCTGTGCCGCGGTTATATAAAAACTCATCAGAACCGTTGGATGTAAGGTTTTGATCTGAAAAGCTTGGGCGACAGCAAGCGTCCGCTGAACCGTTTCTTCGAACGCTGCAGCATCATCCTTACATAACCCAAGGTATGAAGTGAGTTGATGAATCAAGTTCAGAACATTTTGATACACCCCGACCTGCAAAACACTTTTAGCTTCTCCTATATTCCCAGTCAATTGATAGGCTGAAGCAAGCAGCGTTTCAGAAGAGGCTAGTGCTGTATTCGTTTCCTCCAGCAATTCCAGCACCTCATTGGGCTGACCGAGGGAAAGCAAACATAACGCTTCCATATTCAATGCTTGTCTCGCCAGTTCTACATCGTCACTCTCTGTTTTTACCCTGACGAACAAGACCTTCGCTTCTTCTAAAATTTTTGAGGTTTCATCCGTACCGCCGGCCAGCATGCTGTGATTCACATACAACGCGCCAATTTGAAACAGCAGCGGAAAACACGAAAAATATTTTTTGGCGACATCGCGGCAATGATTCATTACCTCATCAAATGGACGCGTGGAAAATTCCATCGATAATTGCTGATATAGTTTGCGTATATCCTGCTTTGTCATTTGCGGCTCATATCCCATAAGCTCGTCTATGCTGACATTGAAAAAAGCTGCAAGCCTTGGCAGAAACGTTATATCCGGGTAGCTTTGGCCCGTTTCCCATTTGGATACAGACGCTTTGGAAACGCCGATATAATCGGCAAGGGCGTCTTGGGTCAAGCCTTTTTCTTTGCGCTTGTTTAGAATTGACCGAGAAATGTTAATTTCATTCACAAGCAACCACCTCCACTCGCCACCATTATAACGGTTAATAAAATCAACTGAAATGGATTTGTGGTTGATTTTAGTTGAATAAATTAACTGTGAGGAAACCTTTATATTTAGGTCTATTTTTCAACTAGTATTCCCCTATTCAATCCTTTTAAAAAAGCAAAAAGGCCGCCTAATAGCGACCTTCTAATATTTCCGTCCCCGTTTCATGTTGGAAGCGTACGAGCGGAACCGTTTGGCTAACCGTTAAGCTTTTCTGAATGCCAAATAGGGTTGCAAATTGTACGCTTGCTTGAAATTGAACGGATTGCATTTGATAAATACTAAAGTGAGTTAACTTGAAAGCAGGCATTGATTGATCATTCATTAATGTCGTTAACAATTGCTGCTGCATAACCGCTTGATTGGATACATCATTCATATTACTTGCATAGAACGAGGCGCTTTTCGGTATATTCGTGAAGACTCTCTCTTCCGCAGCATATTGTGCGGCTTGACCCGCATTCTCGATGGCGATGTGCAGCTTCTCTTTAATGGTGTCTCTTTTATGTACATAGTTATGACTCCATGTAGCAAGCAGCAGGACGAGGATAGCCAGAAAAGATAATGCAATCATCGATTTTTTCTTTTTTAGCACTGGGCTATTCACCAACTTTTATAGGTGTGTGAAGAAGATAATAAGGACCGGTTGTTTCAATCGGTGAACGTGCGGGTTATCAATTCTGTACCGCGCGCGGTGAGGCGGTACGATGAGATGTCAACCACACTCGCCGGTTATCTGTGCGTGCCATCCGAAAATTTCAGCGCGGTGTTAAACAACTTGCCAGTCAAGGCAGAAAAGGACGACGGTCTGTTGATTATCGGCTAGGCAGACGCTTATCGCTATGTGTGTCTGTAATCGGAAAATCCGCCTCGCCAACGGTTTGGCTCCGCTGTAAGGATCGAAAGAGCCTTACAGCGGGGAAAAGTGCGAGTTCACGCTTTTGTAAGGATCCAATGAGCCTTACAGAAGCGAAAAGTGCGGGTTCTTGCCTCTGTAAGGATCCAAAGAGCCTTACAGAGGCAAAAAGTGCGAGTTCACGCCTCTGTAAGGCTCCAAAGAGCCTTACAGAGGTGAAAAGTTCGGGTTCACGCTTCTGTAAGACTCCAAAGAGCCTTACGGAGGCGAAAAGTGCGGATTCACGCCTCTGTAAGGCTCCAAAGAGCCTTACAGAGGCAAAAAGTGCGAATTCACGTGGCTGTAAGGCTCGAAGGAGCCTTACAGCAGCGAAAAATGCGGGTTCACGCCTCTGTAAGGTTCCAAAGTGCCTTACAGAGGCAAAAAGTGCGAGTTCACGCCTCTGTAAGGCTCCAAAGAGCCTTACAGAGGTGAAAAGTTCGGGTTCACGCTTCTGTAAGGCTCCAAAGAGCCTTACAGAGGTGAAAATGCGTGCGAGAGAGGCGCAACGGCCCTGAATTCACCTTTGTAAGACGGTTTTCCGTCTTACAGGAGCTAAAAAGTCCCAAATATGCGGCTGTAAGACGGTTTTCCGTCTTACAGGAACCAATTAGTCCCGAATATGACTCTGTAAGACGGTTTTCCGTCTTACGGGAGCTAATAAATCCCGAATTTGCGTCTGTAAGACGGTTTTCCGTCTTACGGGAGCTAATAAGTCCCGATTATGCCTCTGTAAGACGGTTTTCCGTCTTACAGGAGCTAAAAAGTCCCGAATATGTGGCTGTAAGACGGTTTTCCGTCTTACAGGAGCTAATATGTTCCGAATTTGCGTCTGTAAGACGGTTTTCCGTCTTACAGAAGTCGAGTTTGGCTACAACCGGATTCGCATTCATTCATCTATTAGTTACATGAGCCCACATTTGTGCAAATAATGTTACTACGAGCAGCATCAGGTTACATAACTAGCACGTCTACATTCTTGACAGAAGTACAATAATACGGGTTCACGCGTTTGTAAGGTTCTTTCGAGTTCTACAGAGTCGAACGTGAGTTCTTTCAAGCCCTAATGAGGCGAAACGTGAGTTCTTCCAGGCCCTACAGAGGAGAAACGTGGGTTCTTTCGAGCCCTGCTGAGGTGAAAAGTGCGGGGTTGCGCGTCTATAAGGCTCTAAAGAGCCTAACAGATGTGAAAAGTGAAAACTGAAAAGTGAAAACTTACAATTCACGCGTCCGCAACCTAAAAACCGCCTAAAAAAGCCATCGTCCTGCGTTCTGACGCACATCACCTTCGGTGCCATAACGCGCGCTGTGCGAAGCGCGCGAATAACGCTGAAGCTACATACTCCGGCATCATCATGATACGGGCGTCATTTGGACTAATAATGCATTCACAGCGTCGCAGTGATCATTTTATCTATGTAAGAAAACGATGTAAACTGGCAATATTAGCAATTCTCGACGTGTTGCTTTCACGTATTGCTTTCCGTTCATTTTTAAATCTGCTTCTTATACTTGGCGAGCTTGACGATCAAATATATCGTTAGTAAGAACAAGCAATAAATGAGCAGCACAACGACCCACTGCATAGCTCCTGAGAACGCATTATCTCCTACATAGGCGAATACAAGCATTGCTGGGATTTTGCCAAGAACGGTAGCGAGCAGAAATGGCTTGACAGCAAGTCTGAACGTACCGGCATAACAGTTGATTATAAACGCAGGCATAATCGGGATTAGCCTTCCAATAAGCACGGACCAAAAGGCATTTTTGCGGATCGATTCTTCAATGGTTTGCAGCCGATTAGATTTTGCTAAGTAAGCCATTCCCTGTTGTCTGAACAAAAAATAAAACAGCGAATAGGTAATCAACGCTGCTATCGAAGATGCAGCTATGTTCAATAGACCTCCAACTAGAAAGCCATACTTCGCCCCGATTACAGCCCCCACTATCCCAAATGGAACAAGAGGCACGATAGCCAGCAAGACCGTGCCTAGAAAAATGATGGGAAGCTGATTGCTGCCATCTGTCTGAAGCCAGTTCATCATACTGTCCTGATTAACGTACACCATAACAACGAGTAAGATGTAAATGACGAATACATAAAGCTTAGAATACTTCATAGCCATCCTTTCTAAATGCCAGGTAGTTGAATGTCTCTCCAGTCATTAATATTGCACTGTCCTTCACTGTTTCGACCCACAGCAACCACTGTACCATCCCATTTAAGACCGAGAGTATGCGTACAACCCGCAGCAACCGATACTAGATCACGCCAGACATGCACATCGCATTGGCCATATTCATTCCAACCGGTTGCAACCACTGTACCGTCTCTTTTAAGTCCGATAGTATGATGACTTCCTGCCGCTATCGCTATAATCCCTCTCCAATCGCTTACATCACATTGGTCATGTTTATTCAATCCCACAGCAACGACTGTGCCATCTGATTTAAGCCCTACGGTGTGAAGGTATCCCGCAGCTATGGACACGATGTCGCTCCAATCGCTTACTTTCGATTGGCCATACCTATTGTTGCCTGCAGCCGTCACCATGCCGTCGGATCTAAGGCCTACAGTATGCCAGTCTCCCGCCGCTACCGCCACCATATCACGCCAATCGCTTACCTCACATTGTCCTTCATTATTACGGCCTATCGCTATCACCGTTCCGCCTGATTTAAGTCCGACAGTCCGGCGCCAACCCGCCGCTACGGCAACAATATCGCTCCAGCCGCTTACATCGCATTGACCATACTTATTCCAACCAGCAGCCGTCACGGTGCCTTCCGAATTAAGGCCGACGGTATGAGAATTCCCCGTATGCGCATTACCCACCGCTACCGCTATAATATCTCGCCAGCTGCTTATCTCACATTGGCCATATTTATTGTCACCCGCAGCGATCACCGTTCCGTCCGATTTAAGGCCGACCGTATGACGATAACCCGCCGTTATGGCATCTTTGGGCCACCGTTTCACGTTTAGCTCCTCTTCTTTCGATGATATGTAATCCATGTCTTACCTCCTTGCAGGCCTTTATCATCATATAATTAATGAAGTTAAATATCGAATCAATCATTAATTCAGAGCTCGACGGAAAGGAGAGAGCAGCAAAGAGGCAGAGGTTCTGGAGATACGATAGTGGTCGCTTTTAAAGCCAGATTCCTACCGCAACCATCTGTACAATAAAGGAATCTGGCTTTAATGCGATCGAAAGAAACCCTATGACTCGCAACGGCGCTTCCCCTCACTTCAAGTCCTACACTGATTTCGGTGTTTTTGACTAATTTCTCATACAATTAATCATGTTAACTATACCTTTTAATGAGGGCAGCAAGTGTTACGATCCCTTTCTCTAATTGCTCTATCGAGGCATAAGCATAAGATAGCCTCAAGTATTGGTTTTTGGAGAAATCGTACATGCTTCCTGGGTTAAGCAGCACTTTTTGTTGAAGCGCTTCTTTGAACAGCTTCTCGGTAGACAGCTTACTATTTAGTTTCAGCCAAATATAGAAGCCTCCCTGCGGTATTTTCCATTGTGCATGACTCTTTAAATGCCTGTTAAGCAATTGGAGAGTAAAGTCCCTCCGTTCTTGTAGTTTAATGCGCAATTGCGACAAATGCTGCTGGTAAAGTCCGCTTTGCATCCACTCTGCTAAAATCCATTGTGACACTGAACTGGAGCCATAGTCCATTTGCATTTTAATATCGCCTAAATGATCGATGATCGATTCTGGCCCAACTAGCCATCCTATTCTTAACCCAGGGGCTAATGATTTGGATACACTGCCCAGGTACAACACCATTCCTGATTGATCCTTCGATTTTAAAGATGGCGGAGGCTCCTTATCGAACCAAAGCTCACGGTAACAATCGTCTTCAATAATAGGAAGCTGCCGAGCCTTGCTCCATTGCAATAATTCATGACGCCTGGCCTCGCTCATTGTCACTCCTGTAGGGTTGTGATAGGTCGGGATCGTATATAAAATTTCCGTCTGATCTGTTGGGGAAGGCTTCATCAGCCATGGAATAATTCCTGCATCATCCATCTCTACACCTTCCAGCTTCATCCCAAAGGATTGAAACACATTCAACGACTTCAAATACGAAGGGGATTCCACATATACTTTTGATCCAGGGCTCAGAAGCCCAATAGAAATAAGCTGCAAGGCTTGAAGCGCTCCCGATACGATTAAAATGTTGGAAGCGGGAGCATCGATTCCAATCGTGCGCAAATATTGACTTAGACTTTCCCGAAGCTCTTTTAACCCTTTCGGTTCTAAATATTGCAGCGAATGAATGGTTAAGGACAAACGCTGCAGGATCGTTTGAAACATGTCGCGCGGAAAAAGGTCAGGCGATAGTTCACCTGTTCCAAGCCTGATGTAGTCCGGATCAAATTCCAATTTATTTATCGTCTGAATCGTTGGCAAATTACTTTCATGCAATCCGCCTGCTATATATTGCTTCCAGTTGGGAGTTCCCCTCGATAGCAAGGAAGACCACGTATTGTTGATCACTTTTGTCCCTTGCGAATGGAACCCTTGAAGCAGTCCCATCGCTTTTAGCTCATCCATAGCCTCTACAATCGTGCTCCGATTGACGCCAAACTGGGTAGACAGCACTCTTTGAGACGGGAGCTTGTCCCCTACGATCAGATCGCCACGGGCAATTTTATAGGCAATGTAATGTGCAATCTGCTGGTAAACAGGGGGGTCGGTATGTTTGTCCGGTTTCCAATCTTCCGAATCCATTTTCATTTTTCCTCCGCACATCGTAGTCCGTTCATTATAGGGGTTTGGTTGGGTTTATTTCAATCGTTGGTTGTTACAATCCACTTATTGAATCATTAAGATGAATGTAATAACAAGGAGGTTACGACATGAACTTAAAAAACTTTTTGCTAGAGGATTACTTTGACCAACACGAGTTTTCTACCCCCTACTTGCTTTCACAATCTGATTGCGAGTCCATGACGATAAAAGAATTGCTTGCACTGGAGCCTGGCTCAGAAGAAGTATTTCTAAATGGTTGGTTGGGTTATTCAGAGGTAAGAGGCGCATTGCCCTTGCGAGAAAGAATTGCAGCCCTATACGATAACGGAGAAGCCAATCATATCCTTGTTCATGCTGGCGCTGAAGAAGCAATATATAATTTTATGCAAATTTATTTGGAGCCGGGCGATCATGTTGTTTATATGTCTCCCGCATACCAATCGCTATATGAGGTTGCCAGCTCCCTGCAATGCAACGTTTCCCCGTGGCGACTTCAACAAGGAGATGAAGGATGGCTGCTTGATTTGGACGAGCTCCCTAAGCTTATTACATCCCGTACAAAATTACTGGTGCTCAATACCCCTCATAATCCGACAGGCTATATGTTGAGTGACGAGGAGCTAATCAAAATTGCCAGAATTGCTGAGGAGCATGGCATCTTTGTATTTTGCGATCAGGTGTATAAAGGACTTGAATGGGATGGCTCTAAGCACGCGTGGTTTAGCGATCTTTATGACAATTCCATCTCCTTGGGTGTCATGTCCAAAGCTTATGGCTTGGCCGGCCTTCGTATCGGATGGATTATGACTCGCAACCAATCGGTATATGACAAAATGGTAAAATACAAATATTACACAACGATATGCAGCAGTGCACCGAGTGAGTATTTGTCTATAATCGCATTAAAAAATCAGGATAAAATTCTCAAACGAAACATTTCGCTCGTCCAAAATAACCTTGCTATTGCTGACCGTTTTTTTGAGCAGCATAAAGACTACTTTGTTTATAACAAACCAATGGCCGGCCCAATTGGCTTTCATCGATTGAACTTAGAGGAGAGCATTCAAGACTTCAGCGCTGATTTAATAAATAAACAAGGCGTATTACTGCTTCCAGGTCATGTATATGAAATGGATGGGAATTACTTCAGAATGGGATATGGCCGAAAAAATTTCAAAGAAGGCTTAACGCAATTCATGCAATATTTCAATGAAAAAATTAATTAACAACATTAAGTTTCATAAAATACAGCATAGAACCCGGTACCTGCGCGGCACCGGGTTCTGTTTCATTTTTCAAAGCCGACTCTATTCTCTTCACAAATCCATTAAAAGGCTAGTGAATTACTCTAATCTTCTTTTTAATTCGCGAAGCGATCAATTCTAGAATCACAGCATAAACGAGGATAAAGTAAGTGATGGCGCCAATTTCCCTTACATCATAATAGAATTCGCTGGCCATAAACATATCGTACCCGATTCCCCCTGCTCCAGCGGCCGCTCCCATGGCTACAGCAACTGCAAAGTTGATCTCGAATCGCATAAATGTCCAGGAGATCAAATAGGTCGCGCTGGAAGGGATCACGGCTTGAAAGACGATCTGCCACCAATTGGCCCCGCTCGCTTTCAACGCTTCAATAACGCCTTTATCCAGCTCCTCAAAGGACTCCGAGTACGCTTTAACCAAGTAGCTAATGGAGTGAAACGTCATCCCGATGACCGCTGCAACACTGCCCAGTCCTGCGGCAATAGCAAAGATCAATACCCACAATACAGTCGGGACCGCCCGAATGAAGGAAACGCCTGCTTTGATCACGACCGAAAATTTGGGGTTTGAGAGATTGCGAGCTGCTAATAAACCCAAGAACAAGGCGATAACCCCGCCGAACAACGTCGTTAGAAAAGCTAAAGCCAGTGTTATGCTTATCTGGATCAGAGCGTCAAGGAATGTAATATGGCTTAAACGAGGCAGAACAAACATCGTTTTCACCGTTTCCAGCGAAGATAAGACCGCGTTAAGGAAATCGATTTTTTTGTAGTCAAAGGTTACAAAGCCATACACGGTAAGAAAGATTAAGCCAAGCATCGTTAGACGTATCATAAACGATTGCTTATTGAACGGCTTATTCTTGATTATGAAATCGATCTGTTCGCGTTCATCGTCTTTGTCAGGCATCGTTTTCAGTGCTTCTTGCAGCTCCATGTTACAAGATCACCTTCCTGACATAGTTTGAAATGGCTTCAATCACCATAATGGCGCAAACGATGACAATCACAACCATAGATGCGGAATTATAGTTTAGGCTTTTGTAAAATAAGCTGAAAAGAAAGCCGATGCCGGTTCCGGTCAAAATCCCGATCAGCGTCGCATGCCGAATATTCGTCTCAATCATGAACAGGATCCAACTGAGCAATTGAGGAATGCTGGATGGAATGACGGAATGAACAATGATCGACCAGTAGCTCGCTCCGGTAGCTCTCAGCGCCTCGACGGAGCTGTTGCTCACCTCGTCGATCGATTCTGTGAAGGCGCGGGTCAAAAAGCCGAAGGAACCGAAAAATAGCGCAAAGTAGCCGGTCAGCACATTTTGCCCGAACGATAGCAGCAGAATCATGGACCAGGCGGCAACGTCGACGTTACGGAATAGAGTCGCGATCGAACGGGTGATCCAGCTAATCAGGCCGCCGACTCCCGTCGTTTGAGAACCCGCAATGGCAAACAGCAAGGCAAATATAGCGGCAACGAAGGTAGCGGCGATAGATACGAGCAGCGTTTCGGTTAAGCTTCGAACAATATCGGGCAATTGGCTCATGAGTTTGATGTATTGGCTTCATGCTAGACCTCTCCTTTTGCGCTAAGCTTTTGCGATTGGCTGAGCGCTTCTTTTCTCATCCGTAATTCATTCCATACCGCGATTCCGGGACTTTTGCTTCCGAGCGCGACATCCTTTTCTCCGTAAAACCCATGAAAATCCGAGCCGCCGGTCATGATCAGCTTGTATGCTGAAGCAAGCTCCTGCGCTTGGCGTTCATCCTCTTCGTTATGCAGCGGGTGCCACACTTCGATGCCTTGAAGCCCAGCTTTGACCAGCTCCGGTACAATCTCGAAGCTTTTGTATTGGCCAGGGTGTGCCAGTACAGGAACGCCTCCGGCCTGTAAAATAACCCGAACGGCCTCGCACGCGTCCACATACTCTGTCGGGATATAAGCGATGCCCGGCTGCTCGCCGTTCTGGCCTCTGGCGAATAGCTTTTTATATAAATCTCCGTATATTGAGTCGGTATATCCTTGGTCAATCAAAGCATGCATAATATGCTGCTTGTAGACACCCGTTCCGCCTTCTGCATAGTTCTGAACGGCTTCCCACGTTATGTTGTAGCCCGCTTGAATCAAGCGTTCGACAGCGTCATAACAACCTTGGTGCCGCTGCTCCAGCATAGGGCCGCAAAACGATGCAATCGCCGGGCTGTTCGTCTCGATGCCGTAACCGAGAATATGAACTCTTCTCCGCCGAGTGAAGTCATAACCCGAATTCTCGATTCCGGGCATGATCTCCACACCGCGCACCCTTCCTGCATCTACCATCTGATCTAACCCTGCTGTTGTATCGTGATTCGTTATCGCCAGATGCCCTACGCCTTCTTGGACAGCCAAATCCAAAATTTCATCCAACGTAAAAGACCCATCCGAAATGGTTGTATGACAATGCAGTTCGATTTTCATAAAAGCCTCCTTAAAGAATTCATATCCTTTTCATTGCGGCGATGCCGACTTTCTATGCCATGAGTCTAACTTGATGCCAAGTAGCGAAGGTTAAAGCTGTGTAATCACAGCATTAAGATTTTGTGATGGTGATGAAACGATGAGAAAAAAAGAAGAACCACTTTGCGCAAAGTGGTTCTTTTAACTTATCGATTATTGGGTCCAGTTCTCTTCGATACTCAATCGGTGCGGAGGAGCATGGCGTCATGTCCTACCGTTTTCTCCATCGGATAAATGGCAGATACATAATCGTGAATATTACAAAAGCAATGACTTCTTCCACTGCCAAGTAATAGGGGTACGGCCCTAATAAATCTAGCAGGGATCCGCCAACTGGCTTATGCCTTAGGAACATATAATTAGCGTCTAGCCAGTAATCCGTACCACCAACGACTACGAGAAGAATGTTCAGAAATATCATCGTAATCCATATAGATTTCCAAGTTGGACGGAGGTTTTCTATCCATGTCATATAGAGCGGGGCAAGGATAATCATAATATGAACGATGAAGAAATGAAAAAAACGAAAATGCGGAAACGGATAAGCTAAATCCGGCGTAAACATCGCCTGCAGCGCACCGCCAATACCCGCAAAAAAAACGATCTGATATAGCAATCTACTTCGCGTAAAAAGCATGATTATGGCCAGCAGTTGCGATATACTGCAGAGCTCTAGCGGGAGCGTATATCTAACGTCCCACAGGCCTTGGATGGTATACCAGTAATAGAGGACAATCTGAGGTGCGAGGAGGCCCAGGATAATACCAAACCGGATGATCATTTTCAGAATAGGATGGTTGTGGACTTTGGAACGAAAGCAATATAAAAGAAGTGCCAACACAACCATAGCGGCAAGCATAGCTGCATGTGATGCGGAGTAGGGAATAAAATTTTCTGTAGCATACCTGGAAAAAAACGAAGACAATTACTCCCCTCCTTCTTATTCTAAATAACAGCTGACTATATTTCCGGTTTACTTATCTGTTATATCTGGAGAGCAACTAAGTTTTGTTAACTACATTTTGTAAAATAATGGACCTAGCTGTCAATCATTTTATGAATAATTGCTGGTAGTTTCTCGTAGGTATTCGTTCCCTCTAAACAACGCTGGCAAAAGCCGAGCCCCCGACGAGGAGGTTCGGCTTTTGATTTACGAAAGACTATCCGCTATCTGCTTGCACCTTCTTTGAACAGATTCACGGCAACGTCTTCGTCTCCGACTTCCTTTACGATCATTTTCAACCCGTCAATCTGGTCGAAAGCCGTTGCGTCGAAGGTCATCGAGACAACATCTTTTCCATCTTCCGTGTAGTCCATCGTCGCCGTATTTGAAGGCAGATACGTGTTGCCCTGATCATCGAGAAGCGTTACTTTCCGTAGTATGCTTTCGTCCACCGGCACGGCTACGATAAATTCGATGGCCATTCCTGTGGGCAGCATTTCTGCGGAAAGAACCTTCACCAGCTGATTCTCTTCGGCAGTGTATTTCACCGATTCATGGTTCGTGAATTTCTTGTCCAGCTCAATCCTGCTCTTCCAGTCGCCCGTGATTACCCGATAAGGCTTCTCGAAATGCTTCCAATATAGAGAGATTGATTTAATGTCCAAGCTCAAAGCTTGCATGTCGTCAAATTTCCCTTGCGGGGACTGAACGATAAGGTCATATATGACCTTCCCGCTATCCCTCCGGGTGACGTCGGATTCCCAATCCATTGAACTAGCCAAGCTGTTCCGATTGCCATCCTCTACAATCGCCCTCCCGTTACCGTCATGAATGTCCAAATCCAAGAAAACGCGATCCACAGTCCTTACCCGCGAAGAATCACCGAAGTCCAGTTGAAAGGAGATCACAAGCTTGGTCTTGTCTGCGACAATGCGATCCACCTGCACCGTGACGCCGCTGTCCTCGACAGCATGGTTTACGGTTTGGAGAAAACCGTTATCTACGGCCTTCTGAATTCCCGTGTCCTTGTAAAAGAAGGATTTGATAGCCGCGATCGCCGAATCGTTGCTTAATATCGACACCGTCAGCACACCAAACAAAGCGGCGGCGGCAACCCATACTCGCCTTTTGCGGAGTGATACCCCCCTCTTTTTCACACTTTCCGACTTGAGCTTTCGGATTTGCACAAACGCCGCTTCTGTTTTGCGCAACACGCTGTCCGGTATATCGCATTCCTTCGATAAGTTATCCATCAATTTTCTTTCCATTTCGCTATGCATTCCGCATCGCCTCCCGATGGTCAGTTGGGTAGAACCTGTCCGCTTCCTTTAAGGTAATAGGCCCTTAGTTTTTCCCTTGCCCTACTTAGCTTGGACTTGATCGTATTTTCATTCTCATTGAGAATTTCGCTGATTTCCTTTGATGTAAACCCGTTAACGTAATGAAGAATAATGACCGTTCGATGACTCTCGGTTAACATCGTTAAGGTTTGGTTGAAATCGATCTCTTCGTCCAGGTTCGGATGGGTAAAAGATAGGCTGTCATCGCCGATCTTGCTGTAATCCTCCACGTAAAGGACCTTTCCCCTTGATTGAACAATGTCATTGCATTTATTAATCAGAATGCGGGTAATCCACGTCTTGAAGTATTTCGGCTCCCTTAACTTGTGAAGATCCTTATATGCCGCAAGAATCGTGTCCTGCAAGGCGTCTCCGATATCGTCCTCCGACAGGAGCCTGATTCTCGCGATTTTATATAGAGGTGACATATAGGCGTTAATGGCCTGAATAAACGCCTCTTCGTCTCCTTTTTGAGCTTTTATGATGAGAGACTCCATATAACTCCTCCGGCTGAATGATGTGTACTGCTTTGTACATGTACTCTCGTTAGACTCCTAATGGCTGCCAAATAGTTGCATCGGTTTACGAAAAAAAAGAGGCTATCCCGAAAGTCCGCCATTCATGGCTTTGGGACAGCCCTTTATTGAATTACATTCATTGATTCAATATAACGAGCCCAGTCCAATCAATAATCAGATATATGGGCAACCTAGGCCGGTTTCGCAAAACTTCACTTCCATTATTATACGTGAAAAGATCATTGGCGATCGACTCTATTGATTTGATTAAATAACTCTCTTTCATAGATAGGCAATGAAAAAACCGTTCCTCTGGTCGAGGAACGGTTTGCATTTTGGTTCACTATCCATAAGGTGCTTATCCGCAGCAGCTGTTTCCATCTGCCTCATTGACCTCTTTGACACTTTGTTTGCCAAAGGAGCTGATGCTGCACACGCCGGTCTCCGGCAGCTCCAGTTCAACTCTCTCTGCAGCTGCCCAATCTCCTGTTAAAGCGGCAACAACGGATCTGACCTGCTCGTAGCCGGTAGTCATCAGAAACGTTGGCGCGCGGCCGTAGCTTTTGGAACCAACGATATAGAAGTTCGGCTCAGGCTGGCGAAGCTCCTTTTCCCCATGAGGTCTTACTGTTCCACAGCTGTGAAGGTTCGGGTCGATTAGCGGCCCGAGCGCACGGACGCTTTCAATAGCGCTGTCCATATCGATTCTCACTTCACGGAGAAAACTTAGATCCGGTCGGGAACCCGTGTTACTAATAATCTCGTCGATCGAATCGATTCGTACTGACTCTCCATTTCGATTGCCGGAGACAATGATTTTCTCATCGATTAGCTCAAAGTTTTCAATCAAGAAAGGGGAGTGCACTTCAACATCGCCAGATGTGATTAAGTTTTTCAAACGAGTGCCCAGCGCTCCGCGTTCAGGAAGTCCATCATTCTCCTGGCCGCCATACACCTCGTCGACATTGGATTTCCGAATGACCCAATAGAGATTCGTCTGAGGCGCTTGCTCCTTCAGCTTGGCGAGATCCAACAAGGTGTTAATGGCGGAGTGGCCGCTGCCAACCACCAAAACGTTTTTGCCGACATAACGATCCCGATCCTTGCCGGATACATCAGGAATTCCATAGTTCATTTTGTTATGGATCTGCCGTTCGTTATCGGTCCATATGCCTTCCGATACCGCTGGGTTAGGCGAAGCCCAAGAGCCAGAGGCATCTATTACTGCTTTAGCTTCGTAAACCTGCTGTTCGCCGTTCTCAAGAACATGCAGCACGAAAGGCGCTTTTTCACGATTTGCCGTTTTGATCTTGCTTAGCCCTTTGCGGCTCACTGCCGTCACTTTCGAATGCAAATGGATGTGCGGTTTCAGCTCAGGCAATTCGGCTAGCGGTGCTAAATAGTGTTCAATGATTTGTCCGCCTGTTGGAAGCCCATCCTTATCTGGGGCCTTCCATCCGCTTGCTGCTAAAAGCTGCTTTGCTGCTTTATCTATATTGTACTGCCATGGAGAAAATACACGCACATGTCTCCAAGACCAGATGTTGCCGGCAATATGTTCCGCTTGTTCAAAGAGAACAAATGCTTCTCCTTTTGCGACCAAATGGGCAGCTGCGGCTAAGCCAACGGGACCTCCACCAATAATCGCCACAGGTAATTTTTTCTGTTCATTAGATAAGGCTTCGGTCAACTTAGCCGAGTTTTCTACAGGCACTGACGTTCCACAACATGAACTCATTTGATATCTCCTATCTTTAAATCAATTTATTTTGATTAATAGTTTAAAAATAAAAGCGATTATGTGCAATCGCTTGATTGATCTTCAACTGTTCGGAAAATGCAGCAAAGCTCAGGAGACAGCAGATTATTCACTTCCGCTGAATTCAATTCGTAGTAGCTCCAAGTGCCTCTCGTCTCTCGACGAATCAGCCCGGCATCCAACAGTATTTTCAAATGATACGACAACTTAGACTGCTGCATGTCAACGACCTCCGCAAGGTCACATACGCACGTGTTGCCTCGTTGCGTAAGCTCATACATGATCTGCAGCCTTTTTTGATCCGCTAATGCTTTGAACTTTGCTTCATATTTAGAAAAATCAACGGCTGGCGCAGTTTGATCGACGACTGGAAGCTCCTTAATCATTTTCTTCCCTCCTGCAATACTCATTTTGCCTCTTCAACTCATGATTGTATACAAAATGATATCACACAAAAATCTTGAGAACAATGATTAATCAAAATATATTGATATAAAGAACAAAACCTATATCAATTTACAGATGCTTCACGAGATCTTGCACCACGATTTCGGCATCTACGCCTGATCCGCGAATGGTTGCTGAAGAGAAGGAAGTTTGCCAAGGCAACCCGATGAAATAAATGTTTTCAGAAGATTGGTTGATCCCATTTTCTTGCAGCGGATTTCCTGACTTATCGAGCACACTAAGGTTATTGAGATAATCAAAATTCGGTTTGTAGCCAGTTGCAAGAATAACGGCATCCACTTCTTCGTGGCTGTTATCATCCCAAATGACTCCGATTTGTGTAAAAGCCTTAAACATTTTTTTGTGATTGGGTTTATTTTGAGCAATAGCGTTTTGATAAAAGCCGTCGTCTATGACGCCATCGATGCTTTTCATCAATAAGCGTTTTTCCTCCAATGATTGGTTATTATCTAGTCCTGTGCGCGTGAGCCAATAATGAAGATCTTTGCCCAAATATAGCTGCGGTACAAATTTTAGGGGCCTAATCGTCGCTATCGTAACATCCGCAGTATTGGCAAGCTCGACAGCAATTTGAACTGCCGAGTTCCCTCCGCCGACAACAATTACCCTTTTGTTTCTAAATGCCAAATCATTTTTATAATCCTTTGAATGCATGATCAATCCCGTATAATCGTTCATTCCGGTTATTTTCGGTATGTTCGGATTCGTAAAGGACCCGCTTGAGCAAATAATTGAACGTGTACGGAAAACCTCATTCTTAGCTGTTTGAATGGAATAAATCCCGTCATTCTTTTCTACATTTAACACTTCAGCCTCATAGTTGATCGGAAATTGGAAATGAGCAGCATACGATTTCAGGTAAGCAACCACTTCGTCTCTATGAGGATATCGATCTGCTCCCCCTGGGAAATCGAGGCCCGGCAATGTGGAATACTCTGCTGGAGAGAATAACGTGAGGCTATCATAGTAATGTGCCCAGGAGCCCAAATTCACTGGATTTTTCTCCAAAATAACAAAATTGAGTTTCTCTTGTTGCAAATAGTAGGCGGCTGCTAGGCCAGATTGCCCTCCGCCAATAACGATTGCATCATATACGGCTGTATTCATGCTTAATCCTCCCTATTTTTCGGCTCAAAACCGAAATCAGTGCATGACTTGAAGTGAGGGGGAGCGCTGCGGGTCAGAGGGTTCTTCCGATCGCCATTAAAGCCAGATTCCTTTATTAGATGAAGGTAGCGGTAGGAATCTGTCTTTAAAAGCGACCACTGCCGTTACTCCAGAATCCCTCTGCCCCTTCGCTGCTCTCTCCTTTTCAGTCAAGCTCTGATTTTAGGTTTGATCCTATTTTTTATTAAGATCAGAAAAAACCGATTAGAATGATTCCTAATAGAATGATGGCAGAATAACCGATTCTTCCTGCTCCTTGTTTTTCTTTCAGTACCATCCATGCCAGTATCGTTCCGAATACAATACTGATTTCACGGATAGGCGCAATATGGCTGATCGGCGCAAATTGCATGGCCATCAAAAACAACAAGTAAGAGCTTGGTGCCATAATCGACCCGATAATGATCAATCGTCGATTCAGCATCCATTCTTTTTTCACTTTTTTACTGCGGAGTGCTGGCGCTCCTAAGGCAATAAACCCAGCTAAATTGTAAATCTGCAGTAATCCTAATGGACTCATAAACAACAGAATAGATTTATCTACCAGGGTATATCCGGTAATTGAAATTCCTATAGTCCCCGTAAGCAGTATAGTGATGACGCTCTGTTTATTTAAGCGGTTTTTGAAAATGCCGCTAAGCGCAAACAGGCCAACAACAATAAGTCCAAGTCCTATCCAGCCGGAACGCGTAAGCTCTTCCTCATAGATCACCAAACCGAGCAATGGAATCAATAGGGCAGCCGTTCCCCTCATCATCGGGTAAACCTGCGACATGTCCCCTGCTTTATACGCCTTTGTTAAAAGAACTAAATATACGCTTTGGAAAACGAATGATATCAAAAGCAAACCGGCCCTTTGGAACGTCCAATCGATTGTAAATAAATCATGTAAAAATGCCGGCATAAAAAGAAAAGAAGCAATCGTCTGAATTAACCATAAGAAGCTTTCTTTATGCACACTCTTTTTCATAAATAAATTCCAAACGGAATGTGCAAGTGCAGACGAAAGAACAAGAAGTATGGCATACGTGATGTTCATCGGCTAATAATTCTTTTCTCCCCCTCGCTTGACTGCGTTAACAGACATTCATCAATTTCCTTAAATCAAATATATTTGATGAATTGATCGTAGCACGCCGCGAGAGCGCGGTCAATATTAAATCAATTTATTTTGATATATACTTTTTAATTCTATATAAGTGATTGATAATATAATTGTTTGATTATATAATGACGTTGATCAACCCCATCGTTATGAGAAAGGAGTGCCTCTTCATCGTGAACAAGCAAGAATCCATTGTATCCATAGCGGAGACGTTAAAGTTACTTTCGGACAAAACGCGTCTTACGATCGTCGCCCTACTAAAGAAACGCGAGCTGTGCGTATGTGATATCGTGGACCTTCTGGAGACGACGCAGCCGAACATCAGCCAGCACCTAAAGAAGTTAAAGATGGGCGGAATCGTAACGAAACGCGTCGCAGCCAATGGATATATTATTCATTAAATATGGATCATAAACCGTATTTAAACGAGCTTTTAAACCAGCTTCCTTCGATGAAAGAGAAGATCGATGCTCACAAACCTAATAACTGCTGTTAATTTGGAGGTTCTATGTTAGCCCTTGCTACAGTTATTTTTCTCGTTACGCTGATCTTCGTCATCTGGCAGCCCAAAGGTCTCAGCATCGGCTGGTCTGCTTGCTGCGGAGCCGTTATCGCCTTGATCTGCGGTGTCGTTACCTTTCAAGACATCTGGGATGTTACGCAGATCGTGTGGAATGCCACTCTCGCTTTTGTCGGCGTCATCTTGATCTCTCTCGTCCTTGACGAAATTGGTTTCTTCGAATGGGCGGCACTCCATATGGCCAGACTTGCCAAGGGCAACGGGAATCTGTTGTTCATCTATGTCATCTTGCTTGGTGCGGCAGTCGCGGCTTTCTTTGCAAATGATGGAGCCGCCCTTATTTTAACGCCAATCGTTCTAGCGATGGTAAGGGCGCTTAGATTCAATGAACGGATGATCCTGCCATTTATTATGGCCAGCGGCTTCATCTCGGATTCCGCCTCTTTGCCGCTTGTAGTGAGCAACCTGGTCAACATCGTTTCTTCCGACTTCTTCGGCATTGGGTTTGTTGAGTATGCCACTCGAATGATCGTGCCTACTCTTTTCTCGGTTGCAGCCAGCTTGTTCGTTCTTTACTTCTTCTATCGCCGAAGTATTCCTGACCATTATGACTTGGTTCAGTTAAAGAAGCCTAGAGATGCCATTAAGGATATGAGGCTGTTCAAAATTTCTTGGGTAATCCTAGCCGTCCTGCTTGTTGCTTATTTAACGAGCGAATTGTTTATTATTCCCGTCTCGATGATCGCCGGAGCCGCTGCCTTGGTGTTCTTGCTGCTAGCTAGGCAAAGCCGCGAAATTCACACTTGGAAACTCGTCAAAGGCGCACCGTGGACGATTGTCGTCTTCTCCATTGGAATGTATGTCGTCGTATATGGCTTACGAAATGTCGGTCTTACGAATGAACTGGGAGAGGTATTCAAATGGATTGGAGATCAAGGATTATTCGTCGCAACGGTGGGGACGGGTTTTATCGCCGCCCTCCTCTCCTCCATCATGAACAACATGCCTACCGTTATGATTAATGCGCTGGCCATTCAGGATACAAATCCAACCGGCCTTATTCGGGAAGCGCTCATTTATGCGAATGTCATTGGCTCCGATCTGGGTCCAAAGATTACGCCGATCGGCTCTCTAGCCACCTTACTCTGGCTCCATGTGCTGTCGAGCAAAGGCGTGAAAATCTCTTGGGGTGCTTACTTCAAGACCGGCATTGTCCTGACGGTTCCTGTTCTCTTTGTTACCCTTGTCGGACTATTTCTTTGGCTAAACATTGTTGGTTAATACGGTTGCGTTTCAAACTACTTTCAAATAAAGGGGATTTTCAAATGAGCAGCAAACCACTTGTTTATTTTCTATGTACAGGCAATTCTTGCCGCAGCCAAATCGCCGACGGCTTCTTGAACTCGCTTGGCAGTGACCGATATGAAGTAAGGAGCGCTGGACTTGAGGCTCATGGCCTAAATCCACGCGCGGTTCAAGTCATGAAGGAAGTTGGCGTGGATATTAGCGGCAATAGCTCCGACGTTATCGATCCAGAGGTTCTTAATCGCGCTACGTACGTGATTACGCTATGCGGGCATGCCGACGAGCACTGCCCTGTCATTATGAACAGTAACGTCATCAAGTGGCATTGGGGCTTTGACGATCCAGCGCAAGCAACCGGTACCGAGGAAGAAATCATGGCGCAATTCCGACATGTACGCGACTCGATTAAAGCAAGAATTGAGAAGTTTTTACAATACGGAGAGTAATGCAGAATGCACTGCGAAGTCGTTCTTAAGTCAAAAAGACGCAAACATAGATGGTTTCTATGCTTGCGTCTTTTTTTATGAACGGATCCCCATTAAGCCGGCGGGATGCTTTGAGGATTGTTAAACACATTCTGAGGATCATACTTCGCTTTTACTCTGCGCAGCCTTGGAAAGTTCTTTCCATAATAAACAGGCCCGGAACACTTAATTCCTTGGTCTGGAACGTTAATATAGGATCCTACAATGTAAGGCTGCAGCTTCTTCCTTGTGTTGCGGGCTAACGCAATATTTCTGGCTGCATGGGACGGTTTAACCCATGAGCTGTTCCATTCTACATAGTACTGTGCTTTACGCCAATAGAAGGCAGTGGCTCTAGGAGCGACACGGCTTACAGCTCCGCCCCAGTTGAGGAAGTAGAAGCCAGCAGGCGTTCCTCCCTCCGACTTTTCCAAGAACTCTCTCATTGGCTTAAAAGCCTTATCTGGAAACGGGCGTCTGCCGAAGCCGCTAGAAAATTGATTGCTGAATTTCTGAGGAAGCACCGGATCGGGAGCCAGCAAAAATTTCGTAGCTTCCAGGTACGGAAGATTTCTGATCACTTTTGTGGTCGTTGTCCCCACGCTCGTAATAGGCTCTAAGAGGCGGAGGGCTTCCTTTTTGGAGCCGAGGTATACGCCCAGCATGCTAACATTGCCGCCCTTTTTAGGGCCGACAGATAACTCACTGCCCAGCTTAGTGCTGGTGAAAGGAGCCCATCGCTGCCATGCTTTGACGACTTCTTCAAACTGCGCCCATGGCCAAGTGATACGGAATACAGTTGCCCGCGCAGGGGCGCGCCTCACTTTAAATTTATATTTCGTATAGACGCCAAAGTTCCCTCCGCCGCCTCCACGGGAAGCCCAGAGAAGATCTGAATTAGATTTCTTGCTTGCTTTAATAATTCTTCCTTTCGCATCAACCATTTCTAATGCAAGCAGATTATCACAAATAAGTCCCGTTGTACGCTGGAGCGGCCCTATCCCGCCGCCAGGCGTAATGCCGCCGATGCCGACCGAAGGGCTGTCGCCAAATGGAGCCATATACCCTTGCCGGGCTAGCGTGTCGACAATTCTTCCTACGCGGTTGCCGGTTCCAACAACAACTGTGCTGGATTTTTTATTCAGCTTAATGCTCTTGAGCTCGCTAACATCGATAACAATGCCGCCGTTTACCTGCGAAAGGTTCGTCTCTAAGGCATGCCGTCCGCTTCTTGCGCGAATAGGAACGTTATTTACGCGGGCCCATCTTATGGCGTTTGCTACATCCTGCGCTTTTTTAGCAAAAACAAATACTTTCGGAAATCGATCCGTATGAGGGTCCCAGTTTTTACGAGCTACCTCATAACCGGGATCGCCTCTAAAAATCACTCGTCCTGTAAGCTTAACTTTTGAACCCACGCATCCAGCTCCTTATGAGTGAATTGGCACACCTGTGATGTGATGACTAAGCTAGGCATTTCCATATAACGTATGAAGGAATGCAATAACGGGTATGGGCTGGTGCTGAACCTATTTTTATATACTAAAAAAGCCGCTATCCAAATGGATAACGGCTATTATTAGGATATTATGAACGTCGGTTCAATTGCCAATCTTCGTCGACGCCAAGCCGCTTGGCCAGTACGGTGTCCACTTCATATAACAACTCGCTGAACAACGCTTTCGGAACATCAATCGGTTGAATACGGTCTTCTTCCATGATTTCACTATAGATGTAGCTTCCGCGTGCAACCTTGCCGGCGCGGTAAAAATCCATTTCATAAATAGTGACCGTTTCGTCTTCCATCCCAACAGTAAGATCACTGATGGTCAGCTGTACGCCGATGCCAATAGATTCGAACTCTTTGTAAAAATCGATGTATGCTCCGGCATCCAGAATGGAGCCTTTCGACCAACCAAACTTGGTAAGTCCGCTAAGCAGCGACAGGCCATTGATTATGACTCCTGTAAAACGCATGATATTCAAAGCGTTCTCTTCTTCGTTCATAACCGTAAACGTATTTCGCGTCAACTGAGGAAAAGGCTGTGTCATTTCATAATCCTCGAACTGCTGCATCCAGCGCCGCCTTGCGCCTTCCTCTAGATCCAGGGGGTGGACCAAAGCGATAACATCTCCTTCGGATAACGAAACCGCGCTCTCATCTGCAGAAATGAAACTATCGTCTTCCCTATATCTGAAGGTGGATATAAGCACATCGTCGGCGTATACACCCCATATAAGTCCCGATGCAAAAGCATGCATAACAGGATTGTCCACGAACAGCTTGTGCCAAGCGGCATAAGTCCAATATCTTCTCATTGCAAAAGACTGCTCCAACCTGGTTTGGACGGACTTGGCGACGGTTTTGAGCTGCTTCTTCAATTGCTTAGCTTCCAGCAAAGATGCCTCGGCCAATTCCGCATCGTCTGATGCAGCGGCAACGGGCAATGTCTTATAGTGCTTGCCGCTTCCGTCTGTAATGCGAATATCATGATTCAGCATCAATTGCAGCTTGAACTGTCTCGGACCGTAATCAACGGTTCGGCAGCCTTTCGCATCAAAGCCTAGATGCGGTACAACCCGGTCTGCCAGCTCTTCGGTGGAGATTCCCAATAATTCCGCTGCTTGGCCGAGTGCTGTGACAGCCGCTTGCTTCACCTGTTTAAACTTGAAATTGCGAGAGATTTGATCAATAAACAGCAAAGCCGAATCCAGCGGAGAAAGCAGCAGCGCTTTCACAGCATCGCATGCAATCGCACCACGCGATTCAAGAGGCCATGATGAGATTCGCGCTTGAAGCGCAAGCACAACGCGCCCGTCGCCGAATACGGCGGCGAAGGCCATCACCCACTTTTTATTGGCAGGCGCTCCTTCTCTGAGCCAACGCTGCAGCACCTCTTCAGCCAGCTCTGCGAGATCCTCTGCTTTGAGCGGCGCGGCTAGCTCCTGTGCCTTCCAGTTGCGCACGATCTCCTCTTGAATGACATAGGCATTCAAGATCGAATGCGTTACTGTTTCGTCGGCAATATCATCGGATTCCCGCATTCGCAGCCGCGGCAGCGACGCCAGCTCAAGCCAATTCAAATGAGCGGTATTGATTGTAAAAGAAACTGGCGAAGCGTTTGGTGTCGATGCTGCCAGCTTATCTTGCAGAGCGTTGGCAATCAATTCTTTAATTTTTTCATTCTTCTCTTTGGCGTATAACGCTTGAAGCGCTTGCTGGACCATCGGCTTATCCCATTGACTTAGCAAGCATACGACTCTCTCGCGAACGGCCGTTTTCTTATGGTCAAGCAGCGGCAGGATGGCTTCCGTCTGCTCCATGTTGTTTGATAGAAGTAAAACCGCCTTATTTCTAACCGTTTTACTTTCATCAGCCAAATAAGGAATGACAATTCCTGCGTGACGTTCTGCATGATGTGTCATGAGAAGTGTAAGTACGAAAGATTTTGCCTGATGCGTAATCTTTGGCACACGCAAATAAGCAATGAAATGGCTGCTCAGTTCCTCCATATTGGCTTTAACGTATGCCAACGTAAGCTGGTACAAAGGCAGATCATCGTTATGAGCGCGTTCGACTTGGGCTGTGTTGACGATGAATGGCATCAGATCTTGCATCGCTCCGCCTGCTTGCCGATAAGCATCGATGAAGGAGCTGTAAGGCATTTGATGGCTGGAGGAACACCATCTCAGAATAAGCGTTAATGTATCCTCATCCGTGTGCGCCAGAAAACAGACGACCCGATTAAAGAGCAAAGAATGTGACCATAGATACTCAGCGACGTGCAAGCCGCGGAATGACAAGCCATTTATTTTATATCGGCTCCATATTCCTCTCAATTCTGCAGACAACGGTGCTCCCCGAAAAAAAGCCATATTGATGAGCAATTCTTCTGGCGTTAAATGCTCCGACTGCAGGATGTCCTCTACCTCTAGCAGGATTTGCTCCTCCATCTGTTCCAAATAGGGATGTCCATCAGCGATCTCCCACAGTACCCGGCAAAGGTGTAGCGTCTCAACCTTGGACGACCGCAAAATGGCTCGTTCATAGCATGCGCGGTCTCTGAGTAGTTCAGCCCGAAGCATATCTAGATTATCATAGGATTTGGCTAGCTGGATAATATAAACCTCTCTCGGAAGACCATATCGCTCATAGTAATTGGGAATTCGCAACTGTCGTTCATTGTAGCTTCCTGGAATGGCACGGGAGGAGAGCTTATAAAAGAAAGAAGGATCCCAAATGATGAGAACCCGGATGAACGACGCCGAAAAAGGAATGTACGAATCCGTTTCCTCTGCCAAATAGACCGCCTTATATAACCATCGAACTTCATCGTTATAGTCCCATTTCACTTGACGCATGAGCGGTTGAATGACGGCGTTTTCAGCGTCGCTGATGATTGCGTTTAAGATTGATTTAGCGAGTGAGGTCGTCTGGTTGCCCGATTGCTGCGATTGAAGTTCACACTCGATGCACTGAATGAACGCCTGCTCAAACTGATTTGCGATATCGGAGCTTGATTGCCCTGCCTTCTCTAAGGAAACAGCCATTAATAACTCATTAAAGCTACTTAAAGTCTGCGCTCGATGTTGCATCACTGCCGGATCGTGCTGAGCGATATGATCGAAAAAAGCGATTTGGTGTTTTTCCAAGCGCTCCGATAATTCGCTATGCTCAAGAAACCACTCCCATACGATACCGAGCGGAACGTCGTAACTGCTTACCATCGTCAAGCATCCTCTTCGCCATAAGACATCCCCTGTATATCCAGAGCTGAGTTCAAGGAATGAGTTTCTTCCAATATGAAGCATAACAGTTAGCAGTCGGCTAATTAAATCGTGCTCGAGGCCCTTTAGATGAAACTTTCGGATAAAGTACCAGATTTGTCCAATGCCCTTGGGATCATGGCGTTCGAGTACGACCACCGGTAAACCGGATGGCAGTTCTCCCGCTCCTTCAATGTATCGCACGCAGTCTACGGCTGTAACTCCATCGAGGCCGATTTCTATAAGAAATTGATCCAGACCCTCTGTTGACGCTGTCATATCCGCCATGCATGAATCACTCCATTACGTAATAAATTCGCAGTTTTTTGGATTGCCGAACACGTCATGCCTCGTCGTTGAACTCCTGTATCTTAAAGAGAACGTTTCCACAATATCCCTTCCCATTATATAGCTCATACGACAAAAAAGGACAGCATTTTCGCTGCCCTCTACTTATTGAATCCCGGGAAATGCTGCCTATTGATGCTAATGTTCTTTTTTGTTTGTTTCTCCTAAACGGTCCGTTCCACGTATAAAAAAGCAGCCGATCTGAAGATCGGCTGCACAACTGGCTAAATCATTTTACCGCAAGTTTCGAAGCAGCTTCTGTTGCCTCTTTATATGCTTTTTGCAAGATCTCGTCTTTATCCATTATAGCTGTTCCTTGAACTCGAATGATTTCATAATCCTCAATGCCAATAAAATTGAACATCGACTTCAAGTACTTATGGGAGTATTCAACTTCGGTGTACCAGTCATTGTTAGTATAAACGGCCCCGCTCCCTTGTATGACGAGCATGCTTCTTCCATCTTTTAGAAGGCCGACTGATCCGTTTTCGGTATATTTGAACGTTTCCCTGGCGATCAGAATATTGTCCATATAA
Source organism: Paenibacillus sp. NPDC058071 (assembly GCF_042885235.1). NCBI lineage: Bacteria > Bacillati > Bacillota > Bacilli > Caryophanales > Paenibacillaceae > Paenibacillus > Paenibacillus sp. NPDC058071. The sequence goes on from NZ_JBHVSK010000001.1 coordinate 464,587, forward strand.
TCTTTCAATTTTGAGGGAACATTAAAATTATGCAAGGGATAGGCGATGACATATTTGTTGGCGCTTTTGAATTGCTGCAATATCTCATTCATGCGCGCGGCTACATTTTCCTCTTCGATTGTTAATGCTTCACCGTTTCTTTGTTTAGCCCATGCGCTTAAAACCGTTTGATCGATCATCGGTATAACGTCACTGTATAAATCGATTTGTTCAATAACCTCTTCACTTGAATGCTGCTCTTTGTATTGGTTTAAAAAGTAATTTAATACATTTTGACTAAAAGACGAGCTTGAATTCACTTCCGGATGTGCATTAATGACAAGCAATTTGCTCATAAGATGGTTCCTCCATGTTGTTTGTAGTTTGTACATCTAAGAAGACAACTGAGGGTACCTATCTGTGACAAGGATCAATAAAAATTTATGATTTTCTTTCGATTAGACGGGCGATGCCATGAAGTTTGTCCGGATTCATCATGACATATACACGAGAAATGGCGGAACCGTCATCATTGTAAGCGAAGGAGTAGACAGCGAACGGTTTACCATTGAACATCACCATTAAGCTTTCATCGCCATTGACAAACACCTTCTTGACTGAACCTTCTCGGAGATAGTTCGATATGGAAAAGTTCAGTAAAGCCAGAACGCGATCTCGGCCAAAAATCGGGTTTAGGGCAGCTCTTACTTTGCCGCCGCCGTCCGTAAGCAAAATGGCGTCTTCACTAAGTAATTTAATTATAGAGGCGACATCTCCAGCACGAAAAGCTTCGCTGAAAGATGCACTAAGTGCTTTGGAATCGGGTACTACCGGAGCCAATGGCATGCCGGCGTCGTCTTTCCTGTCTTTCAGCTTGCGTTTTCCGCGACTGAACAGCTGTCTGCAATTCACTTCAGATTTGCCAATCCATTCTCCGATTTCCTCGAAAGAGAAACCAAGTGTTTCCCTAAGTACAAAAACAGCCCTTTCCATTGGCGTCAAGCGTTCCATTACGACTAGATAGGCGTAAGCGATATCGTCTTTAAGTTCAAACGACTCCTCAGGACTACCTTCTATAGCAGTTACAAGCGGTTCAGGCAGCCACGGGCCGATATAGGAAGTCTTTGCTTTTCGGGATGATTTGAGTTCATTCAAGCAACGATTCGTAACCAACTTACAAAGATACGCTTTGATGTTGGTGATTTCGATATCCTGCTGCTGCTGCAAGGCAACGAACACGTCTTGGACGACATCTTCGGCATCCTGAGAAGTTCCGAGCATCCTGTATGCGATAGAGAAAAGCAACTGGCGATACTGATTATAAAGGGTATGGTAATCAAACATTTCGTTTCGTTCCAATCATTCAGAATTATTGTTTGAAGCGATTATTATCACTCACGACTGAGAATAACACGATTCCTTATTAATTCCAAATTTCGACTTCACTACAAAAATCACAAAGCTAAAGTGAATGGTACGTCTTATTGGTTAGGTAATGAAAAAAGCATTGAGCATCTTACCATAAATGAACACATTCAAGCTTAACCATATTTATTGAAGGCAGACAGAAAACAATCTAATAAAACCAGCAACCCAACGCAAAAACACCTTCAAGTTGTCCTCCACATCTAACGACATGGAAATATTCTCTTGAAGGTGTTTTGATTTGTCTCACCTGGTTCTTCTAAACCTATCAATTATTTAGCGTTATATCCCTAAAGGCTGCTTTCACCGTTTTGTTCTCATTATGAGAAGTGACAGCTAACCCTAAATAGACAGTTCGATCGATGTTCATTTCATGACTCGAATATAATTTCCATGCCTCACCGTCTGTACTATAGTATCCGTAAAAAACATTACCGGTCCTCTTGAGTCTTAACCATGTATTTGGATAATTAATTGGAAATTCTGCTGGTTCCGATCTATAATCGTTAGGATATATGGCTAAAGAATCAGCTCCAGATTTTTCCCGATATTGGAACTCATAACCTCCATTATTTTTATTACGAGCGCTATTATCAGGAAAAACCATAAAGAAAACATGTTCACTATCAGCAAGTAAAGATTTACGCGCCATGAGGCCTGCTTTCGTATAGAGGTCAGCCATACTAAGTGATTCTAACCTTACTGCCATATCGAAATCATCATGAATCGTTACATAACTAAAATGAAATTGATCTGAAGTCCCCCAGATATCTATCCCGCCTGCAATTACATCGTACCCCGCATCAACCTTTTCAATAGATCCTTTTAAATCAATGTTTCCGATATCTTCACTTATAAATTTCACCTGACTCATAGATACCTCCATGGATAATTACATACTCCTCTTATGGCAATCGTCTGCCTCTTGAACTTACAAATAAAGAATACCACTCTTCTCTCGTCAGAGTTATCTTCATTGCCTCCCCACATTTTTGAATACGCTCTGGTCGAGTAGTTCCTAAAATAGGTTGAATACCTGCAGGATGTCTCATTAGCCATGCTAATAGAATCGCCTCGGGAGATGTTTGTTTTTTATCAGCCAAATCTTTAACTAGTTGCGCTGTTTCTTTGATGGAGTCGGTTTGACCATCTACATGTCTTCCCGAAAACAGCCCCTGTGCTAGAGAGCCCCAGGCTTGAATTTGAATATTTTCTAGACGACAATATTCTAGAGTTTCTTCCGGGAAATTGCTATTCATACGTTCAGGATGGTTTACAAGCACCCCCGTTTCTAACCAATCAAGTTTAGCCAGGCTCATCTCCATTTGGTTGATGATGAATGGTTCATTAGAGCTGGATTGTAGCAGTTTAATTTGTGCCGCACTCATATTTGAAACACCAAAGTGTCTTACTTTACCGGATTCTTTCAATTCATAAATGACTTCGGCAACTTCTTCTGGTTCCATCAGTGGATCTGGACGGTGAAGCAGTAAAAAATCAATAAACTCTACTCCTAGTCTTTCTAAGATTCCGTCAACACTGCTACGAATATAGTCAGAGGAAAAATCATATCTTCCAGGCCTTCCTGGACCGTCTTCAAATCGAATACCGCATTTAGATTGAATGAATATGTTTTCTCTCAAATCTTTACGTTCCTTTAAAACTTGACCAAATACTGTTTCTGCTTTTCCAAAGGTATAAATATCCGCATGATCAAAAAAATTGATACCAATTGATAGTGCTGCATCAACTGCCTGATGGGCTTGCTTAATATCATCTGCCGTGATTGCATTTTGATTCCAGCCGCCGCCTAATCCCATACATCCCATCACTATGCGACTTGTAGCTATTCCTCGTTTTTCCAATTGCAATGGTTTCATTTTTTTATTCTCCATATCATTTTTTGTATACAACAGCCTCGTAAGGCAGCAAATCGATTATCGCCTTCTGATTAGTTCTTTCAGGGTTATTGCTGATGACAATGTCGCCCAGCTTCTCTATGCCGAGATCGGAGATGCTGCAGGTCGCCGGCTGCGACGAGATGTTCAGCAGAACCAGCCAGGCTTCCTCACCTAGCTTTCTTGTATAAGCGTAAATCTGCTCATGCTGATCCAGATAAGTCTCGAACTCGCCGTATATCATCACCTCGTTGCTTTTTCTCAAAGCAATAAGCTGCTTGTAGTAATGATAAACAGAGTTTTCATCCTCCAAAGCCCGTTCGACATTGATGTCTTTATAATTCGGATTGATGGCAATCCAAGGCTGTCCTTCTGTGAAGCCGCCTTGCGGTTCGGCATTCCACTGCATAGGAGTACGGGAATTATCGCGCGACAAATGCTGCAGTTCCTTCAGCACCGCTTCCGGATCGCGGCCTTTGCCGACTTCTTCTTTATACTTGTTTTTCATCGCAATATCGTTGTACTCGTCGATAGAGTCGAAGCGGATGCCCGTCATCCCGATTTCTTCGCCTTGATAAATATAAGGCATGCCCGGCAGGGTGTGGATGAGGGTGGCGAAGCATTTTGCCGACTGCTCCCGGTATTCGGTATCGTTGCCGAAACGCGATACAACTCGCGTATGGTCATGGTTGTTCAAAAATTGAGAGTTCCAGCCCTTCCCCCACAAACCCTTGTACCAACGATCCTGAATTTGCTTAAATCGCAGCAAATCCCAATGGGCCATATAATCGCATACTTCAAAGTGGAACAGCGTATTTAATTCGCCGCGGTCCTCACCAACATAGAGCACGCCGTCCTCGGGAGTCACGAACGGAATTTCTCCGACCGTAAACACATCGTAATGCTTTAACACATTGTCGTGCATTTCCTGCAAATACTCGTGAATACCGGGATTATTGCCCAAATACGAAATATCCTCGGGCCGCTCGGCATCCGGGAAGCCCGGTATTTTGGCAAGCAGATTGATGACGTCCATCCGAAAGCCGTCGATCCCTTTATCCAGCCAAAACCGCATCAAATCATAGACTTCCTCCCGAACCTTCTCGTTCGCCCAGTTCAAATCCGGCTGTTCGGCGGCGAAGGAATGGAAGTAATACTCACCCGTTGTTTCATCGTATGTCCAAGTGGAGGGAGCAAAGTAGGAACGCCAATTATTCGGCTGCTTGCGCCAAATGTAATAATCGCGCTTCGGATGATCGATGCTGGATCGCGACTCCTGAAACCAGGCATGCTGATTGGAGGTATGATTGACGACCAAATCCATAATAAGCTTCATACCGCGGTTATGAACAGCAGTCAGCAGCTTCTCGAACGTGGCCATCGTACCCGCCTTTGGCATGACCGAACGGTAATCCGCAATGTCGTAGCCGTTGTCAACGTCAGGAGAATCGTAGCACGGATTGAGCCAGATGACGTCTATGCCCAGACTTTGAATATAATCCAGCTTGCTATATACCCCCTCAAGATCCCCGTATCCATCGCCGTTGCTGTCATAGAAGCTGCGCCAATACACCTGATAGACAACTGCTTCTTTCCACCATGTTTTGTTCATATATTCTCTTCCCTTTCCCACTTTTTACAAATGCTATATCTCACTTTACTGCCCCTGCCGCAATCCCTTTAATAATATATTTTTGTGAAATAGAATAGAAAATAACGACAGGGATTATGGTTAATGTCAAGCCGGCCATCGCTTGATTCCAAACAATTGTAAACTCGCCGAAGAAATAGAATGTTGATAGCTGAATAGTACGCAAGCCTTTATCAGATAGCACAAGTGACGGAAGCAAGTAATCATTCCATGAAGCAATAACATCGAGAATTGCAACTGTTACTGTGATGCTTTTTAGTAAAGGAAATATAATTCTCCAGAATACGCCGAAGGTACTGCAACCATCAAGAACAGCCGCTTCCTCTAAAGCTACGGGGATTGATTTAATAAAACCGTGGTATAGAAATACAGCAATGCCCGCATGGAAACCAATGTTCATAAATATTAATCCACCATGCGTGTTTAACATTGGCAAATGTAAATAGGTACGCATCCAATCCATGACTTGCATAAGTGGCATCATTAATGTTTGGAATGGAATAAGCATTGTTGCTACAAACAAGAAGAAAATGATTTTACTCATGATATTATCGCGACGTACAAGCATCCACGCCGTCATTGAAGCAAGCACAATGACACAAATAACAGTAGCAATCGTCACATACATTGAGTTTCCAAGTGCAGTTAGGAAATTCATCTTCTTTATTGCTGTTGTATAATATTGAAAGCTGAAGTTCCCTGGTAAAGAGAGTACATTTTCATATAATTCAGCACGTGTTTTGAATGAGTTAACAATCATAATGTAAATTGGTGACAAAAACAGCAGTGAAATAATAACGGTTAACAAAGAGAGTGTTACATTTTTAGCGTTACTCATCACATCTGTACCTCTCTTCGCTTAGTAATTATGACCTGAGTAATCGTTACAAGCGCAATAATGACAAAGAATACGATTGCTTTCGCTTGACCAAGCCCATAATTACCATATCCGAATATTTCATTAAATACGTTCATAGCAAACAACTCAGTATGGTGAAAGGGGCCGCCATTCGTTAATGACAAGTTAACATCATAAATTTTGAACGCACCCGACAATGTTAAAAATAAGCAAATCGTGAACGATGGCATCAATAATGGAAATACTATTTTGGTCATACGATGCCATATATTTGCTCCGTCTACTTTAGCTGCCTCCAAAACCTCATCAGAAATCCCTTGAATACCAGCAATGTAGATAACCATCGTATAGCCTGCCATCTGCCAAGTGAAGACAATTACCAATGCGATTAAAGCGTAGTTTGGATCAACAAGCCAATTAAAGAAAATAGAGTCTATCCCTGTTGTGGATCCTATCTGTTTGAATCCATCTGTAAAAATGAAGCGCCAGATGTATCCAAGGATCAAGCCGCCAATAAGATTCGGCATAAATAATAGCGTGCGAACAAGATTACTTGTTTTGAATCCAGAAGTAACCAGCAAAGCAAAAACTAAACCTAATACATTAACGCTAAATAGCGCAAATATAGTGAATTTTATTGTATTCCACGTAGATACAAGAAAACGCTTATCTTGCAACAACGCAGCATAATTATCAAAGCCAACAAATACTTTAGGGGTATCAGCAATTCCATCCCAATTAATAAAGGAATAGTAAATTCCGATCAAAAACGGAACAAGAACAACTATAAGAAAAACCAAAAACAGCGGCATAGTGAAAATTATATACCATATATTGTTATTTTTATTTGTCATACGAAACTCCCTTTATCAAGTTCAACTTAGAAGTGAAAAGGAAAGCCTAATATCCTTTATAAAGGTTTAGGCCTTCAACCATGCATGTCTTTGTATTACTTAGAAGCTTTTACCCAAACATCTCGAAGCTTATCAAGGAATTGTTCTGGTGTCATTGAAGGATTAAGAAAAAACTCAGAAGCTAGCGGTGCAAGATCATTAATGATAATTCCTTGCGGGAAATAATTCAAAGCCCTAGGAATTGTATTACCCGATTGTGATGCTTCATAAACTTGCTGTGACAATGGATCTAAGCCAGTTGGTTCTATCGTTGTAACCGCTGGAACAAAACCAAAATCATTTAGAATTGTATTTTTTCCAGTTTCGCTAGTATACAACCACTCTAAGAATGCATTAGCTGCTTTAATTTGCTCTTGAGATGCTTTATTATTGATAACCCAACCAGATGGGATGCCAACTTCCAATTTATCGTTTCCAGCGATCGGAAGTGGAGCCAGACCAATATTGATATCATCATAATCAGCAAGCATACTGTAACTCCAGTTACCTTGGTGTACAATTGCTGCTTTACCTGTTGCCAGATCACCCATTTGCTTATCGTACGTTACTTCAACTGGATTATCAGAATTAGCACGAATAGCTTCCATCACTTTGGCGAACTCCTGGAATTCTGGTACTGCTTTCAAATCCACCTCGCCTTTGTTTACTTTATTAATGAAAGCTATAGGATCTTTCTGCAATGCAAATGGCGTGTTAATAATATGTCCAATCAAGAAATACGCTGTTTGAGACAGTTCCAAACCATTGATACCATCAGCTTTGAATTTTTCAAGAGCCTGCACGAGTGATTTTGTATCTTTCACAGTTGAAGGATCATATAAATCTTTATTGTATACGAGTCCAAAGCCTTCAATTCCAATTGGAACACCTACAATTTTCCCGCCTATTTCCAAAGCCATGTTTGGAACAATGTACTTAGCATAAGATTCATTCGTCATGTCATAGAAATATGATGCAAATTTTTCCGCTTCAACACCTTGTTGCACAGAAAAAATTGTTGGACCTTCATTAGCAGCTAACTTTGTTTGTAACTGTGTAATGTAGGAATCACCTGCAGAACCCCAAACCTCAACTTCATTTCCTGTTTCTTCTTTATACTTAACAGCCATGTTTTCAAGTGATTCAGCAATTTCAACTTTACTTTGGAATAACGAAATTTTAGCAAGCCTCTCTGCTTTTCCTGTTCCTTCATTTGGATTGCTGCCTGTTTTGTTGCCACATGCTGATAAAATGAAAAGCATAGCAGTAAGTAGTGCAAGAATCCGTCTTCCCTTCATTCATACAACCCCCTATTTCGATTTTTGAATTTACTTTACACCGAAATTATATCTTTATTAATTTTCTACTTACAGGTGTTATATTCGCCTAAATGAGTAAATTTTGAATCTGAAATTATTATTAACATATTGAAAAACAAAAAACACATTCAGTTCCAATAGCTACCATCAAAATTTTGACAGAAGTATTTGGAATTATCCTGAATGTGTTATAGGTTACACTTTGTATTTCTTTCGATAGCCGCTAGGAGTGCTGCCCGTATGTTTTTTAAATACTTTACTGAAATAATTCAACTCTTCAAAGCCACTTTCATTCGCAACCTCTTGAATGGATAGCTCAGTATGATCAAGCAATGAGATTGCTTTTTCAATCCTTAACTGAGTTAGATAATTCATAATCGTTGTACCATACTCTTCTTTAAACTTTTTCGCCAAATATTGTGGTGAAAAATGAAATATCTCTGCCAATCCCGCTAATGTAACCTCTTCCTTCATATGATCATTAATATAATTTCTTACCGCCGCGATAGACTGAACATGAGTTATTTCCAGTTTGCTGTAGTTGATTGAATCGATCAGATCACTAAAAATTTGTTTAAGCTTTGAGGACCACTCTTCCAGTTGTGATAACCAAAGCGGCATTGTCTCATGAAAGCTATCGATGTTGAGTTGTTTATAAATTCGTACTAACAAAAGGTTGATCTCTATGGTATAGTGCTGGAGCTCTCTTAAGCTTACAGTCTCATACGAAGTCAACTCCATTTCGAAAGACTCGACCAACTCATAAAGATATTGTTTATTTTTTGTAAGAACTGCTTCTAAAATAACACGCTCCTTGTCTATAAAAAAATGCATTGCTATTGGCTTTCGACTACTCTTCATAAGACCAAAAATATGGCAATTAAGAATCATCGATTTTTCTTCAAATAAGGCTAATTGAAGTCTATTAGCAGTCAAGCTCATCTTATAGAAACCAGCAAATGAAGATAGGCGCAAAGTTCTTTTCCATGCTTCCTGCAATTTATTTATAGTCGTCTCTACATCAGTAAGCAATAAATTAGAACTTATAAACACTATGATAAATTCTTCATGTTGAAGCACATACCAACTACCAAGCGATTCAACCAGCTCTTTAACAATATTTTTCATCGAATAATTAAACAGCTGCTCGTCTCGAGCATAATATTGCTTTACGATTGCATCTTTATTTCTCGGTAAAAAAGTAACTACATAAAAACTATCAGGGTTGATACCAATGGCAGTTAGAAAAGTAATAAGCTCTTCTTTGGAAACCTGTTCTTCTTCAATTAAGCGAGAAAACCGCTTCTCCATAACGAGATTATTCACTTCATTTAAGCGAAAATTAGTGCTGCGTTCCTTTAGTCGAACTTCCTGCTCTTGTTTTATTTGATCGCATGCTTTTTGAATAGCTTTGTCCAGGTCGCGAATTTTAAATGGTTTTAGTAAGTAATCTACACCGTTCGCAAGCAGAGTCGCCCTAGTGTAATGGAATTGTTGATAACCGCTTAGCACAATAACTTTGGAAGTCCAGCCTTCTTCCCTAAGCTTCTCTAGAAACTCTGCACCATCCATAATGTGCATGCTCATATCGCAAATGATCAACTCAGGATTATGCTTACGTACAAGCTCCAATGCCTCCAATCCATTCTCAGCCATTAAGATTTGATTGATTTTATACTTTTGCCATTCAATCGATAGTTCAACACCTTCACGAACATGCTCTTCATCATCTACGATTAATAACTTCATCTTCTTGTCCCTCTCTTGATGAATCAATTGGTAACGACAAAGCTACTATCGTTTTTTCATAGGTCCTGCTGGAAATCGACCAATTAAATCTGCTTCCATAATAAAGCATTAATCGCTTCAATACATTGGACAGGCCAATTCCCCGCTTCTCCGATGCAACAATCTGCTCGTGATAACCAGCTTTGACCTGTTCAATTTGCTGGTCTGTAAAGCCTTTTCCGTTATCAATTACTTCAATTAACAGTGAATCCTTAGTCAAAACAATATTCACAACGATATGAATTTGACCATTTCCTCGTTCTAAACCATGTATAATACTATTTTCAACAAGCGGCTGTAAAAACATTTTGGGTACATAAATACTTCTTGCCTCATTTGGATATTTCAAATCAAATTGAAGCCGTTGCTTATAGCGACCTTGCTGAAGTACCATGTAATGCTGTAAATGTTCAATTTCTTCTTGTAGCGAAACATCCTCGTTCTCAATATCCATGGAATAACGAAACAAGGCTGCAAATTCAGCAAGTCGATCACTGACATCATACGCTTTGGACTTAATTGCTAACGTTCCAATCGATTGCAGCGTGTTATAAAAGAAATGAGGATTGATTTGAGCTTGCAGCATTTTCAATCGAGCTTGCGATAACTCGAGCTGATGACGATATTGCTTATTCCATAATTCATCCAGCTCGCCAGCCATTTCATGCAATCTAATTTCCAACAAATCTAATTCGTCCGGTGTTGTTTGTATAGGCTTGCTCTGTAATTGAAAGTTACCCATTTGCAATTTCTTAATGTGCCGCAACATTATTTTAATTCTACGCAACATGTAATAAGAGATAAAAGCCGCCAAAATGGATACAAAAATAATGGATATCGCTTGAATAGATACCGTTTTACCAAGTGCAGAAGTACGTGCCTTATTAATTAATGAGCGAGGTATAAACCTAACTATTGTCATGATTAAACCATTTTCATCTGTCTTGCTGAAATAGACATAACTGCCTTCAGTAGTTTGAAGTTCCCCTTTTTCTGTAAGCAATTGTGACGTATGAAGCCTTTGAAGAAGTTCTGCTTGCCATGGTTCTCTCGGTTTTTGTGCAGTCTCCTGATGCATGGGTTGTTTATCATCATTTGAGAGTGATGGCTCAGATATCAACTCCATCTCATCCGCAGTCGTATAGAGCAATTCGAGATTATTTCCGATAAATAGGTATACAGGCCCCTGCTCACTTGTTGATAAGGAAGTAAGCATTTTGCGGATATTTGATGGTTTAACATCGAAGGTAGTCAAACCGATTACTTCTCGAGTATAGACATCAATGAATGGCTTATTGACACGCAATCTCGGCTCTCTATTATGATGTGTAACTTGAAAGGTTTGCTTCAGTTCACTATCTTCATACGACATCTTCTGATCTTTAAAATCAGGAATTGTTATTGTGGCATTATAATGATTTCGAATATTAAACTGCTTGTTTGTTAGCGCACTTTTGTAAGAAACTGCACCTATCTCGCTATAATTCGCATATATTTTTTCAAGCCTTTGCTCGATATAGACACTTTCAGCAGGATTTTGTGGTTTTTTTTCCGACAACAGTCTAACAAGCCCAGGATCAGAAAAGTATGTCAAGCCAAGAAGTGACAATTCATGAAAATAAGACTGCAACGATGACATCGTAATTGACATAGAATTTTGATTCAGCTCAACAAGCTGACGTTTGATTGCGTTGCCCGTTATCTGATACGACAAATAGTTTGAAATTATGAATGGAACAGTTGTTGCTACGATCAAGCTAATAATAATTTTTGTTATTATACTCCCTTTGATAAGCTTCATCAGGCATCCTCCACTCATTCCTCCGTACATTGTAGCATAGCAATAGGGAATTTTGTAAAGCAGCACAATCAAGGATTGGAGCATGCCTGTCATACACGATAAAACAGTCGACAGGTAGTTGAAGTCGTGACCAATTCGCACGTATGTAATATATGTAACTAACTTGGTGAATGGTGGTAATGTGCAGGAATGGACGTACACCGCGAAAGCATCGTCGTCTGTGTCCTCACACCTGATTCAGACGGAGAAGTGGAGAGTGGCGGAACCTTTATGGGGATAACAATGCTCTTTGTCGCATATGCAAAGGATTTATTTCCGCAAAATAATAAAACAATCATTGGTCTTCTGACCACCTTCTTTGGATTCGGACAGATATTGGTCCTCTTATAGCGGGAATGATGATCTCAGATAGCGGCAATTACCTATCCGCTCTGATTGGCGCAGCAGCAATCGTCTTGTTAGGAGCGATTAGTTTACCGCTTGGCATTGGTCGTGCGGATCGAATAAAATCGGAGATCTGATGCAAAATGATTAACGAATAGTGATAGTTGAGAAGTTGAACAGGTATCTTTAAACCACAAAAAGCCGCAACTGTGGGATAATACCACTGTGCGGCTTCTTTCTTTTCCTATGCCCCAATTACTCAGGAGAAAGTATAGCTTCGGCCTTTTGAATGATATCCTTCACAATCTCTACAGCACTGTGGCCCGAAGTAAGCATCCGCAGCCCCTGGCCCGCCCAGAGCGACATGTAATCTGCATTATTTTGCTTTGCTGACTCATTTCGGATATCACGCGTAACGGTGTTCTGAGTTGGGAATGGAAGAGGTTCTATTCCATTAGTTGACCAGAATTCAACAAACTTGTTGACAACTCCTCTTGCCGGACGACCTGAAAAGGCCGTCGTAAGCGCAGTGCTTTCTTCCGTACTCCTGAGCAATCTTTGCTGATAGGACGGATGAGCTCCCGACTCCGCGGCAGTCAGGAAACGTGTTCCGAGCTGTACACCCTGCGCTCCAAGCGCCAGCGAAGCCACTAAACCGCGGCCATCCATAATACCGCCTGCTGCAATGACCGGTATCTTTACACGATCAGCTATTTGCGGTACAAGCGCCATTGTGCCAATATTGGCTCCTAAAGGACGGTTAGTAAGATCGAACGTCCCCCTATGGCCGCCAGCTTCGCTGCCTTGTGCGACTATTGCATCGCAGCCCGCCTGCTCCGCTAAGATCGCTTCTTCAACAGTTGTTACCATTGCAATGACTTTGATCTGAGCTTGCTTTGCTTGTTTCATGAAAGGTTCTGGTAGCACACCGAACGCTGTGCTGATGACGGGAACGCGCTCCTCTAACAAGACGGAGAATTGTTTTTCGAAATAGCTTGGCGTCCGTACCTCTTCTGCTGCTTTTGGCGATAAACCGAGACTTGACCTTATTTGGTTAAGTTCACTTTGGACTTCTTCCATTCTTGTATTATCATCAGTTGCCGATATGCTGAACAAATTGACTCCAAACGGTTTCTCGGTAAGCTCGCGAATTTTTCGAATCGCGTCACGAATGGCTTCCGGCTCCATATAAGCAGCCCCCAAAGTTCCCAAACCGCCAGTATTGGATACCGCAGCAGCTAAGTCAGCCGTCCCCGGGCCTCCCGCCATTCCAGCGAGAAATATTGGATATTCAATATCGAGTATCTGACATAAGTCTGTCTTGAGTGTAATGGTCATGCTTTTCCCTCCGAATCCACATTTTCATGGAAAATAGTTATTTATGATCACTTGATGTAAGTAGAGGAACACTTCCATTGTAATATGCACAGATTTTATTGATCAATACTATGGTTTATATAGAAATGATAAAGATTATAAATTGAAGTGGAAATAAGTCAACTTAACTGTTTCAAAGTCATTTTATAAAAGAGAAAAACCGCAGTAATTGCGGTTCTTCTGAAGTTGCTAGTACTCCTCTGCTCCTACGTCTTTGACCTTTCCAAACTTTAGTTCCTGTTTCTCAATCTAATGATGAACTTTAGTTGGCTGTGCGATCCTCTTTATCATTCTTTTCTGGAGTCACCCATTCTTTGGCCACCATCTCAAACCTATCATGGCCGCAGCTCGTGCATCCTTCATTTTTAAGTTGCTCGATCGTCGCAAACTCCCCATTAATTCCGACTCGTACATCTCTTGAGCATTCTTTGCAGCGGTAAGTGCGCAGCGTCTGCTTTACTTCTCCTGTATACAAGGCGTCCGTGAACGTCTCTGAATACTCAGCTTTTGACTGATCCGTAGTCCGCAAAATGAACATCTGGCTCCTGTTGGCGATCATCTCTGCACCTTCGTAAGCATTGAATTGCGGGAAGTTAGCGCTAACAGTCAGCCCCATGCGAACAAATTCCCGCTGCATGGCAAGCATAAACGACGGCGATTTATGCGCAAAAGACAGAAAAATCGGCAGTCCTTTTTCCCTCTTTAATGCCTGTATACCACGCGATACGAACAAACTCATTCCTTGCAGCGTATAAGGCGGATCCGTAAAGAAGCAATCGTACTGGTTGTGCAGGTTTTCTGGCAGCGGCTCTCTCAAATCCAAGCGGCGGCACACGATTGGCAGCCCCCGCTCCTTCGCAATCGTTTCGATGTAACTTAAAAACCTTTCGTCAATATCCAAAACATCTACACGCGTTACGTTGTTTCCGCCATCTGGAAACAGCTGTTGCAGCAGCAGACCAATAGATACGCTTACCAGGTCATCGTCTCCAACACATAAAATCTTCTTTCCAATCAACGCGTGCTGTCTCAAACAAAGGATCGCTCGGCGCAGGCTCGTTTCCGGCGTACATTTGGATTGATCGATCTGCACATCCACGATCGGCCTCCTCGATAACAATTCTTCTATTATCGACAACACCTCTTCGAGGCTCTCGGTCCATTTTGTCTCATCTAGCAAGTCGCGGTAGAGGGAAAGGTTTAATCCGCGGTATCCCCATTCCCGCTCAATCCATGCGAGTCCGTCCGCTGTACAACGGACGCCGCGGTCCTGCAGGAGCGCTCCAGCTTTAATCAATTCTCGTTTGATAGCTGCAGCCACAGGAGTCGGAAGCAGTGTTTTACGCGCCAATTCCTTCGTTGAAATCCCGGGTTTCAGATAACACTCGAGGAGCAGCTGCTCAATCACCAGTGTCCCTTCTTGCAGTTGAATATGCTGGCTAGCTTGTTTAATATAATGATTCATTTACATAATTCCTCCTAGTATATTCACTAAACTTATGATCCTTTTCACCTGAACGATCGTTTCTATCCGACTTCGACATATCATCACTCCCGTTATGAAAATACAAAAAGGGCAGGAATGAACATACGTCATCCCTGCCCTTTTTGAACATTGCCTAAATAGACACCGCAAATAAAACAAAAAAATCCGAGCTGAACTCAGCACGGATTTTGGGTGCATACAAAAGGCAACACTAAGGCCTTGAATATATCCGCTGTTCTTAACTAATTCCGAAGCCTTCAACTTTCCATAAGAAAACAAACCATGCTATTTCAGCAAATGGTTGCTTGGACTGTTGGAACCTTCAAATATGGAATTTGATTAGTTAAGAACTACCGCCGACATCAACATTTCTCCTTAGTAAATAATAGCTAAATACTACTATACGTCATTACTATAGTCAAGCTGCCCGACTCGGTACTAGATCATCTAACATCGTAACTGTGTTGTATGTGCATGGAACGACGGTAACTAACACATCATTCTCACTCCTCAGTAATCATAAATTGAATCCAATCAATTCCTACTACTTTCGTTTTCGTAGAAATCCCACTAAACACCCAGCCATTCTCCTGTTGGAATACGGTCCAGAGACCTCCCATTGATACGCAAGTCCATGGGCAGTCTGTAAAACTTGAAAAACTGCTTCAGAGACAGGAATAACCTTTAAAGGGGTTTTGAAAGAGACATCAAATAAGTGATTGTCCTTCCAATAAAGCTCGCATTTATTTATCGTAACCTTGGTATGACAAACCTCTTCAAACCTCTTCAGTACTTTTTGTACTTTTACAGCTGTTTTGGCCCTTATAAAAGCATGCCAATAAATTTCATAAAACAATGGTATGCCCCTCCCTAAAATTATTTACATCTCTATTTCAAAGGGGTTACACCCATCAACTCTTCGATATAAATAAGTTTCTCTTCATCATCGATACGGTTAGAATCTTTAAACCTTAGCAAGATGTCATATGCCGACTCATTATAAACATTTTTAATTTTCCAATCAGCACCGTGTTCAACTAATAATTTCAGCATTTCGACGGAGTTGTACTGTTCGTAAGCAGCCCACAGAAAAACCGAATTATTAAATCGGTCTTTATAGTTAACATCTGCACCTGCGGCAATCAACAGCTTCGCAATTTCGATATTATATTCTCCTACAGCCAGTGATAATAATGAACTTTCGAATTGATCATCGGGCTGATATTTTTTATTCGGATCGACGCCGTTATTTAGAAAGTATTCTACAATATCAACATGCCCGTTAAATATAGCCTCAAAAATTGCGTCATTAATAATACCAACATCCTGCGTTATTTGCTTTACACGGACGAGGTCACCTTCAGAAACTGCAGTGTAAAGTAATTGGCTCTGGTGATCTAGCTCTGCTTTCTTCCTATTATCTTTGATTCTTTCTGAATAAATGAATGTAATTGCAGCTATAACAAATAGCACAATACTAATGACTATGATTAACTTCTTATTCATAAAATCTTCACTCTCGTTTTATCTTTCTTCATCGCATAGCACTCCTTTACCTTTCTAATATACCATATTTTTGTATTTCTCACCTTAGATAGATTGCCATACTATAATTTGACGGGCGGCATATATGGCCCTCTAGACAAAACGATTCTACTACAGTAGAATAAAAACAAGATATTCTACTCCAATAGAATGAAGAGTGAAATGAGGTGCTTTTTATGGGGATGAAGTTGTTCGATAGTGAACTTCATATTATGGAAATTTTGTGGAATGACGGTGATACCACCGCAAAGAAAATTGCTGAGCTTACGAAGGAAAGAATCGGTTGGAGCAAGACGACAACCTATACTGTTATTAAGAAGTGTCTGGCTAAAGGGGCGATCGAACGGCAAGAACCTAATTTCGTTTGCCGTGCGCTTGTTACTCGAGAGCAGGTACAGGAGCACGAAACAACCGAACTGATCAACAAGTTGTATGATGGCGCCCCTGATAGGCTGATTGCATCCCTGTTAGGGCAGAAACGGCTAACGACAGAGGAAATTAGCCGCTTAAAACAACTTATTGAACGGTTGAAGTGAGGTGGGCGATGTCTTTTCTTGAAATGAGTGTATCGGCGTCCATCTTCATTGTTGCAGTAATACTCTTTCGTTTTCTGCTCATGCATAAGGTGCCCAAGATGACCTTTATCGTTCTTTGGGGCTTCGTGTTACTCCGGCTATTTATTCCTATGTCTCTTCCTTCACCACTTAGCATTTATACCGCGGTTAGCTATTTGGAGGAAATAACTGCAGTGCAAGAGACAGCAGCACCCTTAATGGAAGGCAGTTCATCGATACTTCATAATAGTACGATCATTACGCCATCAAAGACGGATAGCATGGCCATGCCAACTGTACCATCAAAGTCGGCTTCAACGATTTCGCCATTTATGCTGGTCTGGTTTATTGGTTTTATAGCTCTCGCTTTGTTCTTCCTCCTCCCGCACTTAAGAAGTCGCAATCACTACAAAATGTCATTGCCGATTGAAAGCAACTTCATTAGAAACTGGCAGCAGTCCAATCCTATATGGCGTAAGGTGCAAATTCGTCAATCCGATCAAATTTTGACGCCGCTCACCTATGGTATTTTCATGCCAGTGGTGCTCTTGCCGAAAAATATAGATTTTAACGATGAAGATCAGCTTGGCCTTATTCTTACGCATGAATATATTCACATTAAACGATTTGACACACTTAAAAAGTGGCTTCTTGCCGCCAGCGTGTGTGTCCATTGGTTTAACCCTTTCGTTTGGATCATGTATATCCTTGCCAACCGTGACATTGAACTCTCCTGCGATGAAAAAGTGATATGGACTTGTGGTGAAAGCATGAAGCCTGTTTATGCTATGGCACTTGTCTGTTTGGAAGAAAAGAAAAGCGGCTTTTCTTCCTTGGTCAGTCATTTTTCCAAAAGCTCGACTGAAGAAAGGATCATAGCAATTATGAAAACGAAGAAAATTTCAATGACGACCATGCTGCTCGCTATTGTGATTGTGGTCGGTTCTGTTATAGTCTTTGCGACCTCTGCTCCTGATAAGACGGAGTTCCCCTCTGGTGCAGATAACCCGCTGGCTGAAAGTATGGCAGTTCCATCCCAATACCAATACCTAGGTAAAGTCGAATCCACAACATCTTTAATGCCGATTGATTTAACCTACACCCGCGCGGATGTGCCGATGCTGATAGAAAGGCTTAACGCTTCAAAGTATCGGGCGGTTTATATGGACAACGAGATGTATCTGCGCGTAACGAAAGAGAACTCTATCGAAATCAGTAAGGATAGTGGTGAAAATTGGAGTGAACACGATGCCGATGTTGTCAGCGCAAAAGAATTTGCCCACTGGCTTTTAAAGTATGATACGAACCCAGGCTATTCCATGAAAGAACTCCAAAGCCGTTTGGCAGAAGGGGCAGAAGTAAAACATCTCGTGCTGAGAGACGGGAAGGAAATGTATTTTGTAATCGACAAGTTCGGCGTACAAATTGAGCTCGTTCAGCATGAATACATAGCTTCTGTCCTGCTTGACGGTCAAAGAATGATGATTACTTTCAAGAAATTCTCCCTTATATCAGCAAAGATGCTGAAGTCCTTCAATGACTTGCTGGCCTCCAATCAAATACTGACGGAAACTGAAGCCGAACAAGATTATGCGGCAAGAATAGCGGATCTCAAAAAAAATGATACGCTCTTTACCATTACCGACCTTGATTAATAAATAGAGGAAGCACTGCTCACTAGCAGTGCTTCCTCTGCATACATCAGTTACTTATTCAAGCATTATCATTGCTTATTCGAGATGACTGCCTCAGCGAATTTGCGCAGCTCATCGTCATCTGCGGTATGGGTAAATACCGTGTACATCCGATAGTTGCCTTCGGCTACTTTCTCCGACCACTGGATCGATCTGTCACTTCCGTCAGCGGCCCGATAAAAGTAAGCATCGATTCCTTTAATCGAGAGAATGGAGTCTGATGAAGGATGACTGTCATAGAAAATAGGCATAACCGGAATATTTAACGATACAACAAGCGTCATCTCTTCATTCTGCTTGCTATAGAACCATCTTAAGTCACTTGGCTCCGTTCCGCTTGGCCCTATCGCGTATTTATATTCCAGACCAGATTGTTCGTCTGAGGCGAAGTTCCACTGACGCTCAATCGAACTCTCATTCGAGGTATCATTTTGCAGTTCAGACAGACTGAGGCTCCACCCCTTCCAATTAGACAACGGCAGCCCGACATCGATTCCACGCGCCAACAAATAATCGTTCATGTGCTCGGGAGAATTAAACTCGCGAGGTTTTACGACGATCGAATAAGAAGAGCCTGCCTGCGGCATCACATCACCGTTCTGTTCACGCATCGCTCTTTGTCCTAAATACACAACCGCTTGCTCCCCATCCTTCAGTCCCTCGCGCACGCGTTCGAGTATCCGCCTCTCCTCAATTGGCCTCTCAGGTATATCCGTTGAAGCTACTTGGAGCACATTATCGCCCGACTTGTCATGCAAGGAAAGCCTATATTCAGAATAAGCCGCGTAAGCGGTTCCTCCAACCAGTGCGAATACACAGAGCATCACTGCCACGCGAGTGAACATGTTTCTCCTTAATATGCTGGAGGACTCTCTTCTGCTGCTGTGAAAACTTTCTTTCTCCCCTATCAATTGACTTACCACTGCTGCTGTCACATCATTGCTTGACCGCACCGGTGACGGGATGTCGCGATAAGCTTCCGCGAGCTCGTCCCTAAAATTATCGTTCCGGTGCAATGGAAGTCCAAGAGTCTTGCCCATGGCTTTGTTCCCCCTCATGTGTGTAATTGCGTTTCACTTTATCTCTCGTTCGCTCGAATCGCTTCCGCACTGTCGCTGCCTTGCATTCGAGGATCGTAGCAATCTCTTCAAAAGGCAGCTCTTCTACAACTCGCAACAGCATTATCTGTCTTTCTTCCAGCGACAACCCTCGCAGCAGTTCATCTACTCTTAGAGAAGAATCATAATCTGTTGTTACTGCCTCTCGTTGGAACAGATGCAGCCTGGACAGCAAGCCTTTGCGCTTGCGGATTAAGTTCAAGCAATGATGGTAGGCAATCTTGTATAGCCATGCGGTAAAAGAGATTTGCCGCACATATTTGTCCATATTTTTGAACACTTGCAAAAACACATCTTGAACGGCATCTTCCGCTTCCTCCCGATTTCGGAGCAAGTTGTAGACATAACGAAACAAAGGCAGCTGATAGATTTCAATCACATGCCGATAGGCATCCTTGTTTCCTTCTTTGATCAGTTGTATCCATTGTTCAATATCGGCGGCATTGCTGCGCTTACTGTTGTCCATATGCCCTCCTATCTTTACTTCTCGAGGCCTCGTATATGTTGTAACACATGAAACTATCCTTTTGTGACAATTAACTGCAAGAAACTTTTATTTCCCATGGGCTCAGTTCAGCCCTGGGAACGCGCATTTATAGCATAGATTTAACGCCCAATTGAGATCAAGGTAATATATATGCCGTATGGCAGGGCTATCAAACAGGCTTTCTCTCGGGTCGCGAACGTTTTTTTATTTTATAGGGTAGAAATTGACTATGGTATTGAGCTTCGAAAAATTCAAATTTTTCTCAAACAAAAAAGCAGCAGCTGAGTATTTCTCAACTGCTGCTTTAACTTTATGTCTCTATTTCTTTTCCATTACAGCAAAATAATTATCTTCGTTGTCCGCAAAGTTAAATACTCTGCCCGATGGAAGCTCTACAACGTCTCCGACCTTGATGCTTTTGTTCTTCAGATCGCCGTAAAGCGCATCGAAATTGTCCGTAAAATACATCAAAGACGGTGTTCCCAGATTCATACCAGGGTTCATTTTAGCAACTAATTCCTTATTATGAAGAACAATGCTGGTAGCCGCACCTTTTGGAGCAACTTCAATCCATTTCATATGACCATTGGATTCTTCTGCAACGACTTCAAATCCGAGCTTTTCTGTCCAAAACTCTTTGGATGCATCTTGGTTATTCACATACAGCATAATTTGTCCAATTTTATTAATCATTTTTAAAACACTCCTCATTTGGTATCGTTTTTGGGTCAGAACAACTTGACATACCGCCCACCACTGGCGGTCTCCTATTTAATCATACCCTTAAATCAGGATCTTTTTCATCCCACGACTTAAATATAAACAGCAGAGAATATTCTTGCCAAGGAATATATAAGCAAGTCCAAACCACCCACAAGAAGGTTCATTTTGAATAAGATCATTCTTGTTAATCACAGTGACAGAAAGTCAATAGAAAAAGCTGCAGCTGTGCGGCTTTTAAGCTATATAGGTTGATTTCAAAGACCACTGGCCAGCTTGCTATTAAAGCAGCTCTAGCGCTTTCAGCAAGGCATGTTCACTTGATTTGGCGCCTTCTTGGGAATAATGTGCATTCGGGAACAGGGGAGCCAAATGATGATAGCCAGGGTACACATGCAGTTCAACTAAAACGCCGTCAAAGGCCAGTTGTTTGGCAAACAGTAAGGCTTCATCAATGAATAAATCAATGCTGCCAATACTGATATAAGTGGGCGGTAATCCGGCCAGTGATTCTGCGCGTGCTGGAACGTAATACTCGCTTACCCCTTCCTTGCCTGGCTCATGGCCCAATACAGATTCCCATCCGAAATAATTGCTCCGTTTTGTCCAAACAAATTCACCGGCATACGGATGCTCTGGCGTAATACCTGTACGGTCATCGAGCATTGGGCTGCGCAGTCTCAGATGATGGATATCAAATTCTTTCTGATCACGAATGTATAAGGCGAGACCCGCTGTCAAACCGCCGCCGGCACTGCTGCCTGCAATAGCGACTTTCTCTGTATCTATCGCTAATTCCTCGGCATGTTCAATACACCATTTTAGACCTGAATAGCAATCCTGCAATTGACTTGGTTGAACATGTTCTGGAGCAAGGCGATAATACACGGCCACACAACAGAAACCATGCTGCGCTGCCAGTGACGCGTTACTGACACGATCACCGATAGGACTCCCCATCACCATTCCGCCACCGTGAATCGAATAATATAACGGCAACTTTTCATATTTGGGCTGGTTCGGCCTTATAATCTCTATGCGAATATCAGGTCCGCCAAAATAACTCGGCACCGTCTTTTCTTCGAATGTGACTGGGAACTTCTCTGTTACATCAATTGGCTTTATCATTTTCGATTGATTTTCTCGTGATTCCATTAGCTTAGATAGGGTTAGATCCGTTGTCGGTATTAAATCAACGGCACTGATGATCTCCGGATCAATCAGATGTCTGCTTCTGCTGTTTTGTTCGCTCATGGCTGTTGTTCCTCACTTCTTGTTATTATGATTATTCATTATGATGGATGTTCCTACACCTTTTATTCCTCTTCCGCCTACCCCTATTCTAAAAAACGCAATGCGCTATTTATATGAAAACAATAACTTAGAATCATTTTTGACATAAAAAACGGCTCAAAAACCGAAACGCCATAACGAGTCGTCAGGTGCTGACAAGTATGGAGAGTTCATCTCTCACATGCATTAAGCTAGGTTTTTATCTGTATGTATGATTTATCATACATAATTTCCTAAAATCCCACCTGAGAGCTAAATATAGATGAAATTTCGTATATATTTATCCAGATCTCCACTTTTGAGAAAAATATGTATGATTTTTAGCATATATTTAACCAAATCTCTACTTTAGAGAAAATTATGTATGATTTTTAGCATATATTCAGACAGGTCTTCGTCCGAGTCCATCGTTTCTCCGAAACCCCTCTGCCCCCTCGCTTTTCTCACCTTATTCATCAAGTACTGATTTAAAGATAGAGAAAACCTAACTGATGAATAAATTCATCAATTAGGTTTTCTCTTCAGCTTATTTGAAAAAGCAAATTAGTCTTCACTATTCGAATAAACAATTCTCTTTATGGTTTCAATGGAGAGAAAATATTCCGCAGCAAGCTGCTCCATGCTGCTATTATTTTTAAAAGCCAGCCTAATCGCGGCATTCCGATGATCCAGCCACTCTCTTCCGCCGCTGATGCTTCTGATGCTTCCCCAGCGGTTGTATTCCTTTTCCGGCTTAGGAATGTATATTGTCTCTCCTTGAACATACTGTTGGATTTCAATGATTAGCTTTTCAGGCAATATTTTTTTAGCATTCGTATATTTCAATATGCTCCACCCCTTATCCTAATTCAATAAGGTGCAAAGCCATCTATTAGAACAGCTTATTTAGCGTTAAAAACCGTTTGGCCCCATGCAAAGTAACGCTTCCTAATAACTGGCTTTGCATGAGTAGCAGTAGTCACGGACAATTTCAACAAATTCTCCATCAGTAAGCACCTCCTTCACATTGCCAGTATAGCATAGTTTCAAGCTAATTCTCTCTTGTAACCGCGTCAAGCCATTTCTCGAATTTTGCGGGACTCATAATCTCGTGCGTCATAAATTGGCCGTTACTGAACAGACTGAACGTCGTCCAGATCGCCGGAGATTGCTGCGCTTCTTCTCTTGAGCTAATACGATGGGCCTTGAAAGGAACTCCCTTTTCTTCCGCAACCTTCTGCAAATCATCCAGTACGCCAACAGCAAATGGGCATTGTGCCGTATAGTAAATATAAATGCCTTGGTCCGAGCCAGGCTTGGCCAGAACCGAATCTTTGAAAGCGGGTTGGACCGCTCCATCATTCCATTTCAAAACCAGAAGCTCGAAGTAGGGAGCGGCCTGATCCGCTACTATAAACCCCATGTGCTCAAGATAACGCTTGTCACTTAGATAAGGCAGTTTCTTATTGCTGGATAAATGTACAATACCGTCCATGCCCGACTCTTTCGCGTCCCGGATACATTGCTCCAGCAAGTTCCTGCTGTGGCCGCTCCCCTTATGCCGGCCCGAGACCCACAAGCAATCGATATACATATAATTGGGGGCATCGATAGGGACCCAGGCATTCTCGGCAGGCAGATATTCAATAAACACCTTGGCCCGTTCATCGAGCCGGTAAAATTTGAGCCCTTCCTCCATCCGTTCCCCGAGCCAGCGCTTCTTCTCTCGTACCGCTTCTTCATACTGTTTGGCACCCAATGCACAACAAATATGCTCTCTATCTATGTTTTCTTTCGTAATCTGCAAAAAAACCATCTTTTCAACATCTTCCTTTCTATTCGAAATTATCGTGAGCAGATCGTAATATCAAATATCCAAAACATCTTTCAACATATATTCCCTGTATCTTGTCACAATCCTTTCTTTATACAGATACAAATCCCTGTATTCTTTTACTGTTTTTCGCTCTTTGGGCAAGCATTTTCATGCCAAAAAAAGAAAAAAAGAGCCTACTGTGTTTAGGCTCCTCCATTAAGAACAAATATTCGATCATTCTACTCCATCAACTTAAGTGCAATGCTCACTTTAAACAAGTCGCCGTCGATCTCGATGTGAAGCCGGCCGTCAAGCAGATCGACGATGGACTTTGCAATGGCCAATCCAAGGCCTGAGCCGTCTGTCTGCCGTGAAGAATCTCCGCGTTTAAAGCGTTCAAACAGCTCATCCGTATTTCCGTTAATTTCGAATTTGGATACGTTCTTGAACGTAATCACGGCATGATTGCCCGACGTTTTCACCTGAATATATACGCGCGAATTCTCGAGAGAGTATTTGAGAATATTCCCGATTAAATTGTCAAATACGCGCCATAGCTTTTTACCGTCAACCATGGCATACACCGAATCTTGCGCACTTGTAAAACGGAATTGCAGGTTCGAATTATTTATCATCGTATCGTACTCTGCCAATGCTTGCTGCAAGAGCTGAACCAGATCTACTCGGTCCTGTGCCAATTCAACATCTCCGCTGGCCATCTTCGAAATTTCAAATAAATCGTCGATTAACACCTTTAACCGTTGTGACTTTCGATCAATGATTTCGAGATAAGCTCGACTTTCCTCCTTCGAAACGTCATCCTTTTTCAACAACTCGGTATACGTAATGATGGAAGTTAACGGCGTCCGAAGGTCGTGGCTGACATTGGTGACGAGTTCTGTTTTGAGACGTTCGCTCTTTGCTTGCTCGTTCTGCAGCGACTTAGCGCCTTGCTGCAAAACATTAATATTATCGGCGAGTGCCGCCAAAACTGATTTTCCGGATACCTTCAACTCATCGCCAAAATCCCCCTGAGCCAGCTGGTCCATCTTCATCACAATTCGGTTAAAGTGCCCAATTCTGTTTACGAAAAGTATAATGATCGGAAGAACTAGAACGACAAGCAGCAAGAAATAGAGGAGTATAAAATCAAGATGTACGCCCATCATCAGTCCAGCTGCTACTCCCAAACCTAGTAGGAGACCTAAGAGAGCAAACAGTTGAGTCCCGGCGCTCTTGCTGAGAAAAGCGTCTGCTAAACTGTTTTTTATTTTACTCAATAAACTCATGACGCCCCATCCTGCTTTAATCGTAAGCGCTTGTCCGCATTCCTTCTTCACCTGCTGCCAATTTTCAAACTGGGCTGCCGTCATTTTCCCTTGAATGATGACAGCGGCTATAAACAGCGAGGCAAGAACGGTCTCAATAATCAAGCTTTGGCCAAAATTAAACGGAAGATCGATGATATGCACAAATTGATCTCTTATACTAAATAGCCAGCTTAACGCGATAACACCTGATAAAACTATACTTACAGTTCGAACATCAACCGGCAGCTTATTGTAAAAAGGAGACCACCTTTCAACCACTGAAGGCAGTACCACCATTTTCTTTGCAAAAATAATACTCATAATAAGAATAGCTACGCCTGAAAAGGTATAGATCCATAATGCCATTTGTAACCGTTCGTATTTGTTGGCCGCTTTCTTAATGGAACTCAAATCGGATAAATCTTTAGATACGGCAATTTCGCCACTGAACGGAAGAAAAGCCCCTTCCAGTTTAGAGGGTATCGGCAACCAATACACTGATTCTTCGCTAGGTATAGAATAACTGGTTTTATACAGCATCCGATCGTCATCCATTTTATATGCAGCCGAACCGTTATCCGAATCACTCCTATTTGTATACACTTTATCCGACATGCTGCTCGTAAAGGAATATTGAAATTGATTTTTGTATTTTAAAAAGTCGGAGCGATATCGCTCCTGATCCACATAAAATTGCTGCAGTTCCTTTGCTTTCTCGTTTAAAATCTTTGCTCGGACGTACTCATCGCTCGTGAACAGTTTCGTATAATCGGCAATTTTATTGTCTCTTTCCGCTATGTAGAATTTCGCAGCCTCTTGGTTCTCGGTGAACGATGCTTCGTCAATTTTAAATTGATAATCATCTTTAATGGAGTTCGTTTGCATCGTCAAATTTCCCAACCCGTTCCGATATTGGATGACTTCACGTTCGGAAACGGTTAGCGTTTCTTTAGCTTTCTCGTACGGAATATAATTTAGCTCGAACATGTTTAAATAGTGAGCAAATAATCCGATCTCGCGTCGAAATTCAGCCGTGTGATAATAATCGCGATGAACGTATTGGTTGCCGAAAGACAATCCAGTAAAAAGCCCGCTTAAGCCAAAAGAAACCATCATGAGCCAGATACCGAACTGCAATCTATTTTTCCATTTTATAACCAATTCCCCAAACCACCTTTAAAAAAGTCGGATTTTTTGGATCGATTTCGATTTTTTCGCGAATTTTCCGGATGTGAACGGCTACTGTATTTTCAGCGTTATAGCCTGGCTCCTTCCACACCCGCTCATAGATTTCATTGATCGAGAACACTCGTCCGGCGTTGGTCATTAACAGCTCGACAATTTTATACTCAATAGGCGTTAGCTTCACCGGCTCGCCGTGAGCTCTAACTTCCTTAGCCGATTGGTCTATTGTAAGTCCTCTTAGGTTAATCAGTTTATGTATGCCTTCATATGTACCAAGAGCAATATACCTTCGCAATTGTGATTTCACGCGGGCGACAAGCTCCATTGGATTAAACGGTTTCGTTACATACTCATCCGCACCAACATGGAGGCCTAGTATTTTATCGCTGTCCTCGCTTTTTGCGCTTAAGATCAAAATAGGCGTGTTGTTCTTCTCGCGAATTTTGTGTGTAGCAGCAATCCCGTCGAGCTTGGGCATCATCACATCCATAATAATGAGATGAATCTGATGCTCCGTTATGATTTCCAACGCCTCAATGCCGTCCTTTGCTTTTAAAACCGTAATCCCTTCATTTTTCAAATAGATTTCGATGGCGTCCCGAATTTCTTTTTCATCATCTACAACAAGCACATTATATTTATCCATGTCTCACTCAACTTTCTTCAATACTTTTCCTTTCCACAATCATAATCGTAAATGAAAAATCTTAATATCCATTTATTGAAATTATGAAGAACTTCTTAATGTTGCGATTTGACCGTAAAAAAAGTAAAAGGAGTCGTCCAAACCACTATAAAAGTGATTTTGACGACTCCTTTTTAACATCACACACATACCATCAGTCAGTCGTTTTCTCGTACAAAGAGGCAGGCAATGCCTGCACGAACGGCGACCAATTGCTCGTCGTATAAAGATGCAGCCGGTGCATCGCACGCGTACATGCCGTATAAAGAAGCTTGCGCTCGCTCTCTCGACCATAAACGCGAGACGAAGCGTCGTAGACCAAGACCGCATCGAACTCGACGCCTTTGGCCAGATAGACGGGAAGGATCATGACCCCCTTCTTAAAGCCCAACGTCTCCTTCGTAATCAGCTGCAAATCTTCATCACCTTGAATCCGTAATGGTTCATAGACTTCTCGGCTTTCGGCAGCAGTCTTCGTAATGACGGCGATGGAGTCAAAGCCCTCGGCCTTGAGCGTCGCAATGTCTGCTAAAATTTGCGCATCACGCATCTCCTTGCTCTCTAGTTTCGTAAGAAGCGGTTTTGGGCCTCTTCTATTAAAAGGAATAATTTCTTCCCCGCCAGGAAGCATCGATTTCGTGAATTCAACAATTTCCTTGGTCGAGCGATAACTGCGCACCAGACGGATAAGACTCGTTTCAGCTTCGCCATATAGGCGGACTAGCGGCGAATCGGATGAGTCCAGACTTGTGGACTGCATGAAAATTGCTTGCCCGAAATCGCCTAGCACAGTCATGCGGGCGCGAGGGAACAGCTTTTTTATATATTCATATTGAAATGGCGAATAATCCTGACCCTCGTCGACGAAAACATAGCGGATATCCGTGTTCGTCCGAACGCCTTCAATCAATTCTTTTACAAATAAATAAGGAGTTGCGTCCTCGTAATGCAGCTCGTTTCGGAACAGCGCCTCCTTGGTTTGTCTGCATACCTCCTGCCACAGCGGCGGGAGAACGTCTTCATTCGTTTTCTCCCGATAGGCGGCTTCGTTGTCAAACAATTGGCCGTATATGCCTTTGAAATCGACAAACGAGAGCTTCTTTACCATTTTCCTTAACGGTTTAAAGCTTTCTTTCACGACTTTGCGGCGGAGCAGCTCCTCTTCCCTCTGACTGAAATCAAAGTCGCTCTCATCTTCCCGAACTTTTTTGCTTAATTTCTCTTGAACGATAGCGAATTGCTCCGCAATATCCAGCACTTCTCTATCTTTATGAAGCATTCTGAACACCTCACTGTACTGCTCGGCGTCGAGATAGTTCAACTCTTCCTCCACCCAAAGCGCTTCCCTTTCCAAACGTTCCAGCGACGCCAGTTCCTTCAGCAGCCATTCTTGCAAAAGAACGATACGATTGGACACCGGCAGAGAACAATCATAGCCGTAAAAACGGTCTCTTATTTGTTCCCCCGTAATCAAATCGCGATCCCGGAACCGAATGCTGTGGAATCGCATACCGTCCTGCCTCAGCCAAACACCGTAACGCTGCAGAGCTTTCAGGTAAGCTTCGGAAGCTTTGTAAGCCATCCCTTGAAGACGAGCTTCATATTCCGGCGCTCCTTGAGCGGTCAACACATATTCCATCTGATCAAAAGGATCCTCCAGCCGGAATGTGCTTCCTAACCAATAGTCGAGATATTCCTGGAAGGTCGTCTGCTGCATGTTCTCTTCGCCAAGTTCCGGCAGGACAGTCGAAATGTAGCTGGCAAACATCGGATTGGGCGAGAAAAGAATAATCTGATCGGCTTTGATCGTCTGGCGGTGCTTGTAAAGCAAATACGCCACCCGCTGCAAGGCCGCTGAAGTTTTGCCGCTGCCGGCGGCGCCTTGCACAATAAGCATCCGGCTTTTCTCATTGCGGATAATCGCGTTTTGTTCTTTCTGTATCGTTGCCACAATACTTTTCATTTGCGAGTCGGCGCCTTTGCCGAGGGCCTGCTGCAAAATCTCGTCACCAATCGTTTCGTCCGCGTCGAATAGATTACGAATGTGCCCGTTTTGAATTTGATACTGCCGCTTAAGCTCCATCGTCCCTTCGATTTGCCCGGCAGGCGTGATGTAAGACGCCGGGCCTGGCGAGCAGTCATAATACATGCTCGCGATTGGCGTACGCCAGTCATAGATTAGAAAGCTCATTCCGTCTTCATCGAGGAAGGATGATACGCCGATATAGATCTGCTCTTTGAAGTCCAGACCATCCTCATGAAAATCGAGGCGACCGAAATACGGAGACGGCAGCAGCCGCTTCATGTTTTTCCACTGCTGAGTCAACAGTTTGTGACCCCGCTCCCGCTCGGCCAATAACGCGGACTGCTGGTTAATTGTATAAAAGGTTTCTTCGAAATCTTCATAAGTGCTTGTGTTAATCGTTACTTCTTCCCAAAACCGTCTACGGATGTCCACAGCCTGATTCCACAATCCGGTAACCTCCGGCTCCAGTTCGTCGATTCTGGCCTTCAGTTTATTCCTGACCGATTCCAGCCGCTCTTGTTCCTGCTGCCAGTCCTTTGTTTCCATATTCAAACACACTCCTTTTCCTTTTTTTGGGGCAAAGAGAGTATTGACAAAACAAAGCTCAAGATGTACAATTATATTAGGGATATAAGATAGTACGGACTTGATTTTGAATTGCAATACCGCTAATGATTATATCATAGCGGATATTTCTGTTCAATTTATTTTTTTGTTACTTGGTCGTTTATCGATACGCAGTTGTAAAAGAAACGCCCTCACTAATCTCAGTGAGGGCGTTTCTGACTTTTCAAGCTTAAATGCACTTCTCCCTAACTAGGCGCCTTAACACTCGACAAATTCTTTTTCATAATCTCTGCAATCTTCTTGGCGTTATCATCGCCACGGCTTTGCAGGCCGTTAATGACCCCTCTCTGTATTTCAGGAGCATAATCTTGATGAAGTTTCCACGTCGCTTCCCAGTTCGTTAGACGGATTTTGAATGCTACAACATGCTTCACAAGACGATTGACATATTCTTCACTGGCTTCATTCAAGCTCCATGGTTCAGCAAAGTCTGACTCGTACCGTTGAACGGTCGTGGCAAGAACGTTCAGCGTCTCCTGTTCCCCCGTTATAAGTTCGAAATCTCCGTAAAGATGAGCAGCGAGATAATTCCATGTTGGAACCTTATTCTCTGGGTACCAAGATGGCGTTATATAGCTTTGCGCGCCGGAAAAGACGACAAGAACCTCACCGCTTGCTTGTTCCCATTGCGGATTCGCTCTCGCCATATGACTGTACAAATATAGCTCTTCCTCTTCTTTCACTAATAAAAATGGAAGATGAGTGCCTGTTAACTTGCTATGATTGGAAATGAGCAAGCCAAAACTGTTCTGCTCGATGAATTCACGGACGGTTTCCCAGTCCTTCATTTCATAGGCTTCCGGTACATACATGTTACCAACCTCTTCTCGCTGTATTAATTAACCTAATTAAATAAAAACATGGAAATGAAATCATAATGAGCAGAGCGCTGATTTTGCTTGCCATCAAGTCTACTTGACGCATACATAATTGTCAAAAATTATATCTTATCCTTAACTTTAAGTGAGTAAGGGAAAGTTCTGCGGTGTAGAAAGTTCTATAAATGAAAAAGAAAAACAGCCGGGCATAGTCCGGCTGCTTAGATCCTACTCTGAAGCAGTATTCCATTTATTCATTCTCACGGTCGTCTTCACGGTTGTCATCTTCATCTTCATCTTCATCGTCGTCGTCTTCGTCGTAATCGATAGAGATCAACCGGCCGTCAGCAGCAGCAATCGTCACTTCAACCATACCTTTACCGGTACGTACAGTAACCTCATACTCCTTTATTCCGTCATCCCACTCCACTTCCGTCTTTACCGCTTCACCCTGCACTTGCTTCAAGGCAAGCTTTTTCGCTTGCTCGGCAGTCAATCCAGCGTTCACGGCTTCTTTCGACTCGCTAGATTTTGAAGCTGTCGTCGTGGATCCCTTCGCAGTTACTGGCTTTCTGTCGTCATCGTCATCTTCTTTAACCGACAGAACCGATCCTGTTGCTGCATTTATTTTAATTTCGAACTCTGTGCGCTTGGCGTCGTTTTTCTGCACGTCGATTTCATAAATAGCGACATTGCGTTCATTATCCAACTCTATCTCCGTCACCTTGCTGGGTACGGCTTGAAGCGCAGCGGCCTTCGCTTTTTCTTTACCAATATAAGAAGCGTGCGATTCAGCTGCAACGGCTGCCCCGGTTCCTCCCAGCGCGGCAATAACCGCTATCGTCCCAATCATTATTTTTTTGTTCATTATGTCGTATCTCTCCTTCTTGTTGTTTGCTGTCTCCATTACTTTAGATAAAGTTTCTAAGAGTAACATTACAGCCACATTAGAATTTGATGATAAAATAGCTAGTCCGACTCATCCTCTTTATCATTATCCCAAGTCACAGACTCAATTCTGCCGGAGGAGGCATGCAATTGAATCGTCGCTTCCCGGCCGTCCTCGGTCTTAATCTCAACAAAGTAATACCATTTTCCATTTTCTTTATCCAGGTCGATGTCGCTGACATTTCCTTTTATTTTGGCAAGCGCGACGGCTGCCGCTTCACTTTCGGTTAGTCGGATCGACTCGATTACATCCGGAGAAACCGACGGCCGGGGTGTAGCTTCTTCACTCGGGACAGAGCTATTTACGGGAGGTTTGGTCGTTTGAACGGGGGCGCGATACCGTTCGAGCAATCGGATAGAGACAATGTTGTTGCTATTCCTGCCTACTTCCAGTTCGTAACGCCCCTGATCGTTCTCTAATTGAAATCGATACGCCGCGCCAGTTGCCGGCAGCTCGCTCAGTTCTCCTTGGTATTGCGATAGTATCGTTTGCCGAGCTTCTTCAACCGTGCTGCCGTCTGTATCACTTGTCTTACGATAAACAGCGAAGCTGACAGCTATTACAATCGCCAACGCCAAAAATGCGAGAAGCACCCAGCTCCATCGCGTTTTAGACACACGCAACTTGCCCTCCCTCCTTTCCCGGCATTAAGACCTTCTGTCAAAATAAATGGTCGCAGTCGTTCCTTCTCCTTCCACACTGTCCAAAGCTAGACGAACTCCAATCGCGTGTGCGATTTCTTTGGCCATTGCCAATCCCAGTCCCGCACCGCCCTCCTGTTCATCGTTTCTGCTTCGCGCCTCGTCAACTCGATAAAACCGATCAAAGACGCGAGGCAGTTCATTTGCTGGAATTCCGATCCCGTAATCGGTCACGCTAAGGTAGTTTGTACAGGAGCTTTCGGTGCCCAGCTTCACAGTGATCGACTTCTCGCTATATTTGCGTGCATTATCGAGAAAAATAAACAACAGCTGCTTGAGCTTATCAGGGTCTGTAGATACGATTATGTCGGTATCCGATTCATGCTCTATGTCTATCCCCCGCCCATAAGCCCGCTTAAATCCTGAAACCGTTTGTTCGGTGAATGGCAGCAGCTCCACTTGTCCAATGGAAATGCTCCAATACCGGTGTGGTGCGGCAAGCAGCAATAGCTGTTCCGTCATTCCTTTCATTCTGACCGCTTCAGAGTGAATGGCTTCGACCGATTCATGAAAAAGCTCCGGTCGTTCAATCCCTTTCCGTTTCAGCAAACTGGAATAGCTTTCGATTATCGTCAGCGGCGTTTTCAGCTCATGAGAGGCGTTCGAGACGAACTGTTCCTGTTTGGCAAAACTGTTCTCAAGCAGATCGATCATCTCGTTAAACGTTTCCCCCATCTGCTTCAGCTCGTCTTTCGAGTCACCCTCTTGTTCCAGTCGGACAAATTTGCCGCTGCGGATAATTTCTCTCATCGTTCCGGTCATTGCTGCAATCGGTCTCATAATCAAACGTCCAAGCAAAGCGCTCGATAATAAGGCGATGATAGTAATGACGATTGAAACTCCAATGAGCACAAGACGCAGCAGATGAAGCAGCGCCATTTGCTTTTCTAAGCTATGGTGGACCTGTACATTTGCCACTCCGCCGTCAGCTTGAATAATGGGAAGCGATAAGAAGCCGTAGCTATTTCCGTTAAACGACACCCGTTCCATCCGGCGATCTGCATCGAATATCTGACCGCGTGAACTAAGAGCTGTCTCCGATGGGGAGGTCACCAATAAGGCTTTGCCGCTCCCTTCCTCAGGGACGATGGCAATCATCCCGTCTAAAGGAACATAAGCGCGAAGCAATTCTTCCGTTTTCAAACGAGTATCCGATTTACGAATGGCATCTGCCGCTTGCTGCGACTCAGCCGTTAATTGCCCCAGCTCTTTATTAATGGTCATATCCGAAAAGATATAGTAGACAGTAACGTTCGCGGCAATCAGTAATCCAGCGAATAAGACCGAGGAATAGAAATAAATTTTTCTTCTCAGCTTCATGGCAAATCCTTTAATACATACCCGATGCCTCTGACCGTATGTATGAGCTCGCGATCGAAGCCTTCGTCCACCTTTTTGCGCACATACCGTATATAGACATCGACAACATTTGTCTGACCCGCGTAATCATAGCCCCATACTTCGGCCAAAATCTGATCGCGATTCAGCACAAGCCGCTTATTGCGCAGCAAGTAAGCAAGCAAATCGAACTCCCGGTGCGTTAGCTCGATTACTCGGTTTCCCCTTCTTACTTCCCGTGTTAGAGGATTAAGCCTCAGATCGGCAGCCTCTAGCCATTCTGCCCCGATATCAGCGTCATTCGACGCCTTGTCTGCTCGCGCTAGCAATCGAAATGCAGTGCGGATTCGCGCCAGCAGCTCTTCGATCTCGAACGGTTTGGTCACATAATCGTTAGCACCCAGATCGAGTCCCGAAACTTTGTCTTCGACGGAGCCTTTGGCCGTCAACAGGAGGACGGGCGTGTGTTGATCGGTTGATCGAATGCGACGAAGCAGTTCAATGCCGCTTATGCCGGGCAGCATGACGTCCAATAAAATGAGATCGACACCGCCATTCCCATACAGTGACCATCCTTCCGTTCCGCTGCCCGCCAAGAGCACGCGATAGCCTTCGCTTTCCAGCTCAATCTGCAGCAATCTGGCAATTTTCCGCTCATCCTCAACGACTAAGATCGTTTCATCCATCGTACCGCCCTCCTCCTTTCTAAGAGGCCAAAGAAGCCGTGATGCTGAAAAAAAAAGCGTTCTGGTACACGTCCATGATTTTCATTAGGATGTCCTTCACTCATGCAATTATTGCATGGAGAGGCACTCAATCGTCTTGGAGAAGGCATAGCCTTGCTTTGACTAATACAACCGCGGCGGCTTTTTAGCAAAAGCAAACACCCTAAGCCACGGTGGCTTAGGGTGTTTGCTTTTGCATTTAGTCTTATTTTTGCATCCCATAAAAAACATAGCTGTAATCATTAAAATGATGATGATACAGGCTTATTTCTTGCCTAATCATTTCTACCACACTTAAAGCTTCAGAATTGTCCTTGTATTTTGCCTCCAGCTTTTGCAGAGAGCTCTCTAGCGGATTGTAATATTCTTCGATCCAATCGCTCTTTGGCAGAACAAAGGAATAATTCAATTTGTAGTCTACGCCGGTGATTTGATTGATTTTATTCGAGATCGTATCCATGCCGGGATACCCTTCTTCCCAAAAGCTCTTGCTTGCTTCAGAAGGATTTTCATGAAGCCATGAAATCTCACTGCACGCCAAATATCCGCCTTGCTTCAAGAAAGGCTTCCACCGCTCTAACCCTTGCTGAAATCCAATAATGTAAATTGAGCCCTCCGACCAGATCAGGTCGAACGTTTCCGGTGGAAAATCAAGCTCAAACATAGAAGCATTCTGCACGGTTACTCTGTTTTCAAGCCCTTTCTCTTGCAGCATTTCCTTAAGCGAGGACAAGCTCGATTCATTCGTATCGATCGCCGTGATATGCGCATGCGGGAATCCCTCTGTCAAAAGCACCGTGTGAGCACCCGTTCCGCACCCTATATCTAAAATGTTCAACTCTTTATTTCGATCCAGGTCCAGCAATGAAATCGCCTTTGTGGTTGATGCTTTGCTCCCCGGCCCTTGCCGTGTTAGACCTTCAAAAGCTTCATAAAAATAATTCTCCATTTGTGGATTCCCCCTTCTATTGTTTGGTTAGTTCAGCTCGAGATCCCATCGCTCTTCTACGAGCTTTTTCCCCCACAATAATTGTTCATCTTTTACTACAGCTAAATGAAAGCCAAGCTTTTTATATAATTTACGAGCTGCAGTCAAATCGCTTACCGTCCATAAGGATATCCGTTCATATTGTTGGGCTTTGCAGTAGTCAAGCAGAGCTTGTACTAGCCGCGTACCTGTTCCTTTACCGCGCATTGACGACTCGACAATAAACCATCTCAAGAGGGCTGTGTTTTCCGTTTCTTTGACTAATCCCACGCATCCTGCAAATTTCCCGTTCTCCTCTGCAATCCAGATTTTATCGATTTTTGAATCCATTGTTTTGTTCAGATATTCGAGAAAGGATTCATCGTAACCATGAAGATCCGTATAAAAGGCCCTTTGTTTTTCGATAATAAGCGCCTGATCTTCGTCCGTGTATTCGTCTCTTATAGATATTGTAGCATCTTCTAGGCGAAGATTATCTGACAGTGTCTGCTCGATGGTTTGCATCGATTCTATGAGCTTTTGCTGACTAGCAGCATCTAAATTCCGCAGGAGATACTCAACTTGCTGATTGGACTTGCCTTCCAGCTCTCTATAAATGTCTTTGCCCTTCTCCGTCAAGTGAATAAAATAGGCACGACCGTCATGGCTCAATCTCTCTCTGTAGATCAGCTTTAATTGTTCAAAGCGTTTGATTGTTCGGCTCACATACCCCCGGTCTAACCCCAGCTGTTCTTGTAATACTTTCGCCGTGCAGTTATCTATATGATTGATCTCAAATAAGATCCGTGATTCGGTTAATGAAAATGAACTATCGTACAGCCGCTGATTGAGCAAGCCAATGACTTTCGTGTAAAAGCGATTAAATTTTCTGAATTCCGATACGTTCGAGGCATTCAATTGTGTCATATTTAGCACCCCAGAAAAATATTTAATTGACTTTATCAACTATATAAGAAGATTAAACAACATAGTTGATAAAGTCAACTATATATCGTTATGGTTCTTGTTCAATTCATAGGTCTCCATATCTTCATACTAATGGAAAGTGTATAATAAAAGAGTTGCGTTTTGTAAATATTAACAAAAATGCAAAGGCACAAAACTAGCTTGGTGCGAATGTGAAGCTCACATAAATTCTCTAGGAGATCCGCACCTCGCTCCTGGAGCGGGTTTCGAATCATTTAGTTGATTTCAGTGTCATTTACAAACGGTACCAAAAGAGAGTCGCATTAAAGTGTTTGCAATCCCTCTCCTAGAAAGGGGATATTTTGCACGCTGTCGCTCCTTACATAGGAGCGTGGATTGAAATGTGTTAAAGGTGTTCCGCAGCACGACCGTATTGGGTCGCTCCTTACATAGGAGCGTGGATTGAAATACCACCAACTCTTTGACTATGACCCTGTGTATACGCCGCTCCTTACATAGGAGCGTGGATTGAAATCAGATCCACCACCAAAAAGCGGGATGCGCCAAGGCGTCGCTCCTTACATAGGAGCGTGGATTGAAATCACTAACTGGCGCTTTCACGCTTACCATTTGTTCAAGTCGCTCCTTACATAGGAGT
Organism: Paenibacillus sp. NPDC058071; assembly: GCF_042885235.1. Lineage (NCBI taxonomy): Bacteria > Bacillati > Bacillota > Bacilli > Caryophanales > Paenibacillaceae > Paenibacillus > Paenibacillus sp. NPDC058071. Next base: position 501,569 of record NZ_JBHVSK010000001.1, read on the forward strand.
GTGGATTGAAATCACGTCTCGAATCCGCGAACCAAATTAAAAAAGGTCGCTCCTTACATAGGAGCGTGGGTTGAAATTGTCGCAGGAACTACAGCCTGTTTCTTTCGCTATTTGAAATCTCGAAATTTCACTCTAAGGTGGATCAGGAAGGTTGTCGATTTCCTCTGCCCGCCTCTTTCTGCTCAAAATGCGATATGAGTTAGTTCAGACACATCGTTTCAGTGATTGGTTTATACTATTCCGATGACAGTGTGCGTAAGGCCTGGGATACAGAGTAAAACCAAATAACTGCAAAAACGCAGTTATTGAGCCCGCCCCGCACGATTCCGGTAGGAATAACTGCGAAAAGGCAGTTATTTATGGCCGAGATAGCTCGGATCGCGGGTGAGGGCGGAAATAACTGCAAAAATGCAGTTATTGACCTCTCCCCACCGGATTCCAGAGGAAATAACTGCGAAAAGGCAGTTAATTATGGCGAACGAACGCTCAGATCGCGGGTGAGGGTTGTCTCCTGATAAGCTTGTCGCCGCTCCAAACATAGAAAACGACATTGTATTTTTCCCCACGGTACTCCCCCACAATATCACCTTCTAACATCTCCAAAAATGAAACTGATACCCTATCGCATAGCCAAAGTAAGTAAGCACTCACTTTTCCATTGACAAAGATCCCTGGCGGCGTTATAACAATAAAGTAAGTGATTACTCACTTTTGAAAATCCCTTAACTCGATATAAGGATGTGGTGAACAAATGCCGACCAACAACTTGTTTAACGACATTTTGCGGTCTCAATCCGGAAAGCGTACGGTTAAACAACAGCGGATTGTCGAAACAGCGGTTCAGTTATTTGCTGAGAAAGGCTATTCCAATACTTCGACCGCTGAGATCGCTAAAGCCGCTGAGGTGTCGGAGGCAAGCATCTTCAAGCAATATGGAACGAAGGACAACTTGTTGCTGAACCTTATTATTCCGTACATTAAAGATTTTTTTCCTTTGATGGCCAACGATTTGGTCCTTCAGGCTACTAACAATGGAGATCCGACCTTTGAGGGATTTTTAAGGTTTCTCATTAGAAACCGCGTCCAATTCATTACGGATAACCGGGAAATTTTTCAGGTCCTCATTAAGGAAATCATTTATAAAGAGGAACTGAAAAAAGAACTCTTCCCTTATTTTGTTGAAATTGTTGCGCCTCGCGTGACCAAGTATTTGGAGTCCTTTAAAGAGCGCGGAGAACTGGTTGATCTTCCCGTTGATCGAATACTGAAAATGCTGTTCACCTTCCTTGGAGGCTTCTTTGCCTCGCGATTTGTATTGTGGAATATGGAATCGATTAGCGACGAGGAAGTGGAAGATGCCATCCGTTTTATTATGAACGGCCTTTATCAATCAACTTCCGACCGATAAGCATCAATAACTAAAAGGAGTGTTTCCCTAATGAAATATTTGAAAAATAGACTTCTCATCCTTGCGCCGCTTATCGCGTTTTTGGTTGTATTCATTTTCTCTCTTACCCTTTTCCCATCCGTTCAAGCTCAGCCTAAGAACTTGCCCATTGCTGTGTTCAACGAAGATCAGGGCATCGACATCCCTAATCAGCCAACGCTTAATATGGGCCAAACGATCGTCGATATGATGCAGAAAAATGCTTCTTCCGCACCGGGCGAGGAACCTGCTGTAAAATGGGTGGAAGCCAAAAGCATCGACGAGGTGTACGATGGCTTAAACAACCGTAATTACTACGCAGCGCTTGTCATCCCAGCCGATTTTAGCCAGAAGCAAGCCTCATTATCCACTCCGGCGCCTGTCTCGCCCGAAGTTCAAATCTATATCAACCAAGGGATGAACATGACTGCTTCCACAATGGCAGGACAGATCCTTAACGGCGTCGTTGATAATATGAATACGAATGTTCGAACGCAGATTCTTGAAGGATTCAAAAAGCAAGGAGCTACGCTGACCCCGGATCAAGCTTCCAGCCTGGCATCTCCTATCGTCAAGAAGGTAACGAATGTCAATGAAACCGGCCCCAATAGCGCAAATGGTAATGCCCCTATTTCCTTGTTTCAACCGCTTTGGATGGCCAGTCTAGCAAGCGCGGCAATCCTGTTTATCGCCATCAGCAAGATCGCCGCGAAAACCAGGAAAGAGCTTCTCGCATCTAAGCTTGTTCAAATTGCAATAGGTGCAGTTGCATCGATAATCGTGGGATTTGGATTGACTTGGGTGGCGGACAGTGTTGTAGGCCTTCATATTCCGCAGTTTGCGGATACAGCGCTGTTCTTGACGATTACGTTCTTCAGCTTTTTCCTTATGATCTCTGCAGTTCTTTCGGTAGTCGGTATTAGAGGAATTGCTCTCTTTGCCTTAATCCTATTCTTCGGCGCACCGCTGCTTGCTTTGCCCCCAGAAATGCTGTCCGCTTTCTATCGGGACTGGGTGTACTCCTGGCTGCCAATGCGCTTCATGGTGGACGGCCTTCGAGAACTCTTCTTCTTCGGCAAAGCATTTAGCTGGAACCATGCGGTCTCCTCGCTGACTTGGATTGGCGTAATTAGCATGATCGTTATCCTTGTTACTACTTTGAAGCCTAAAGCTGTACAAGATCAGCAAAAGCTTGAAGCATAAAGCATTCCGACCATCCGTTGAGTAGACAGACGCCAGCCTCCCTCGATCACCGTTTTCTTTACCAAGGCTAATAAATCCAGTATAATAGAATATGAAAACTTGGAATTTATAACCACCATAAGGAGTGGTGATCGATGGAAGAAAGCTGTGTTCCTACTGGCGTAGAACTTAAAAATACTGGTTTTGGCTATACCTTGTCCTTAATAAACGGAAAGTACAAAATGATTATTTTGTATTGGCTGGCTGAGAACAAAGTATTGCGGCACAACGAGCTCAGACGAAATATTGGCAGTATATCGTTCAAAACGTTAAGCGTTATGTTAAAGGAGCTGGAAGCGGACGGCCTTATTATCCGTAAGGAGTTTCCGCAAGTTCCTCCGAAAGTCGAATACTCCCTCTCTGAACGAGGAATTTCGCTTATTCCTTTATTGGATATGATGTGCGATTGGGGAATGAAAAACGGCTCCCTCTCGTCCGAGGCTGAAGCCGAGGCTGCTCAACGGCAAGCCTAATGATTTTATTGAAAAAGAAGTATCTCCCTGAACGGGAAATACTTCTTTTTTGCATTTCACAGCTTATCAATAAAGGTTAAATAGTTCTGCGCGCTTTCCTCTAGCTCGTTAGGGTCCGTGCCCTCTTCTGCGCCGTAGTAAGCGAAGAATGAGCGATAATCCGCGTTGCAATACAGGAAGCTAATTTCAAACGGGGTTAGCAATTGATCAAGCGTATAGCGGTATTTTCCTTCATTACTGAAGTCGTCTTTTCGAATGCCGGCTGATACAGCTAAAGCCGCTTTACGATTTTTTAATTTATCCCCTTTTGAGCCGTACGCCCAACCGTAAGTAAACACATCATCCAGCCATTTCTTCAAGTGTGGAGGGCAATTAAACCAGAAAATCGGGAACTGCAAAACAAGCTGGTCATGGGACTCGATTAACTTCTGTTCTTTTTCCGCATCGAAATTCCCGTCCGGATATACCTTGTAGAGCTCGTGCACCGTGTACTTTTCGGGATATTTCTTTAGCTCCTCCACCCACCGCTTATTGATTGTTGAATCCTCTATATTGGGATGCGCTACAATGATCAAAGTCTTCAAAGACTCGTCCTCCTTTAAGTTTCTTCTATAGAGGTTGAAGCTTCTGTTATTAACAGCGTTTCAACTTAGATCGATTATAATGCTCCAATCTCAACCAAGTAAGTATGCACTTTTTTTACAGGTACTTACATAAAGGTTAGTATGGCGGCGAAATGCCAAAGAAGCAGCCGGCTAACACCGGCTGCTTCTTCTTAAACGCATCTCAATTATTGGTTTCAACCTCATTCATAAAGCTTCTAAAGTTCTCCACGATTTCTTTTGAACGGGTGTGGTGCAGATAGTGGCTGCCCTCAAATGTCATTACTTTGCCATGCGCCAACTGTTCCACTTGCTCTTCATGCATCGGTATCCAGTCTTCAACATCGGTATTATCTTTCACCAAGAAGAAAATAACCGGCAGTTTTTTAGGAAAACGCAAGCCTTCAACGGCTTTAAAATTTTGTTTAAAGTGTTCCCCTTCACTGAGGACGCTCGCATTAAACGAATTTTTTAGGAATATGATTCTAATCTGTTCTTTAGTCGCGTCATCAACGTTAGGAGCAATGAGTTGATCCGGGCTAAGCTTCGTGAGCAAGCGGAAAAAGCCGGATTGTTTCAGCTGCTTATAGAATCCTGTAGGAAAAGGTTCATCGTTGCCGCCTTGTGTTGAAACACTGCTGTCGATTCCGACAAAGGCAGTCACTTCATTCTCATACTTATTCACATAGTCGAGTCCGTAAATGCCTGCAATGGAGTGACCCATCAGGATGTAACGGTTAATATTCAGTTTTTGCAAAACTTCATGTGTTTCATTGACGATATTTTCTACGGTGCGTGGCTTGTCCGTTACATCACTTAATCCGTAACCAAATGGCTCAACGACAACGACCTTGTAGTTAGGAGAAAGTTCCTCGATCAGCGGTTTAAAATCAAGGGCCGGCGCTCCTGTTCCATAACCCGGAAGCAGCACAACCGTTTCTTCACCCGCTCCTTTCATGAGAACATTGATGTTCCCCCCTTCTATAGGGACAAGCTGGCCGTAAGTCTGTATTTTTCCTTTCTCCACCTTGTTGCTAATCACATTTACCACATACACAACCCCGAGAAAAAGGACAATAACGCCGATTAGGATACCGATTACTTTCAACCATTTTTTCATATCTTTATTCCTTCCACATGTGTCTTATTCTGTCTGTCCACCTCATTATAACAAGTTCGTTTTAGAATGCACTTAACGGAGTCTTAATTCTTTCCGCAGCTGGCAGCTGCAGCAGTATGAATACATCATTAACGGATGCAGCATCACTTATTCTCTTCTAAAAAGATTATCGCTTGAAATAGTCTTCTTACTAGAAAACTAGATTGCAAGGCACAAACAACCATTTTTTATTAGATGGAAGACCCGATGGGTACAAGTCCACATTCTTTTCCGACTTCTTCATATGGTAAAGCAATCACAAATGGAGGTGCTCTTGTTGAGTTGTGGTACCGTTAAACGGCGTAAGCGAGGCAGTAAAAAAACGTTGCATAGAAAGAGAAAGTGCCGCAGAAAAGTAATCATCAAGAAAAAAATTGTTCGAGTTAACTGCCCTCCGCCGAATGTTGATGTCAAACCGGAGGTCATTGTGAATGCTCCTCAAGGACCTCAAGGACCACAAGGGCCTCAAGGGGCTCAAGGACCCCAAGGAGCTCAGGGACTTCAAGGACCTCAGGGGCCCATAGGACCACAGGGACCACAAGGGCCTTCAGGGCTGACAGGCGAAACCGGTCCAACAGGTCCGACTGGGTTGACTGGTGAAACGGGAGAAACCGGACCCGCAGGTCCGACCGGAGAAACGGGGCCGACTGGGCCAGCCGGCGCTACGGGGGCAAGAGGACCGTCAGGACTTCAAGGACCCGCGGGGGTAACAGGTCCTCCAGGAGCAGCTGGAACTTCGTTTATAACGTCAGCATTATTCGTAAGAAGTACGATTGAACAAGAGCTTGCAGCAGCCCCTTCACCCGGCGCTCAAGGTCCTGTAGTACAATTCGATAATACCGCTGTCGTGACTGGTACAGCGTTATCCTTCACGGCGCCTTCTTCCATCAACATACTGGAAACCGGCTTATACAGCATCGAATGGGAAGTGTTCCCTATCTCTGAAGAGGATTCTGTATTCGGGTTGTTTATCAATTCGGTCTTAGTTGCTGGAAGCAATTACGGAACCTCTACTGATTCCAATCCTTATACGGGACAGACGCTTGTGAATCTGACGGCGGGCGGCGTACTGACGTTACATCGTATCGACGACACAGCTTCTTTCGTGGAATTAAACACAAGTGTGGGCGATACACCGGTTATTAATGCTTCGATTGTTATTTTGAAAATAGCTTGACGATATGCTGTCCTCCTTATTGCTTACAAAAGACAAATAAAGCCGCTAGCGAAGACCCGTTAGCGGCTTTATTCCATTTCATATCGTTTAGACAACTTGAAAATGTTCCTCAAACAACTACTTCAAGTAGAGTCCCGTAATAGACTGCTTTGCATCGGCAATTTGCGAAGGCGTGCCTTCGAACACAACTTGTCCGCCCTTGCTGCCACCGTCTGGTCCCATATCGATGATCCAGTCCGCTTGGCTAATCACATCGAGGTTATGTTCGATGACGATCACTGTATTACCGGCGTCCACTAGACGGTTCATGATCTCCAGGAGGTGGCCGATATCCGACATATGCAGGCCGGTCGTCGGTTCATCCATGACATAGATGCTGCCCTTCTTGTGCAGTTCGCTTGCCAGCTTAATACGCTGGCACTCCCCGCCGGAAAGCGTGCTGAGCGGTTGGCCAAGCGTAATATAGTTCAGCCCTACATCGCTCATGGCCTGCAGCTTGCGGACGACCTCTTTCAGTTGGAAAAACTCCAGTGCCTGCTCCACCGTCATTTCCAGTACATCTGCAATAGACTTGCCGTTCAGCTTGTACGCAAGCACCTCTTCCTTGAAACGTTTGCCGCCGCATACTTCACATGGCAGCTTCACGCTTTCAAGAAAAGCAAGGTCCGTATACACGACGCCTAGTCCTTGACAGTTCTCGCAAGCCCCTTTGGAGTTGAAACTGAATAAGCCTTGATTGACCTTGTTCGCGGATGCAAACGCCTTGCGCACATCATCCATTATTCCCGTGTAGGTAGCAGGATTCGAGCGCGTCGATACGCCTATCGCCGATTGATCGATAACGATCGCGTCCGGTTGCTCATTGAGGAAAACTTCATTAATCAACGTACTCTTGCCAGAACCGGCGACACCGGTAACGACGGTAAGCACGCCGGTTGGCAGATCTACACTGACCTTTTGCAGGTTGTGCAGACTTGCATTCCGAATAGTCAGCTTGCCGGCAGACTTCCTGCAATCGCGTTTCAACTGGAGCGGGCGCTTCATATGAGTGCCGGTCAATGTGCAGGATCCCAACAAACCTTGGTAGCTTCCTTCATATACAATAGTTCCCCCGCGACTGCCGGCGTAAGGCCCGACATCGACAATATGATCTGCCACCTTGATGACATCAGGATCATGCTCCACGACAATTACCGTATTTCCTTTGTCGCGCAGCTTTTGAAGCAATTCATTTAACCGGTGAACGTCGCGCGGATGCAGGCCAACACTCGGCTCGTCGAAGATATAGGTGACATCTACAAGACTGCCGCTTAGATGCTTCACCATCTTGACGCGCTGCGATTCGCCGCCGGATAAGGTGTCCGTCTCGCGATCCAGCGTCAAGTATTCAAGTCCGATATCCGCCAAATGCTGCAATCGCTCCGCAAGCGACTTGACGATCGGCGCGGCGACAGGATCGTCAATTTCTCGTATGACCCGGATGAGCTGCCCAACCTCCATCGATGACAGGTCCGCAATGTTGAATCCATTGATCCTGCAGTTAAGCGCCGCTTGATTCAACCGCGCTCCTTTACAGCTGGTACAAGGCCCTTCGGAGATAAAAGGCGCAACCGCTTTTTGGGTACGCTCGGACTTTGTTTTCAAATCCTGCTTGATGTACTTGTTGGTGAACTTCTCGATAACGCCTTCTACTGTAATGTTGGTTGCCTTACCGGCGAAATCGACCTTCACCTTTCTCGCCTTGCCGTACAACAGCTGCTCCAGGTCCTCTTCCGAAAAATCGCTCAGCTTCTTATCCGGATCATAAGAGCCCGACTGCATAACCATCGACCAGTCCCAGCTGCCAACCGTATAGTCCGGCAGCATAATGGCTCCTTCATTCAACGATTTTGACATATCGACCGCTTTGCTCATATCTAAGCCAAGCTTGCGGCCGATTCCGTTGCACTCGGGACACATGCCTTGCGGATCGTTGAATGAGAACATGTTCACATGCCCTACATACGGCTGACCCACTCGGGAAAAGAGAAGGCGCATGATGGGAGAAATATCGGTTATCGTCCCCATCGTGGAATGGGAGCCGCCGCCCAGTCGCTTCTGGTCCACAATAACAGCCATGCTCAGGTTTTCGATCGCATCGGCATCCGGCTGCGGATAGCGCGGCAGAAAATTGCGCACGAACATGCTGAAGTTTTCGTTCAGCAGACGCGTAGATTCTGCGGCAATGGTATCAAAAACAATGGAGGACTTGCCGGAACCGGATACCCCGGTGAAAATTGTAATCTTTCGCTTCGGAATGCGCAGGGATACGTTCTTGAGATTGTTCTCTCTCGCAGCAGAGATGACGATATATTCCTGATTCGTTTCGCTCACGTATTAAACCAATACCTTTTCAAGCTCGCCGCACCATTTGCTCCAGCCATACTTAGCGCCTTCGAGTCCTTGCGGATTCGAGAATCCGGTTTGTTCCAAATGAAGGTTAACCTTACCGTCTCCCAGATCTTGCAGCGTCCAAACAATGGTATGCTGTTCTCCTCCGCTAGCCCATGTATAAGACAGACGATTCGGTTCGTCTACGATAAGCACTTCGCCTTCAATAATGCCGTCCCACCATTCGCTCGGCTGTGTGCGGAACTGAAAACGATAGCCGACTTCAGGTTTAAAATTATTTTCCATCGGCTGGCTATTGTGAATATTAACCACCCACTTCGCAAGCTTGTTTGAATCGGTTAAAGCGGACCAAAGCTTCTCAATCGATGTCGTATACTGAAAATCCAAAGTCAAAGATAAACTCATTCTTCTTCCTCCTCTAATAATTGGTTTAAGCGCAGCATATTTGCACTCCAGAACTTGTTATAGAAAGCCACCCAATCTTGGATCTCTCTAAGCGGTGAGGCGTTTAACCGAAATCGCGTTTCTCTGCCGACTTTGCGGTCAAGTACCAGTCCGGCTTCTTTCAGAATCGTTAAATGCTTGGATACCGCTGTGCGGCCCATTTCAAACTGTGCCGTTAACTCGTGAAGAGGCAGCTCCTCTGCCTCCGCTAATAAGCGAATCAGTTGGCGTCTCGTCGGATCTGCAATCGCGTCAAACACGTCCCGCAACTGGTTGTTATCGCCCACAACACCCTCTCCTACGTTTTGTTGACTTGCTAATAGGACACCATTTGGTGACGTTTTGATTATAAGACACCGTTTGGTGTCCTGTCAATATGCCATTTATTTCTATTATGTCCCATTTATCGTGTTAAAAAGCTGCATTGCGTTCGTGGCTTCAGGCAGTTCATGATATCTTGATTGGTCAAAAAAAACAACGGCCGCTTCTCCGCGAGCCGTTGTCAAATATCCTGAGAAAGCCGATATCTCTGCATTGAATCCCATTCTAGTAGATTTTTTCGGAATAATGTCGAATAAAGGGCTCAAACTTTAATTCAGTGCTTGACTGAAAAGTAGAGAGCAGCGAAGGGCAGAGGGATTCTGGAGAAACGATAGTGGTCGCTTTTAAAGCATGGATCGGAAGAACCCTCTGACCCGCAGCGCCTCCCCTCACTTCAAGTCAAACAATGATTTCGGTTTTGAGCCGGATAAAGCAATCGACATCTACTTAACCATTAATTGCTCCCGTCTTGGCCCTACTGAAATATATTTAATGTTTACGCCAATCAAATTCTCGATGAATGCGATATAGTGCCGCGCAGCGTCAGGCAATTCATTTAAAGCGCGAGCCCCGGAAATATCGCATTTCCAGCCTTCAACATATTCATAAATCGGTTTGGCATTCTCCAGTTTCGCCGTTACCGGGAAACAATTCGTTGTCGTTCCGTCGGACAACTGATAGCCCACGCATACCGGAATCGAATTCAAGTAGCCTAGTACGTCCAGATTCGTTAAAGCTATTTCTGTAGCCCCTTGTACTCTACAGCCGTAGCGGGTGGCCACAGCATCCAACCAACCGACTCTACGAGGGCGTCCTGTCGTTGCGCCATACTCTCCTGCATCTCCGCCCCGCTTTCGCAATTGTTCAGCCTCTGATCCTGCCAATTCCGACACGAACGGTCCGGCGCCTACACAGCTTGAGTATGCCTTAACAACCGTCGTTACATTTGTAATTGCATAGGGAGGAATTCCTGCTCCAACAGGAGCAAATCCAGCAAGTGTTGAAGAGGATGTGGAGAAAGGGTAAATTCCGTGATCGGGATCACGCAAGGCACCGAGCTGTCCTTCAAGCAGAATCGTGTCGCCATTGTCACAGGCTTCGCCAAGCATTTTCGTCGTATCGCAGACATAAGGCAGAAGCTTCTCCGCTTGCTTCAGCAGTGTGGACATTAGCGAATCGACCGCAACGGACTCTTTTCCATACAAATGAACTAGCAGGACGTTTTTCAATTCTAGCAATTGATTCAGTTTTTCCCGCAGTCTTGCATCATGGTAGAGATCTCCTGCCTGAATGCCTAATTTGGCGTATTTATCGGAATAAAACGGCGCTATCCCGCGCTTGGTTGAACCGAAGCCCCGATTTCCCAGCCGTTCTTCTTCAAGCTCATCCAACAGCCGGTGCAGAGGAAGCACGATCTGCGCACGCTCAGAGACGCGCAGGCTCGGAGCCGGGACACCTTTTACAAGCAGCCCGTCCCGCTCAGCCATAAAGGAATCGACATCGAGAGCGACACCCGGACCGATCACATTCGTAACGCCTGGATAAAACACACCGGATGGCAGCATGTGCAAAGCAAACTTTCCGTAATCGTTAATAATCGTGTGCCCTGCATTGCTGCCTCCTTGAAATCGAACAACGTACGAAGATTCAGCAGCTAAAGCATCCGTTATTTTCCCTTTTCCTTCATCTCCCCAGTTTGCTCCGACTATCGCGGTTACCGTCATTGCTTCCGCCCCCCAAATTGATTTCGTTTACAATTGTGATTATAATTTGAGGGTAGATATTAGTAAAATTGATATTAATAATATTAGTCATAAAGAGAGGTAATGCTTTTGAATATTAATATGGAGTGGTACCGCGTGTTTTATTGGACAGCCAAGCTTGGAGGACTTACGAAAGCCGCTGAGAAATTAAACATCACCCAGCCGGCCGTCAGCCACACCCTCAAGCAATTGGAACAAAGCCTTGGCGGACAGCTTTTATTTCGTACCGTGAAAGGAGTGACTTTAACAGCCGAAGGAAAAGTACTCTTTAATTACATTGAACAGGCTCTACACTCCATTGAAATTGCCGAGAAAAAAATGGCTGAGATGAACGATCTGCTCGATGGCGAGATCAGCATAGGCGCAAGCGATACCTTGTGCAAATATTATCTGTTGCCCTATCTGGAGCAGTATCATAAGCAATATCCGCATATCAAAGTTCGTGTCACCAATCGAACAACGCCGGAGACGATTTTACTCCTCAAAGAGGGAAAAATCGACTTCGGCGTTGTCCACCTTCCAACTGACGACCCTAAAATCGAGTTCATCCGCAGTTCGATTCAACAAGATTGTCTGGTTGGCAATAATCAATATGCCGCATTAGCGGAAAAACCGTTTCGCCTGGAGGAACTTCAACATTATCCTCTGCTGCTTTTAGAGCCCGGGGGGAGCACACGCACCTTTTTGGACGAATATGCAAAATCTTATGGCGTTCCGCTTCAGCCGGAGTTCGAGCTGGGGAGCATCGACCTTCTCGTTCAATTTGCACAAAGCGGCTTTGGACTTACGTTCGCCATTCGAAATTATGTCACGGAAGAATTGAAATCGGGCCGGCTGATTGAAATCCCGCTTACTCCGCCGCTTCCCGAACGATCGATCGGCATCGCCATGTTGAAGGGTGTTCCCCTCTCGGCGGCGTCAAAGCAATTTCTTGCACTGCTGCCTAGAAACTAGAATATGACGCGTATGTTTTATGCCTCCGACTCCTGCTCCATGCGTTTCTGTTTTTCAATCACCTTTGGGGTCGGAGGCAAAAACCGCGCCTTCAGAATTCTAGCCGCCAGTAAAATGACGATACAGCCGATGCTGACAAAGATATCCATGCTGCTTTCGAACGTGATCATTTTTCGGGCGATAGCGAGGATTAAAATATCGATGACAAAGTAGATATCCTTCTTAATAATGAGAATCGCCAGCTCAACCCCGACGGCCAGCAGCAAAATTTCGGATAATATGATTTTATAATTTTCTACCAATGTCTCGTGTATCAGATCTTGGAAAATAATCACTACAATTTCTTTGGCTGTCGCCAAAATCGTCAGCAAGAGCAGCCCCACGATCAAAAATTCAAACGCACGAAAAATTTTGTATTTGTACCTCTTATCTTTCATCGAACTCCCCCTCTTTTTCTCTAGCAACAGATAGTGAAAAAGACCATACTATAATAATCTGAAAATTACAATATTAAAATCGATTCGTTCGCAAAACCGTTATAGTTATGTAAAATATTTAGATTTCTGTTATCAACTAGGATAAATAACAAAAAAAGCGTCCCTAAGGATGCTTTTATCATAAATATATACTCTTTTTCTTTAATATTGCTGATCGCAATCCTTTCTGATACAATAAACGGGAACATAAGTTTGCATCCCATTGGAATCCAATGTGTTGAGAGGAGAGTCACAAGGTTTGAAAACCAACATTATTAGTTATCAGACGACAACGAATGAGATAGCCGCATTGAGAGATATTGAAGAGCATAAAATGCTTGATCCCATTAAAGAAGGAAAATGGTCCATTAGGGAGATCATTGGACACCTATACTATTGGGATAAATTTATTTTAGAGCAGCATATCCCTTTCATGGAGCAAGGAGCAAATCTAATTGAATTCCCTGATCATGACTCCCACAACAATGAAGGAATTCAGTATATCAGCAGCATCCAGAATGTAGCTGAATTAATTGATCAGTTTGCACACACTCGCAATCAATTATTTGAGGCTCTTGAACGCATCCAAAACGATGTTCGATTCACAATTGGTTCCGGTAAACGGAAGTTTACTATCGAGAGCTACATCGGTATATTTTCAGAGCATGATATTCATCATTTAGAGCAAATACGGAACAAACTGGCGCTTTAAAGTTTATTTTGCTGGGCCAATGACTTGCAGCTCGTCTGTGCCCAGCTCAAATAAATAGCCCCTTCCCCCTTACCCTCCGACCTTTGCCAATCGATTAAGTCCCAGCTTGATTGCAATGGCATCATCCAAATAACCGATCGGAAAAATATAGTCCGGTATGACATCCGTGGACAAAATGAAATAGAGCAGCACGCTTCCCAGTATGGCGCGCTCGTCCTCAGTAATATGAATATCTTCATACTGCTTATGCATTCTCATAAGCTGGTCGATGAACGGTCCCATTCCGTCTACCTGCTGCGCCTTGCTCGTAAATTTGTTTGTAATAAGCTGGTGTCCTTCCTCCGTCAAGGCGTAGCGTTCGTAGCGATCAAGCTCGAGCTGAATGGAAGGCACAATGTGATCGTAATCGAGCAGACTTGCATGCTTGAGCGTATCTTGTATCAAATTTATTAAAGAGTCCTGCTCTCCCTCTTGGATGCTGCCGCTCTCTATCTCCAGCCCGGTTGCTTCCAGCAGCTCCTTCATCGGCACTTGAAATACCGTCGAAAACTGCTGAAGATGTCTGATCTGGGCCGTTTGCTTGCCGTTGACGATTCGTGATATCGTAGCCGTCTGAATTCCCGTCAACTCACTTAGCTTGCGCATGGACAAGCCATGCTGCCGCATCAATGCTTTTAGCATAAAACCAAGCTGTGGGGCGGCGTGAACATTTTTTTCCTTCTTCATTCCTCATCCTCCCTTCAGCCTCCTTATGCTATATTTTATTCCTCCACCCTCATAAATTTTCCATAATTCAAGTCGATATTGGACGAAAAAATCACGAAAGCTGTCCGCCAAATTAGCCGCTGTTGCTAATTTCTCAACAGTTATTGTCACGATTGCAACAAAGCCTCATACAATACAACAAACATCAAGAAATCAGCTCCAAGCGGCCCGAACTTTGCCGGTTCTCGGCTATTCTTGACGGCTGACATTAGGAGGCGTTATTTCCACATGGCATCTTGGTTAATTGTTGCGGCTTTGACCTTCTCGTCCAGCATTGACAATCTAGGCGTAGGGCTGTCGTACGGCATTCGCAACATCCGTATCCGCGTGTTCTCGAACTTGTTGATTGCCGTCATTTGTTTTTTATTCAGTGTGTTTGGCATCTATTTCGGAATGTGGATCTCCAAGCTGCTGCCAGGCATTCTTCCCGTTATCCTCGGGGCATTCGTTCTCGTCATTATCGGCATTCGCATTATCTTGTTGGCTGCCCCGCGCAAAAACACTAGCGGTGCGGCTGCCGGCGAACAAGAAACGGCCGCTGGACGGGAGGCCTCCGCAACAACTATCGGCTGGGGCGAATCGGTCATGCTCGGCATTGCCTTATCTGCTAATGCGCTTACCAACGGCCTTGGCGCAGGACTGCTTGGACTGTCTCCTCTCCTTATTTCACTGCTGGCGGCGGCAGGCAGCTTTATAACGGTATGGAGCGGTGTTGCTTTCGGCGTCAGATTGGCGCACGTGCGAATTGGCAAATACACGTTAGGGCAATTCGGAACGCTGATCAGCGGTGTTCTGCTGCTTGTCGTCGCAGCGATGGCTTTCTTAAACTAGACTATTCTTCATCAGCGTTAGGTTATGTAAATCGGCTTAGCGCACATCCCGAATGAACTGGGCATACGATAGTGCTATATTTTTCTGGAGGGAATCCTTTGATGAATGATGCTTATGGCGCCCCAGTCCCCAATTTCTATGCTTACTCCCCTTATTCCCAGTTCCCATACCATGCTCCTGATTACCGGCATTACGGTGCGTATGCCATAGTAGCTGGCAATGTGGAGATGAGTCGAGCGGCAGAATCCGCTCTTGTCGGCATGCACCAAGAGGCTTCGACAATTGATTTATTTAGCAGATTAGCCGAGATTGCCCCTGATCAACACTATAACGACCTCATCCAACACGCTTTGAACAATAAAAGAACGCAGTTCCATCAATTTGGCCATCTTTATACCACGCTTACCGGC
The DNA here is from genome assembly GCF_042885235.1 of Paenibacillus sp. NPDC058071. Lineage (NCBI taxonomy): Bacteria > Bacillati > Bacillota > Bacilli > Caryophanales > Paenibacillaceae > Paenibacillus > Paenibacillus sp. NPDC058071. Next base: position 516,715 of record NZ_JBHVSK010000001.1, read on the forward strand.
TCGCAACCGCAATATAAGATTCACCGCATTGATTTTCGCACGTTCCGAGAAGGACTCCAAATAGCCGGTGAAGCTTGCGAGACAGCAAGCAGAGGATATTGGCAAAGCGGTTCCATATCCCAACATCCTTCGGCTCGGAACGTTTTTTTGCAGGCAGCTTCCGCCCAGCATGAGATTAGCTCCAGCATTTCCCGATTGAGCGAAACGGTGCTTAAGGATCATGGCGGCACTCCTTACGTTGTAAATATCGAAGAAGCTGCTAAGAACAACAATACGTACCGAACTGCGATTTGGACTGGACAGCATCTGCAAGTTACGGTCATGAGCATTGAGGTTGGGGACGATATTGGTCTGGAAGTCCACCCTATTGTCGATCAATTTTTACGTATTGAAGAAGGAGAAGGACTGGTACAAATGGGCAGCAGCAAAGAGCGGCTCGATTTTCAGGAAGCGGTTGGCGATACTGATGCAATTATGGTTCCTGCCGGCACCTGGCATAACGTTACGAACACCGGCTCGAAGCCGCTGAAGTTATACAGCATCTATGCCCCGCCTGAACATCCGTTCGGCACCGTTCATCGAAGCAAGGCCGATGCAATGGCAGCAGAGCACTAGTTCAATACCGATCGGCATATTGCTTCAATTGATATTTTACTGAGTATAAAATGCGTCTTATGACAACAGAAAGAATAATAAAAGTCGCATCGGGTAAACTATAATTGCTGGTAGCCGCAAGGCGCCAGCTTGTTTTTTTTGTAATGCTACCTTAAGGATACCGGCTTCTGAACAAGCATAATACTCCCTGTCCGAACAAGATGAATGTTGTTGAATCGGGCTTCTATTTGTATTTTAATCAAAGGAATGCAATATGTGGTAGTAAAAAATTATGAATGCCGTCTAATCGTCCTGCGTGCCGGATTTTATGTTAGGTATTATAACGTATTTAATTGTCCGATACTCAATTCCGCGATCTCCCCTGCTTGTTTTCTCCAATTTAGCATTGACATACAAACGATCGCTCGTTAAAATGAAAATTATAATCGAATTAATGTCATGTTAAATGACACAAACTTCTCTTGTATAAGCTCATTAATTGGAGTGAGCGTCTCGACCAGGCAACCGTAATTGCCCCAGGCTACAAGAGAGCCTTAATAAAATGCCTATTGCACCCAATTAGGATTATTTTATTTGGCTCTCTTTGCTTGGGGTTTATTTACGTTTGACGCCAATCAATTTTAAAGGAGTGTTTATTATGACAAGCATTAGTCGTTCATCTGAAACTCCCGTACAGCTTCCTCGCGACTGCACTTTCTCTCCAAACGACTGGCAGGTTCTATCGCAATTTTGGTATCCGATTGCGATCTCCGATGAAATCAAGGATAAACCGGTGGCTGTAAAATTACTCGACGTCAAATTAGTTTGTTACCGCAGTCGCGGCAGCGTTGTGGTCGCGCGAGACCTTTGTTTTCATCGAGGTGCTCCACTGAGTAAGGGCTGGATCGAAAACGACGAAATTGTGTGCCCCTATCACGGCTTCCGTTATAACTGCAATGGGGTCTGTACAGCAGTCCCGGCACATCCCGAATCTAAAATATCGCCAAAGCTTAAGCTAATTGTCTATCCATCCATCGAACGGTACGGATTGATCTGGACCTCTCTTGCTCCGACAGAGGTACGTCTTCCTGAATTTTTGGGATGGGACGATCCGGACTACATCAATATTTTACCGCCCAGCTTTGATATAGCAGGCTCGGCAGGCCGCCAATTGGAGGGCTTCCTGGATGTCTCGCATTTTGCTTTCGTGCATACGGCCACATTCGGGGATCGCAACAATACCGAGGTTCCTCAGTACAAAGTCGCGCGAGACGGGAATACACTGCTGGCAGATTATTGGAGTACGGTCAGCAACTATGGAAGAGGGCAAGAAAATCCGGCTCCCGACGGATTCATGTGGCTGAGAGCTTTTCGTGTATTTGCCCCATTTGCAGCGTCGCTTACCGTGCATTTTCCGAATGACGGGAAATTAATGATATTAAATTGTGCTTCTCCAGTCTCCGCAAAGCATACGCGATTGTTTTGCCCGATATCGCGGAACTTTGATAAAAACGCCCCCATCGAAGACACCATTAAATTCAATCTGCAAGTTTTTCAAGAGGACAGCGACATGGTCGAAGCACAGACGCCCGAAGAGCTCCCACTTGACTTAATGGCCGAAGCTCATATTCCGGCAGACCGAACCTCCATTGCTTACAGGCAGCTGCTTACGGAATTGGGCTTGGGAAAGAATTATACTTCCTAATAAAGATGACCAGAATGAAGGGGAGGCCGCCGAGCCTCTCTTTTGTTCATTGCAAACCTCATTAGCGTTACATGTGCTCTTGTTCGACTCCAGCGTTAAAGGTTTACGAAGCTAATGCGGACATACTATACTCGTAATTACAACATTCATCGGACAAACCGATAGCAAGGATGACTACCTATTATGGACTTTAAGGATTTAACAACAGCTATAGAAGCTTTAGATTTGAGAAGCTGTCTGGTCAACCATGACGGTCAAATGCTGTTTGAGTATTATCGGAATCCGCTCATTCCGTCAGAAATGGCCAAAATAAACTCGTGCACGAAGAGCATTTTATCGGCTCTTATTTGCATCGCTATGGATCGAAGAATTATCCCGGAGGCAGACACACTGCTTTCCGAATTTTATCCGCAGCTGCTCACGGACCCTGATCCTCGGAAACGGGACATTACGTTGGAGCATCTCTTAACGATGACTGCCGGGTTTCAATGGACTGAGTTCGGAGGAATTAAATCTTTTCCGCGCATGACTCGTTCAGACAATTGGGTTGATTTCGTTTTGGAGCAGCCCATCTCAGATACGCCGGGAAGCCGAATGGAGTACAGCTCTGGGGTATCCCAGCTTCTGTCGGCTATTCTCGTACAGGCATGCGGCACGTCTGTCGCACGTTTTGCCGAAGACAACCTGTTTGGTCACCTTGGCATTGAACAATATGAGTGGGAAATCGATCCTCAAGGCAATCATACCGGCGGTTATGGCATGCGAATGCGCCCTGGAGACCTGCTGAAGTTCGGGCAGCTTTATTTGAATCGCGGGAGTTGGGAGCAGCAACAGCTCGTTTCCGCAGAGAGGGCAAACTTTTCCGTGAAGCCGTTCGTTCCGGCAACCGCGCCAAACACCGGTTTTTACGGCTGGCATTGGTGGGCTGACACGTTAGGCGAACATTCAGATGAGAACGAATATGAGGCTCCCGTGTCGCTGAACTATTTTTACGCGAGAGGCTACGCCGGACAGTTTATCTATGTGGTACCGGACTTGAAAATTGTTGTCGTCCTAACCGACGACAAACGCAAGAAGGACCGAATTCCCGGCAATGCGTTCCTCGATTCTATCGCTCCCCTACTCCTCTCGGAATGGCAGCAACGGCAGGTACAAAGTAAAAACCAAGACTAGATCACTCGCACTGACGTTTTATTCTAGCAGTAAGATTTTGGGAAGTGTATAATGAAAGGTAGTTAGTATTAGTGCTCGTAGGGTGAAGAAACAAGATCTGGTGCGAATGTGAAGCTCACATGAAATCCCTGGGGGATTCGCACTCCGCGTCAGATGCGGGTTTTGGGGATTTAATTTACATTTAATCCCATTTTATGTTGGCGCTAATGTGCTATTCGCACTAAAGCGCTTGCAATCCCTTGTTCTATCAGGGCGTAATTTGCTCGCAGTCGCTCCTTATGTAGGAGCGTGGATTGAAATTACAGCTCAATTATGGCCGTAACATCGTACGACCGTCGCTCCTTATGTAGGAGCGTGGATTGAAATTCTTCGTGGGCTTGTTTAAGGCGCATTGCAAGATCGTCGCTCCTTATGTAGGAGCGTGGATTGAAATTACCTATATTAATCATATCGAAAATGCCCTCCAGTCGCTCCTTATGTAGGAGCGTGGATTGAAATTGCCCATACTGCTCAAGCTGGACATATTTAACGTCGCTCCTTATGTAGGAGCGTGGATTGAAATACGATTAATTCACCTCAAATGTATGATTTTTCCGTGTCGCTCCTTATGTAGGAGCGTGGATTGA